>NZ_WQGD01000004.1:0-273075 GCF_013034475.1 Ruegeria sp. HKCCA6837
AACCCATAACAAAACCCCGCCAAAACATAGGCGGGGTTTTCGCCAATCGGAAACTTCCGAAACAATTTGGCACTGACCAAACCAAGGTTGGTACATCCAATGAAACACTACGTTGTCACGAAGGATCACGAGAATGCTGCCAAAGGCTCTGCCCCGGTGTCAGATCGGTTACAATTCATCGATGTCGTTTTGTACCGAAACTCTGACAAAGCCTCTGCTGAACTGATTATGGAGTTTTACAGGGCGCTGAACACGTTGGTGGATAAACACACCTATGTAGTGAATTTACGTGTCCTTGCTAAAGAGCCAGTAGGAGGTCCGCTGTATTGGGCCGGACGTACCGCGATTTTTTGGGGGGATTTTGAACGCGCCTGGTGCCCCACTGCAGCTGAAAGGTCCTGGGTGAATCAGGTGCTGAACTTGTCCCCCAGGTCTGTTCTTGTAGGGGGAGCGGTGATGCTGCTGGCGCAACTCGGAAGTGCTGACAGAAGCACAGCAGCCGTGCATTCGGGTTTCGAAGCCGCAGCGCTGGAACTGGGGATTGGAAACAGCGGAACTTCGATCCATTTTCCCCCAGATGGGCGCACGCACAGCGCAAACACTCGGATCAGCGCCCTACGTCTGCTGGCCGAGTTTGTGTCAATGGATCATGGTGAGCATTTGGCAGACACGTTGCGGCGGTATGTCGGGCTGGCCGAACCCAAGGGTGCAACTGAAAGCCAGGTCGCAAATCGCCTCATTCGAAAGTCCAATGGAGACAGGCTTGTGAGCCTTGCCGTGGACACAATGCTGGATAACATCGAAGACCCGCTCAGGATTTCTGAGCTTTCTGAACTGGTCGGGACGTCCATCCGGCAGCTTCAACGACGATTCTTGTGTAAAACGGGCATGACGCTTTTGGACACATATAAGGAACTCCGCCTTGAGAGGTCCAACAGTCTTTTGAAGTATACTGACATGCCACTTGTTGAGGTCGCATCTGCAACTGGTTTTTCGTCCCGAACGGCAATGTCTCGGGCCTTTATTAAACGTTACAAATTACGCCCGGAACAGGTTCGGAACGGACGGTTTCTTGGACACATGTCTGCTTGAATTAGCAGTTGCGGGTTTCCCGCGATCTAGAGGTACGGGCGAACGGTGCTGTGGCCGGATCAAGGGTAGCTGTCCCGATGACTTGGCCGTTTTCAACAAGCTGTATTATTACTGCCCTGTCGCGGCGTTTCATGTTGGACAATTACGTCAAGAATTTGGACAGCAGTTTTGACCAATGGCACACCTTTTCCGAGGTTTTCTGCTGCCGCCTCTTTCGTTGATTTTAGCCATAGTTGTCGCGCTGCTGTGGTATGCCCACCGATGAGCTATAGGTTGTCCAACACCCTCGCCGCGCTTTCAAGATAGCCCTGATTTTATCTTTTGGCTCATCCGGTCCCACGTTCTTTAGGCTTGGCTGAGGCGAGGATTGCCGCGCAGTTTTTCTACGTTGCGCCCCAGAAAATCCCAATACAGCGGATTGAATGGGCTAGCTTGCGGGCCGGTTGTTTTGCTTCACATCATATCGGCACGTGTCGCTATTATTCGACATTTTGTTGAAGTAATTGCTGCTGGCCGCATAGGGTTTCGATCCCAGCAATCCTCAGTCGGCAAACTGACTCAAGCTAATGACATTGGAGGCTTCGACCCATTCATAGGCTTCGGCATAGACGGCCAAATACCAATTATGCGCTTGTACCGGGTCAATTCCTGCCATTAGAGCGAAGTTGCCTGTGACCATCAGCGATGAATGGCGTCATCGCGTGTCTGCGATATCGCCTGTTTCATGCAAGCCATGTCAGTATCGCCGGTCCAGTGGAAACCGGGCAGGGGGCGGGATTTATTCAAGAAATTCTATTGCGTGTAACCGGGCATCCGCATCCGGTAGATCCCACGCACAAATTCGCGCTAGCCGATGATCTGACGGATATACCCTTCAACCGCGTTCAGCGGGGCATGACCGTCATAATCGGCGCGTTTAACCCGTCGGCAGATTTCCAGTGGATACAGCAGCCCGGCGTTCAGATACTGAGCTAGGACCGAATGATAAAGAAACGGTTCACCCGTCTACATCGCGTCCTGATAGTCACTGAAATGCGGTAAGGCCGTCTGCACAAAGTGCTCCAGCGCGTTGTGCCGTGTTACGGCAAACAAGAACGGTATTACGCGCGGCGATGCCCCGACGCAGCGCGGCGATCTGGGGGGTCAACTGATCGCCAAGGACGACAATTATCCTGAGGTGCGTTTCTTCCGTTGGCTTGGAGTCAGGACATCAGAGCAAGTTGGCCAGATCAAACCGAGCGTATGCGCTTTGGTCTGGCTGGCTAATCCCGCCATTGGCAAAACGCGTGAAAACTGAAGTCTTCTTCTCTAAGCGTTTGCCAGTTTCCGTGGCGTAAAAGGTTGAACCAAGAGCGCCTCACTCAAGGTCTTCGGCGAAATCAGGAAGGTTGTCGATTGACAATGAAACCAGCACGCGTCGCGCTCAGGTCATTCGCTGGCATAGTACCCTACGACATCGCCATCCGTTGTGACGCCCAATCCGTTGAGCAATCGATTGACATAATTGAAATAGCCGACGATCTGGTTGATTTCGAGAATCTCGCCGTCGTCCCAACCTGCGTGTCTCAGTGCGGTGACGTCGGGTTCAACCATAGTGCCAGGCGACACAGTGAGCTTTTCGGCGTAGATCAAGGCCTCCAGATGTTTGCCGTCGAACGCATCCTGCGGTCGTTGCGCCTTGAGCGCGGCCTCGATCTTGTCCGCCCGCGCGTCATCCCCGATCAGATGCCGCGCGTTGGCCCAGTGATTTGCGTAGGAATACGGGCACGTGTTCAACGTTGAAACATAAGAACTGATCACTTCCTGAAACCACATTGGGATCGTGTTGCTGTCATCGTGCAAGCAGGCGCGATACAAAACCACATGCCCTTTCATGGTGTTGGGGCGCAGGGAATGCACACGCATAACGTTGTCCACCGTTCCATGCGGCGTTCGCGCAAGGTCCAGAACGGTCTTAAGCGGCGCATCGGCCTCTTCATCAGATATCATCCTGATCCAGGCAGACAAATTTGGTTCCTTCCTTGTATTCATAGCCCAGGTTTTGAGCGATCGTTGGTGTCACGCCACGTTTGTCTGGCGAATTCTGTATCTTGGTAAACCAATGTAGAGCGCGAGCAATAGTGTCAGTATGATTAACCTGTTTTGCGCAACCCGATATCTGTGTCGGGATGGGCAAATAGCCCTGCGGCGCAAGGATAGCGGCTTAGTATCTCTGAACCGCGCGGCAGACGATCGGCGTAAAAACGCCCGCTCTGCCAATAGGTTGTGCCGTCGATGACAATGGTCGGGTCGATCACGTTCCAGCTGATTTCACCGGGAGCGTAAGCACCACAAGTGTGGAAATGCAAGATGCGCGGATTGCCGAATGCCGCCCCGCCCCACCGTTCATAGTTCTCACGCATGTCCCAGGGGTAGCCGCATCCGGGATGAATGCCAGCATGCCAGGAATGCACAAAGTTCCGGTCAATTTCGAACTGTTCGGCCACCCGATCATAATGAGTCTCTGCCCGCGCTACATCTGAAGGATGCCCCTCGAACCCGGTCAGGCGGCCTTGATCTAGGCGCGCAAGAACGGGATGAGTGAATTCGGTAGTGTAACATTCATAGTATTTTGATCCGGTCCCTGTCAGGAAGGTCAGGGCCACTTGGCCAGAGAAGCTGTGTGCAGGGACAGGCGTGAAAACCGACATCGGGAAGCGCAGGATGGAGGTATCACCCGAAGGGTCCAGGTTCATTTCAGGCCGCCCCCGCACATCCGTGCCAAGGGGGCACGTGAAACGCACTTCCTGCGCGGTATTTAGTACAGAGTTGATCTCGGCCTTGAGTTCCATGAAGGCGTCGTGGTGCCCGTTCGAAAACCCCGACCCGAATTGTTCGCGGCTGAGGGCAAAGCTGACGATGATCTTTTTGCCCTTGGGCATTTGCGAAAACCGTAGCTGATCTCCGAGGCGGGCCAGAAACAGGATAACATCGGCGGTTTCGAACCTTTTAAGCAAGTCCACAGGCAGATGCGGAGTGTCAGGGTTGAACCCCACATCAACCGTTTCGACGGACAGGCCCATGGACTTGGCAACACGCGAGACGATTTCGACACTGTCCGCGTCGAAATACCCGTACTCTGGCGGTTCGTAGACGATCAGCAGCCGGTCTCCGGCCGTTGCATGGGCACAGTTTGCCAACAGGTTTTGCGCGCCACGTTCCGGCGTGATGTCCGACATTCGCGTCTCCCATAGGATCGAATTGGTCAAGGTTACGCCAGGGGCTTGCAGCCAATCTATTTGAAAGTATTAATGAGTGACATTAGAGTTACTAATATGATCTTGAACTTGCCCTATTCCGCACTAAGAGCGTTCGAGGCCGTCGTCCGACATTCGGGGTTTTCACCCGCTGCTACCGAATTGGGCGTCAGCCAGAGCGCTGTCAGTCAGCATGTGCGCAGCCTTGAGGAATGGTTGGGGCGCGAGCTTTTGGTGCGGGGCGCACGTCAGTCGCGCCCAACCCGTGAAGGAGAGTTGTTGGCCCTTGCGATTTCGGAAGGACTGGGGCGCATCTCGGATGTATGCGCACAACTCAGGGATAAAACACGCTCGGATCGGACAATCGTTATCTCATGTCTGCCGGGTTTTGCGTTCAACTGGTTGTTTCCACGACTTTTACGCTTTGACATGGCCCACCCGAACCTGTCGATATCGATAGCAACCGATACCGGACAATTCCCGTTTTCTGGTGCGGATGCGGATATCGGAATTCGCTATGGCTTGGGCGATTTTCCGGGCTGTCAGGTCGATTTACTTATGACAGAGCAGCTGTTTCCGGTTTGCGCGCCGTCGTTGTTGCCGGACCTTCGCAAGGTCGATGACCTCGCACGTCACACGATGTTGGTGGACGAGAATCTACATCACAGAGCGGCGAGCCCCACATGGGAATTCTGGGCGCGGCGCTGTGGCCTGACCTTGCCAGCCGCGCTGCGGACACGGCGACTGGGGCAGTCAAACATGGTTGTTCAGGCGGCGATTGAAGGATTAGGTGTGGCACTGGGGCGCGAGCCTTTGGTCATTGACATGATGGCAGACGGGCGTTTGGTCCGACCCTTTGCGGAAATGACCCAATCGCCGTTGTCTTATTGGCTGGTCCGACCGCACGAAACCAAGGGCAGCGAAAAGGTTGCCGAATTCCTGACCTGGATTCATTCCGAGGTTGCTGCGCAACCTGCCATCCCTCCGCCGGCTTCAGTTTGAAATTAGTCAGGCTTATATAACCCATTACTATTCTGACGTGGCATGGCGGCGTTCAGGCGCCCAAACTTTAGCAAGCCAAATGATGGATTGGAGGGCAATCGATGTTTCTGAGAAATTGCTGGTAAGTTGCGGCCTTGAGAAAAAATATAGGGCGCGTGCTGAAGGCCGAAACGTTTCTGGCTAAGAACATCGGTTTCTTCCGGTAGAAAAATGGCACCCCCGTGGCGTTTCCGAGCGATTGCGACCGGCTTCAGCATTACGAGTTGTGCCTGCCTGCCATCGCGCTGAACAGATCCGTTTACACGCCTGTTGGAACCGGTGGCTACCGCAAACCCCCAGTCGACAAGATCTAAGTCAATATCTCGTACAATTTCATGACGCCGATTGACGAGGACCGAACTCGGTATTTCTGGTTTCAGTGCTGAAACACTGATCCCGATAACGCAGAGGTTTCAAAGTTCATGAATGACGCGTGCGGATGGCGTTTCTCGAAGACAAAGGGGTGTTGGAGCAAGTGCATCTGGGTATGAAGCACGCCAAGACTCCCTATATTGATCTTGGTCTGGATAAGGGCGCAAAACTGTTCCGCAAAGCACTGGACAGCGCTATCGAAGCTGAAACGACATCCATGAGCACTACTGCGCGGGCTTAGAGGTCTTTTCCCTATACCGTTTCGCCTGATGAGGGGCAGGGAGCCAATGTGTTGACCAATCGTCGGCAAAGCACAGCAGTTCAAAATCCCGCGGCGACAAGTCTACCGTTTCTCAATTCAAGCGTGCCCGGGGCCAATGCCTGACGGAAAGATGGCGCATGGCTGACCAGTAAAATGGCCTGTGGCAAACCCTGTAGTATCTCTAGCAGGCGGGCTTCGTTCTGGGTATCGAGCGCATTGGTCGGTTCGTCCAATAACAGTGCCCGGGGTTCCATCGCCAATACGGTGGCAAGGGTCACAAGACGCTTTTCGCCCCCCGACAATTTATGTGTTATGCGATCACGCAAGTGCATCAAGTCTAGATCAGAGAGAACTCTGTCGACGATGGCGAGAGCATCGTCCTTGTTGCGCCCTAGATTGAGAGGCCCAAACGCGATGTCTTCTGCCACAGTGGGGCAAAACAGCTGATCGTCAGGGTCTTGAAACACCAGTCCGATCTCGCGGCGAACCTCGTGAAAATCGGCCTCGGTGCGCCGATCTTTTCCAAGGGCGATCACACTACCCGAGGTTGGCTTTTGCAAACCAAGCGCAATTCCAAACAGGGTGGATTTCCCTGCTCCGTTAGGTCCTGCAATCGACAGGCGTTGCCCTGGTTCAAGCGTAAGCGAGGCGCCGTCCAGTACGGGTGCTTGACCGGGATAGGCGAAATGAATGTCTTCCAGCTTGAGGATCGTCATGCGAAATCCAGACAAAGAAGCCCAATGCACACTATGCATAGAGTCGCCGCAAACACGTAGTCGCGCAGGGTCAGGTTAAATTCCTGCAGCAAGAGAAGCCGTCCAGAGAATCCTCGGCATTTCATCGCTGCTAAGATTCGCTCGGACCGTTCGATGGCGCGGACCAACATCATGCCAACCAGATAGCCAAAGCTGCGATACGTGTGCCAATTAGTGCCCGGTCGAAACCCACGGACCTTCATCGCCGCGCGCAGGCGCATATATTCCTCGCGTAAAACTTCGATGTAGCGAATGGTAAACATCAGAAGGTGGACGAGTGCTTCGGGACAGCGCAGTTTATACAACGCGTGGCCAAGCGTAACCGGTTCCATCGTTCCAACCAGAACCATCAGGGACAATATGACGGCGTTAGCTGTCAGCGCAATCTCAGTGGCTTTCCAAAGGCCTTGCCAACTGGCCGGAAACCCAAATAAGTTGAACATCGCATCCCCGGGCGTGGTAAATGGCAAAAGTACCAACATGAAGATGATAAAGCTGTCCATCATCGCCATACGTTTGAGCGTTCGGCGAATGGGCAGGCGAGACATCAGCAGCACTCCGATAGAAACAGCCAATGCCGCAATCAGCCCTGGAATGGTGCTGAGCGAGACCGTGACAATGGAAAAAACACTCGCCACCACGATCCGCATCCGAGGATCCAAGCCTTGGATCACCCCAAAGGATGCACCCGTACCAGTCTCGGCCAATGTCTTGGCCTGGGGTTCCAGGGCGTGGGCCATCAGGAGGTCATCTTCTTGCGTGCGGCGATGTAAAAGCCGATTCCGAACAAACCAATGATGTAACCAATGCCACCCAGGATCGTTTGCAGATCGTTGTGTTCACGATAGGAGGCAATCTCGCGTCGCAGCGGGCGGGTTTCGTCTCGGACCGCCTGAGCAATTGCGGCGCGTTCTTCGTTCGTCAATGATGCGACAGTCACCTGCGTCCCACCTTCCTTAGGGGCAATCATTGCGGCAGTTTCGACCACGTCAGCTTCAACACCCATTATCGCCGCGACATCGGCAGCAGGCATGGTGACTTCTGCCACATGCCCCGCGCCCAAGTCTGCTTTGAACGTGTGTTCTACCGGGTTGGTCGGGGTGTAAAGGAAGAAACCATCTGTATCGGTCAGTGTTCGTCCCAACTCAGCACCATCGGGCCCGTACACGATGACTTTTTGGTTTTGCGCCATATCGCCGTTTGAAAAGCCCAATTCGCCTTCGATTGCATCGCCTGCAGGAAAGACCCCTGCGATAACTTTGTGGGCCAGCGCAGGAAGCGGCATCAGTGACAACGCAATAACAACGAGCAGTTGCCTCATGCCGATGCGCCTTTGTAAAAGAGTTCTGGTTTAACCTGACGAGCCAGTAAAATGGCGAACCCGGTCAGAACCGCTTCGACGGCCATGACAGGGACGTGAGCAAATAACACAAGCTTCGCAGCCGGCAGGAATTCGTCGCCCGACAGCGCCAGCGATACTGCGACAAAAGCCGTCGTAGCTGCGATTGAGAAAGCGCCGCCTATGCCGCCCCAAACTGCTCCTTGAACAGGCGTGCCCTTGGCGATCAGACGACCGAAGATTATCCATGTAAGCACCGCCGGAAGGGCGATGTTGACTGTGTTGATCCCAAGCACTGTCAGTCCTCCAAAGCCGAAGAACACAGCCTGAAGCAGCAAGCCAACAAAAAGCGCCGGAAAGGCCGCCCAGCCGAGCAAAAGCCCGGCCAGACCGTTCAGGATCAAATGCACAGAGGACGGGCCGATCGGAACATGGATCAGTGAGGCGACAAAAAAGCTGGCTGACAACACCCCCGCAGTGGGAATGCGATCTAGGTCCAGCGATTTCAGCCCCATGGCGATCCCGCCTGCTGCCGCGATTGCGCCGCCAATCACAACAGGGTTCGAAAGGGCTCCGTCCACAATATGCATATGGGTTACTCCAGATCCCAGGCGCGGATCCAGATCACAGCGTCCTGACTTAGTTCTTTGCCTTCATGTTCGGTCTTCGGGCCCGAACCCAACGCGGCGAAACCCCAGTAGCCTGCTTTTGGCACGCCAAAGGTGAAATAGCCGTTCTCGTTCGAAATCGCGACCAGTGCGCCGCCTGGCAATGGGGAAGCAGTTGCGTTTTTTGCGCCGTTTCCGGCCAAGTCGGGTTCCGCGGCCATGTATTCGATTTCAATCTCTACGCCAGCCACTGGGTTGCCCTCGCTCAGCACACGTCCCGTGAAGGTCGAGCCAGCGATGATGTTATAGGGCTTGTTCAGCGGCAGAATTTCTGTGGCCAGACCTTGCGGCTGGTCCCAGTCGGTGGGCAGCTCGTTTCGGTTCAGATACGCCTTGGTGATCTGCTGGATATAGATATCCTCAGATTCCTCATAATAAGGCGCAGGTACCGTTACCACGACGTAATCGCCGGAACGTTTCACTGGAACCGAGCCCAAAAAGGCCTTGGCCGTGTTCTCGGGGCCTTCGAAGGTGGTTTCTTGCAACGTACCCAACAAATCGGTCTTTTCGCCGTTGTGGATCACATAAAATTCTTCTGGCTTTTCGAGGGTCATTACATGCCCGGCTTCAAAGGGATGCCAGAAGACCAACTTGACCGGAACGTCGCCGGGACGATCAATCATGGTATCTTGGGTGTATTCCAGCAGGAAATGAGCCTGGGCAATAGCAGGCAATGCAATGGCAGCTGTTGCCGCCAACAAAAAGTGTTTCACAAACAAGCCCTTCTCAAGTCGCGCCTTCCCCGGCACGCATTGGTTTTTGACATAGGGGAATGCGAAACCATTTGCCCAAATAGGCAAACAGTTTCGGCGCACACCCCGTCGCCGACGATCAACGCCCCTTCTGAGGGCGCATGTTCGGCAGGTCTCCTGACTTGCGGGTCAAAACGCTTGGCTGGCCTTCCCGGGCATATCCCAGTGGCACGATCAGCCGCGCTCGCCGCTTACAGTTGCGGGGGCAGTTGCAGAATTGGCGAAGAAAAAGCCGCACTGCATTCCCTATTGCCTCCGGGTGAGTCCCCGGAACCGAACATGGTGCGTTGATGGCAGAAAAACTTGTACACGGTCAACTCTCGTTTGCGGCATCGCTTAGGGAAATACCGAATTTCAGCAAGGTATATAATTCGCTTTTTTGCGGTACTGTGCATGGAGGTTGTCATTGCTATAGCCTGCCAATCGGTGCGGTGACCACAGAGTTGAAGTCGAAGCATCAGTATTCCGACTTATGAAACCCGAATTTTTCAAACCGCACAAAAATAGATTTTTCCGTTGCCGAAACCGGTTTCGGAACCACAAAATGATGGAATGACAGCGAATCTCAACACGCGACAGCGACAAATCCGTTCCCGGCGCGCCTCGGCGACTGGACGGGTGAAGCTTGATGAACTGGCCGATCAACTCGGCCTTTCGAAAAGCACGGTGTCGCGGGCATTGAATGGGTATTCCGACATCTCAGAATCAACGCGAAAGCGGGTTGAGGTGACGGCGCGCAAGATGGGGTATCGCCCGCTCAGCCACGCTCAGGCCATCCGAACGGGGCGCGTGCGTGCCATTGCAATGGTCATCAACAGTGAAGAACCGGATCGGCACAATCCGTTTTTCCAAGACTTTCTGGCAGGGGCTTGTGAAGCTGCCAGTGCGTCTGACTGGACGATGACAATTTCGACCGCGAAGTCGAAACAGGATATGCTGAACATGCTGGGCCGTTTGGTTGAAGAACGTAAGGCCGACGGATTTATACTGCCGCGAACCGAAGTCGATGATGCGCGCGTTGGATACCTGAAGGACTTGCAGGTGCCGTTCATCCTTTACGGGCGGACTGGCTATGGTCAGGTCGGGTTTCAGGACGATACGTCGTGGTTTGATATTTCCGGGGAAACAGCCTTGAGCGACGCGGTCGAACGTCTGGCCCGTTTTGGTCACAGCCGTATCGGGTTTGTCGGCAGTGATCCAAAGTTCAACTACAGCCACCTGCGTCGGGATGGCTATGTCGACGGGCTTAGGGACGCAGGATTGCCAGTTGATCCCGAATTGATACGCGAAGGGGCCCGCACCCGCGAAGAAGGGGCCGCTGAAGCGCGCGCTTTATTGCGTCTTCCTGTCCCGCCGACCGCGATTGTATTTGCGACAGACCAAGCGGCACTGGGAAGCTACTCTGTCTGCGCAGAATTTGGCCTTGAGATCGGGCGCGATGTCTCGGTTCTTGGATATGACGGGGTCCCGGAATGCCAATACGCCAGCCCCGGGCTAACGACGTTCAGCGTCGACTCTAAACGGGCAGGTGAACGCCTTGCTACGATGCTGATACGTCAGACCCGAGGAGAAGAGCCCGCAACTTTGCGCGAGCTCAGTCAGGCGGTGCTGATTGAACGCGACTCTGACGGACCGCCGCTGCTGACCTCGAACGAGTTGGCGAAAAAAATCAAACGATCCATGGAAGACAATCGGGGAGGAAACCGACCATGAAACTTACACCAAAAGCAGCCAAGCTGATGCTCGGCTCTTCGTTGGCACTGGCGCTGACGGCCATGTCGGTACAGGCGGACACGATCCGTTTCTGGACGACCGAAGAGCAGCCCGAGCGTCTGGCGAAACAACAGGAAATGGCCGACCAGTTCAAGGCTGAGACCGGAACAACCGTTGAGGTGATCCCTGTCACAGAAACAGATTTGGGCACCCGCGCAACCGCAGCCTTTGCCGCAGGTGACTTGCCAGATGTGGTCTACCACCCGTTGCAGTACGCCCTGCCGTGGGCCGAAGCTGGCATTCTGGACACCGAAGCTGCGACCGAAGTGATCGAAGAACTGGGCGCTGATACTTTCGCTCCGGGTGCTTTGGGCATGGCGGCGTTCAATGGTGAAACCGCCTCGGTTCCGGTGGACGGCTGGACGCAAATGGTTGTGTACCGGAAGGACCTTTTTGAAGAGGCCGGTCTGGAAGCGCCTGACAGTTTTGCAGATATTCAGGCCGCACTTGAGGCGCTGCATAACCCGCCAGAAATGTATGGTTTTGTTTCGGCCACCAAAGTTGACGAGAACTTCATGAGTCAGGTGCTGGAGCACGTATTCCTGGCAAACGGCGTCAGCCCGGTTGGCCCCGATGGCTTCCAGCCGCTTGATGAGGCCAAGACCACCGAGGTTTTGGATTTCTACAAGGCCATTTCCAAAGCCTCGCCTCCGGGTGAACTTTTCTGGAAGCAATCGCGTGAGCTGTATTTCGACGGTAAAGCCGCGATGATCATCTGGTCGCCCTTCATTCTTGATGAACTGGCCGGTCTGCGGGACAGCGCCCCGCCGACCATCAACGATGACCCGACCTCTCGCGATCTGGCCAGCAAGACTGGTATCGTTACCAAACTGTCCGGCCCGTCGAACCCCGATGGCGCGGCCTGGGGTGATGTGCGGTATTTCGGTATCACCAACGATGCGGACACCGACGCGGCAATGGAATTCGTAAGGTTTGCTATGGATGACGGCTATACCCAGACGCTGGCCATTGCGCCTGAGGGTAAGTTCCCGGTGCGCCGTGGTAATTCGGATAACCCGACTGCGTTCTCTGAAGCCTGGGCGGAACTGCCCGTTGGTGTCGATCGCAAAGCCCCGCTGGGTGAGTTGTATGAACAGGCGATGATCGATGAGATCGTCGGTGGTCTGGACGTGGCGCAGCGTTGGGGCGTAGCCGAGGGTCAATTGGCGCTGGCGTCGAAAATGATCAACTCTCAGGCCATCAATCGTGTTGTACGTCAGTACATTGATGACGAGATCGACGCAGCCGCAGCGGTTGCAGCCATGAACGAAGAACTGGCGAAGGTTCAGTAATCAAGTGGCATCTGCAGCGGCGTGCGCGCCGCTGCACTTAACCCTTCGAGGTACCCCATGACTTCGGCCACCCCACCGACCGGAACCGGGGCGTTAGCCAAACGCGAGGCGCGTCTGGCCTGGACGCTGCTGGCTCCGACCGTGATCAGCGTATCGCTTGTGGTGATCTTGCCTTTGCTGGCAATCTTCTGGATCAGCTTCAAGCCATTTACCCTGTCCGATCTCCGCCCACCCGCACCGGTTGTGCGTGAAAGCCTGCGCGGATCGGGCGACGATCTGCGGATTGAATACCGTCTGCGCAACTCCAGTCAGGAGATCGCAATCGACGGCGTCACCCTTAGTGACGTTCTGCCCGACGGTGTCGTTGCGGGGGACGTTGCCGCCCCCTGCGTTTTGGACGGGCAGGACCTGTTTTGTGACTTCGGCACTCTGGAAGGGGGCCAGCGTGAGCGTATCCGCATTCCTGTTGCCGTCGACGGCGATCCCGATGCCTTTGAAGACGTGGTCGAAGCGTCAGAACCGCGTTTGACTGGTAGTGGACCGAACGTTCTGACCAACTTTGAATTCAGCCTCGAAAACTATGCTCGCGTCTTTGACGGAGCTGAGTTCTGGGGCGTGCTTTGGGTAACGTTGTTTTACACGGTGTTCGGGACCATTGGCGCCTTGGTTATGGGCCTGTTTGCAGCGCTTTTGCTGAACAAGAGCTTCAAAGGGCAGGGGGTCATCCGGGGCCTTTACTTGTTTCCCTATGTCGCTCCTGTCATTGCGGTGGCCTTTACCTGGGTCACGCTGTTTGATCCGTTTTCGGGTTCAGCCAATGCGCTCTTGATCCAGATGGGTCTGACCAGTGCGCCGATCAACTTTTTCGGCGAACGCCCTCTGGCACTGATCATGGTCACGGTGTTCGAAATCTGGCGCTATTTCCCGCTGTCTTTCCTGTTCATTCTGGCGCGGATGCAATCCATTGATAGCAGCATGTATGAAGCCGCTGATATGGATGGAGCGTCGCCCTTCCAGAAGTTCTGGTTGCTGAGCATCCCGCAATTGTTGGGCATCCTGTCGGTACTGTTCCTTCTGCGCTTTATCTGGACGTTCAACAAGTTCGACGACATTTTCCTGCTGACCGGTGGTAATGCGGGTACCCGAACACTGACTGTGAATGTCTATGAGCAGGCGTTTGCGATCTCAAACATCGGGGCAGGCGCGGCGGTGGCCGTGGTCATCCTGCTGTGCCTGATCGCCTTCAGCTTTGTCTTCTTCCGCTTCATCAGCCGTGAGGAGGGTTTGTGATGCGCAAAGGTTTCATCACTGGCCCGGTTCTGGGCGCACTCTGGTTGGTCATCATTTCAACCACCGTTTCCGTCACCATGTCCTTCGCCACGGGCGCAGCGTTTCGCCCGCAGGTGGGGTTGAGCCTGATCTGGGGCGCGGTGGCAGGTCTTACCTATGTTGCGTTTCCGGCGCGTCATGCTCCGGCGCGTTTGGCGATCTCTGTGCTGCTGGGTTTGTCTTGCCTAAGCGGTTTGGGTCCCGTTCTGATTGGTCCGGATACGACGCTGCAGGCAAGCCTAACTACTGTCATCGCTGTTGCGGTTGTCATGCACCTGTCATTGGCCGAGATCCTTAAGGAACTGCCCTTCACCGAACTGACACGCCATGAATTCGAAGATGCGGTGATCCGCTTTTGCACCGGATTCGGGTACATCTTTTTCACGGCAATTGTCGTCATCCCCTTCTATGTGATGGTGATGACCAGCCTGAAATCTCAGCAGGCGCTATTGCAGAACCCGCTGGATTTCTCCGTTGATCTGAGCCAGGGCACTGCACTGTTCCGCAGCTATACCGAGCTGTTCCGCGACTTCAATTTCGGCACTTATCTCTGGACGTCCTTCTACGTCTCGGTCCTGACAGTATTCATCACGTTGCTGTTCAGTGTCCCCGGTGCCTACGCGGTGGCGCGGTTCCGGTTCAAAGGACAAAAGGCGTTTTCGCGGTCGATCCTGCTGATCTACATGGTTCCGATGATCGTTCTGGCGCTGCCGATTTATATCGCGTTTTCGCTTACGGGCCTACGGAACTCGATCCTCGGCATTGTCATGATCTACCCGGTCACGACGATCCCCGTCGCGCTTTACATGCTGCAAGGCTATTTCCGTGGTCTGCCCACCGAAGTGGAAGAGGCTGGTCTGATGGATGGTCTGTCGCGTCTGGCCGTGATTTGGAAGATCACCCTGCCGCTCAGCCTGCCTGCGCTGGCCTCGGTCTCGCTCTATGTCTTTATGATCGCCTGGAATGAGTTCTTGCTTGCCTTCATGCTGCTGGACGATCCGTCGAAATTTACCCTGACCCGAGGCGTCACGATGCTGAACTCCTCGGAAATTCCCCGACAACATCTCATGGCTGGCGCGGTAATCGCCACTTTGCCGATCATGGCGTTGTTCCTGGGGCTTGAACGTTTCATGACCAAAGGCCTGACTGCGGGGTCCGTCAAAGGATGACAGAAATGAATCAACATACGAACCACAACCGCGAAGCGCGCAATATCCTGATTGCCAATGATCGCGGGGGTTACACAATCCCGACCGAGGGGCTGTATCCTTATCAGTGGAACTGGGACAGCGCGATTGCCGCCGTGGGCTTTGCCGAATTCGACATCGACCGCGCCTGGACAGAAGTAGAGACGCTTTTCTCGGGCCAATGGGCGGACGGCATGGTGCCGCATATCCTGTTCCACAAGCAAGACGACGGGTATTTTCCGGGCCCAGATGTATGGGGTTGCAACGGCCCGATCCCGTCGTCGGGTATTATTCAGCCACCCATCGCAGCAACGATGGTTCGGAAAATTTGGGAGCAGGACAAAAAGGTGGGCGACCAGCGCCTGCGTGTCCTCTTTCCAAAGCTTTTGGCCTGGCATCGTTGGATCATGAAATGGCGGCTTGATGAAAAGGACGCTGTCTGTACGACGCACCCTTGGGAGGCAGGTCGCGACAATGCCCCTGACTGGGATAAATCCATGGCGCGCATGGACGCCTCTGACGTGGGGGAATACCAGCGCAGGGACATCGCGCATGTGAACAGCGACGATCGCCCTACCAAGTTTGACTATGATCGTTACATCAAACTGGTCCAGATTGGCCGAGAGGCCGGATGGAACCAACAGGCTCTGTTGGAGAAAAACCCGTTTCGGGTTGCCGACCCGACAATGACATTCACGACCTTGCGCGCTGCGCGGGATCTGCTGGCGATCAGCGACCAGCTAGGCGTCGACGCCGAAGGGTTGCATTCGGATGTTGAGAGGCTCGAAAATGGTGCGCGATCCTTGTGGAATGAGGATCTGGGTAGTTTCGATTCCCGTGACGTTCGTACAGATGAATGGGCCGGCAGCATCTCGAACGCTTCATATATGTGCTGGTACGCAGGCATCGAGTCGGAACAGATGCTTAAGCGTTTGAATGCTGTGTTGGACACCGTTCCTTATCCGGTTCCAAGCTATGATACGTCGATGCCGAATTTTGATTCGCGCCGCTATTGGCGTGGTCCGACCTGGGCGATCATGAACATGATGATTGGGTTCGGTCTGGCTGATATGGGACACACGCGGCAGGCAGAAGACCTGCGCCTGAAAACAGCAAAGCTGATTTCGACCTACGGCTTCGCCGAGTATTTTGACCCCAACACAGGCAGCGCTGCTGGCGGCACTGCCTTCACCTGGACAGCCGCGGTCTGGCTACACTGGGCAGGGAGGAGCTAATGGGCAGCATCGAACTGAAGTCCGTCGAAAAATGGTTTGGGTCCGCCCAGGTCATCAAAGGTGTGGACCTCAAGATTGAAGAAGGCGAGTTCATTGTCTTTGTCGGTCCGTCGGGCTGCGGAAAATCCACTCTGCTTCGCATGATCGGCGGGCTTGAGGATATTTCGCGCGGATCGCTTCTGATAAACGACAATGACGTCACCGATCATCCGCCTTCGAAACGCGGCCTGACGATGGTGTTTCAGTCTTATGCGCTGTATCCGCATCTGACTGTTGCTGAAAATATGGGGTTCTCGCTGAAAGTGGCCGGGGTGCCAAAGGCTGAAATCGCAGAACAGGTCAACAAAGCGGCTGAGGTTCTGAAACTCGGGCCGTTTCTGGAACGCCGACCCAAAGACTTGTCAGGCGGGCAGCGCCAGCGTGTGGCCATCGGCCGATCCATCGTGCGCGACCCGACGGCCTTTTTGTTCGACGAGCCGCTTTCGAACCTTGATGCGGCGCTGCGCGTTGAGATGCGATACGAGATCGCCAAGCTGCACCAAAGCCTCAAGCGCACGATGATCTATGTGACCCATGATCAGGTCGAAGCCATGACGCTGGCCGACCGGATCGTGGTTCTGGAATACGGCAAGATCGCGCAGGTCGGTACGCCCCGCGAGCTCTATGAACGTCCGGCCAATCTGTTTGTGGCGCAGTTCATTGGAAGCCCGAAAATGAACGTGTTGACCTGTTCCGCTCAAGGCGGCAGTTATACGCTGGCACACGGCAGAGGAGGCCAATTTGCGTTTTCCGGCGAAGCCAACCGATTGGGTGTTCGTCCTGAACACATTGAAGTGGTTGCAGCGGGCGAGGGCCAGACGGACGGTGTGATCGAGGTGATCGAATACCTGGGTGCTGATACGTTCCTAATCGTCGATGTCGGTGCTGAAGAAAACGTCACTGTGCGTTTGAATGGAGACACGGACCTCAAACCGGGCGCACATATCGGTTTGCATTTCCCGACCAGCAAGCTGCATTTTTTCGATGAAGATGGTCAAGCTGTGGGTCGGGAATAACCCAATACACTGGCGATAGCTTTTCAAGCACGCGTTGCGGTTTCAACTCCTGAACCGCAACGCGTTTTATTTGAGATTATGTGCAGCTAAGTAAGAGCATTCGCCTGCCTCGGCTGGTTTGTTGTCAAAAACACTTGGAACCTGTGGCAATCCATAAGCCTGCAGGATCATACTGTGTTTGTGTCCGTCACATCCAATTGACCCTTGCGTGATTTGAAAAGTCGGTGAGGCGACTTTGATTTTAGGGCATGGCTATTGAATTAAAGTCAGACACGATGTTGGCTATATCCCATTGAATTCACTCGGGACGAGAAGAGTCATGGCGAAAAACGTGTGTGAGGTCCTGCTGGACATTTTGTCGGATGCAGGTGGTTGCCAGATCTTTGGCGTGGTTGGCGATGCGCTCAACCCGTTTCTCGAAGCCATGCGCGGGGACGACCGTTTTGAATGGAAGGGTTTGCGGCATGAAGAAAACGCAGCCTACGCGGCTTATGCACAGTCGCATCTAACCGGTGGTATCGGCATCTGTGCCGGCACGGTTGGACCCGGTGCTCTGCATCTGATCAATGGCCTATACAACGCCAAACGCGAGGGCGCGGGCGTGGTCGCGATCACTGGCCAAGTCGCCCATCGCGAGCGCGGCACGGGCTATCATCAGGAAGTGAACCTGGAAAAGGCGTTTGACGATGTGTGCGACTATCAGGCCGTGATCCACACGCCGGATCAGATGCCGCGTCTTGCCCAGATCGCTGTGCAACGTGCGCTCATTAACCGCGAGGTGGTGCGGATTGAACTGCCCATCGATGTGTCCGAGCAAAAGGTGCCCAGCCTGCACCAGTTCCATCCGCTTTTGAAACAGCCCTCTACCCTGATCCCACCCGAAGATGAGATTGCCCGTGCTGCGCAGATCATAAACGCAGGCAAGAAGGTGGCGCTTTTTGCCGGTGTTGGTTGCCGCGAGGCCAGAGATCAGGTGTTGGCATTGTCGCAAAAGCTCAATGCTCCGCTTGCGCATACGTTGAAGGGCAAGGATATCTTCGACTACGACGACCCGAATGTGGTTGGTATGACTGGTCTCATCGGCAACCCCGGTGGCTATCACGCGGTACGCGATTGCGATGTGCTGGTGATGCTGGGCACCGACTTTCCCTATGAATGGTTTCTGCCAGAAACGGCCAAGATCGTGCAGATCGACCGCAGCGTCGAAAATCTGGGTCGCCGTGCGCCTATCGCATCGGGCTTGTTGGGGGATGTCGGAGCAACGCTGGACCGGCTGCTGCCTCAAATAGCGGAGAAAGAAGACCGAAACTTCACCGATCACCAGGTTAAACTCTGCAACAAGTGGCTGGCGCAACAGGACAAAGAGGCCAGCCTCGAACGTGCCAGCGAACCGCTGCACCCGCAGTTATTCGCCCGCGAGATTTCCAATCAGGCCGCAGAAGATGCGGTTTTTGCGATGGACATAGGTGAATGCACTGTCTGGGTGGCGCGGCAGACCCGTATGAAGGGTGGGCGGCGTATGGTGGGATCATTCAACCATTCCTCTCTGGGCTCGGGTTTTCCCTCGGCGCTCGGCGCAGCGGCGCTCGATCCCTCGCGTGAGGTCTGGACCTTCTGTGGCGACGGCGGCTTCGGTATGTCCATGCAGGATTTCGTAACCGCCGTGCGCTATGACTGGCCGATCAAGGTGATTGTGTTCAATAACCAGACACTGGGTTTCGTTAAGATGGAGATGGAGGTCGCGGGTTATGCTGTGAACCCTATGGCAACGGATCTGGTGAACCCGAATTTTGCCGAATACGCCAAGGTCTGCGGTGGTGATGGCGTGCGCGTGGAACATGCCGCTGACATCAAAGAAGCCGTGGCGCAGGCCAAAGCCAGCACCAAGCCGTTCATCATCGACGCCATGGTCACGCCGGGTGAGTTGGTCATGCCACCTCATGTGGACACAAAGATGGCCTGGGGATTTGGCATGTCCAAACTGAAAGAGGGCATCCTTCTGGCCAAGGGCGACCACGCGCAGTGGGACAACTGGGTCAAAGAACTCAAGGCGCAGCTTTAGTGCAGGTGCCAATCCAAGCTAGTAACCGGAGATCGGACGCATGATTGTACGCAATATATACTACGCGGTGGCCTTTTTCGGCCTGCCCCTGACCTTGTTGGTTGGCTGGTTCTGGACCCCAGCGCTGTGGCTGCTGGTGATCGTGCTGCCCTATATCGCGATCGGGGCTTATGACCTGATGACGACGAAACACAACGTTCTTAATAACTATCCTGTTCTGGGCCATTTTCGTTACATGCTGGAATTCGTCAGCCCAGAAATACGCCAGTATTTTGTTGAAACCAACGAAAGCGGACGGCCCTTCAACCGGATTACGCGCAGTCTGGTCTATGCCCGTGCCAAGGGTCAACAGGATACACAGGCGTTTGGCACCCAGTACGACATCACGCAGGTGGGCTATCACCGCACCAATCATTCGTTGGTGCCGAAAGAGGTGGAGGAAAGCGAGAAGCGTGTCACGCTGGGCGGCCCGCAATGTTCCAAGCCTTACGATGCGTCACGCCTGAACGTTTCAGCGATGAGCTTCGGAGCGTTGAGCCATACCGCGATCCGGGCTTTGAATGGTGGGGCCAAGGACGGCGGCTTTGCCCACAACACCGGTGAAGGTGGGATAAGCCCGCATCATCTGGCGGAAGGCGGTGATCTCATTTGGCAGATCGGTACCGGCTATTTCGGCTGTCGCACCCCCGAAGGTGGGTTCGACAAGGACAAGTTTGCAGAGAAAGCCCAAAAGGACGTGGTCAAGGCCATTGAGATCAAGCTTAGCCAGGGCGCAAAACCCGCTCATGGCGGCGTGCTGCCTGCGGTTAAGGTTGATGAAGAAATCGCTGAAATTCGCGGTGTTGAACCCCATAAAGACGTGATCTCACCTCCTGCACATGCGGCCTTTGAGACCCCCGCCGGGCTGATGGAGTTTGTGCAACATCTGCGTGAGATGTCGGACGGTAAGCCAGTGGGTTTCAAGCTGTGCATCGGTAAACGGTCCGAATTCATGAGTATCTGCAAGGCAATGCTGGATACCGGGATTTTGCCCGATTTCATTACCGTGGATGGAGCTGAGGGTGGTACCGGTGCTGCACCAGTGGAATACTCCAACAGGCTGGGGATGCCCCTGAACGAAGGGTTGATCTTTGTCGACAATTGCTTGCGTGGTATCGGTGTGCGCGACAAGGTGCGCGTCATCTGTTCGGGTAAGGTCGCGACGGGCTATGACATGATCGAAAAACTCGCCTTAGGCGCAGATATGTGCAATTCGGCCCGCGCGATGCTGTTTGCCGTGGGCTGTATCCAGTCGCTGCATTGTAATACCAACCGCTGTCCCACGGGCATCGCCACTCAGGATCAGGAACGTGCAAAGGCCGTGAATGTGCCGCAAAAGCGTCAGCGGGTGCATCGCTATCACGATGCCACGATGGAAAGCTTCCGCGAAATTCTGGGTGCAATGGGCTACGAAAAGGTCACGGACTTGCACCCTTCGGATATTCTGCGCCGCTCAACAGACGAAAAAGAGTTCACATATGCGGACCTTTATGAACGACTTCCCGAAGGTGGGTTGCTGTCAGACAGTGTCCCTGCGGGATTTGCAAGCGATTGGGAGCGTGCATCGGCCCAACGGTTCTGAAGCACCGACGGGTCGATCATTGGCGTTTAATCCCCAAGCCTGTATGGAAATAGATCGAAGAACGCGATTCTGATCAGGGGGCCAAGGTCTTGCAGCGAACACTCATGTACCTCGCCGTCTTTGTCGGCGGCGCGCTTGGGTCCTTGCTGCGCGAAGTGCTGTCGCTTGAGATACCCGGTGTGCCCTTCGTGACTGCGACCTTCGGAATCAACATCGCGGCCTGTCTGTTCATCGGCTGGCTTTATGCGGTGCGGCACAGGGTTCATGCCCATGTCATCCACCTGGGCGCGGTTGGCTTCTGCGGTGGTTTGTCGACTTTTTCCTCGTTCGTGGCCGAGCTCGACCGGCTGCACCAAGCAGATGTCACCTATATGGTCGCAGCTCTGACCCTTGAGGTTGTTTTTGGCCTTGGCGCCGCCATCCTGGGTGAGGCGATCGGGCGCAAGTACCACGCCGGAGAGTACCCGGATGAGTGATCTCTATTTACACGCAGCATTTGCTCTTGGCGGCGGTCTGGGCGCAGTCGCACGGCACATGCTCAACCGCATGATCACGCACGAACTACCGCTGTCGACGCTGATCGTGAATGTGGCAGGTTGTTTGCTGCTCGGGTTGTGGATCGGTTATCTGGGCGATCCCCAGGTTCTGCCGGACGAGGAACGCCGCCTGGTGTTCGGCTTTTGCGGAGGGTTCACCACTTTTTCCAGCTTTGCCTACCAGTCTCTGCAACTGCACCGCGAGCGCACTATCTTTATGGCGGCAGGAAATATCCTTCTCAGCGTGGGTTTATGCTGGATTGCATTCTGGTTGGGCCTTCGTGCGATGCTCTGAGCCTTGCCGAAACCGGAGGCTTGAAATTTCGTTGCCCTTGGCTGAACGCAGCACGAGTATGTCAGGCCAGCGTCCGTCGCCCTAGATAACGGTGCGTTTTTGCGATGACGAAATTGGCAGCCTCGCCAACATGATCTGCCTAGGCAGATTGAAACGCGTATTAGGCGTTCATTTTTCGAAATTTGGTCGGGGTCTGGCCGAATTCCGCCTTGAATGCCCGTGTCATCGCGCTGGCGTTATCATACCCGCAACGCCCGGCGATTTCCGCAATGGACTGTTCCGTATCCTCCGCCAGATTACGCGCAAGCGTTAGGCGTAGACGTCGGTACAATGCTTGCGGCGTTGTTTTCAGGTCCGCCCGGACGCGAGCCTCGATCCGTCTTTGCGAACATCCAATGCGTCGTGCAACCTGAGCGATTGAAAGCGGCGTTTCAATATGCGCCTGCATCACGTCCAGTACCCGATTGACCAGTGTATCTTTGGATTTCAACGGAAGAGCATAAGCGTCGCGCCCCTTACGGCCCATCAGCAGGTGCGCTACCTCCATGGACAAAAGCGGGCCATGATCCCGCTGAATGAGGGCAGAGGCCAAATCGAACGCCGCCATTGCCCCGGAACAGGTCAGCAGATTGCCATCAATCACAAATCGCTCCCGCACGGTATCGACGGCCGGGAAGCTTTCTTCGAACCGCGAAAGCTCGTCCCAATGAATGGTCGCTTGGCATTCATCCAGCAAACCGGCTCGTGCCAGAAGCCAACTTCCGGTGTCCAATCCTGCGATCTGCTGGTGCCGTTTGGATGCGGCCAGAATTGCCCGCGCAGTCGACCGGGTATCGAGTTTCAGAAAGCCGTAAGATGGCATAACCACCAAAACATCTCCGCTCTGACCTTCGAGGGCGCAATCCGGGGTTACGCTTAGGCCGCTGGAACTGCGTACGGGCGCCCCATCAAGCGAACAGAACCTCCATGCATAGAGCGTTTGCCGTGACATGTTGTTCGCCGCCCGCAATGGTTCGACCATGTTCGCAAGACAATGGTTCGAGAACCCATTGAAAAGCAGAATGTTGTAGTGCTGTGGCAAAAATTTCGAATCCTGCATGAAATGCGACTAAGTCTGCATGCCGAATACTTGGAGGATGACGTTCTTTGGGTCAACAACTGATCCAAGGGGTGCGCGCTATGCAGTTTGGTTTGTCCGAAGAACAAGAGATGATCGTTTCGACCGTCCGCAGCTTTGTTGAAAACGAAATCTACCCGCATGAAGAGGCCGTCGAACGCAGCGGTACGGTCCCGCTGGAGCTGGGCAACGACATCAAACAAAAATGCATCGATCTGGGTTTTTATGCCTGTAACTTCCCTGAAGAGGTCGGTGGCGCGGGCTTATCCCATCTGGATTTCACCCTTGTTGAGCGCGAGCTTGGCCGAGGCTCGATGGCACTGACGCATTTCTTTGGACGCCCTCAAAACATCCTGATGGCCTGCAACGAAGAGCAACGCGAACGCTATCTGCTGCCCGCCGTGCGCGGCGAAAAGATGGATGCTTTGGCGATGACCGAACCGGATGCCGGGTCGGACGTGCGCGGTATGAAATGTCAGGCGGCGCGCGATGGTGGTGACTGGGTTGTAAACGGTTCGAAACACTTCATCTCGGGCGCGGAACACGCGGATTTCTTCATCGTCTTTATCGCAACAGGCGTGGACGAGACCCCCAAGGGCCCCAAAAAGCGCATCACTACTTTCCTGGTGGATCGCGGCACCCCGGGCTTTGAAGTGCGCGAAGGGTACAACTCGGTCAGCCACAAGGGCTACAAGAACTATATCCTGTATTTCGATAATTGCCGTCTGCCGGATGCGCAGGTTCTGGGCGAAGTCGATGGCGGTTTTGCCGTGATGAACGAATGGCTCTACGCAACCCGCCTGACGGTTGCGGCGTTCTCGGTTGGGCGCGCGCGGCGCTGCTTTGATTATGCGCTGAACTATGCGGCCGAGCGCAAGCAGTTCGGCCAGCCTATCGGAAAGTTTCAGGGCATCGGCTTCCAGATCGCAGACATGATCACCGAGATCGACGCCGCCGACTGGCTGACCCTCGCCGCCGCCTGGCGGCTGGATCAGAACCTGCCATCGAACCGTGAAATTGCCTCGGCTAAGCTTTACGCCTCGGAAATGCTGGCGCGGGTGACGGATGCGACGCTGCAAATCTATGGTGGTATGGGCCTTATGGACGACTTCCCGATCGAACGGTTCTGGCGCGATGCGCGCGTTGAACGCATCTGGGACGGCACCAGTGAGATTCAGCGCCATATCATCAGTCGTGATCTTCTGCGTCCACTGGGCGCCTGACCATGAACAAAGACCTAACTCGGCTGCTGCGCCCCAAAACCATCGCTGTCATTGGCGGTGGTGCCTGGTGCCAGCAGGTCATTCTGCAATCCGAACGTATGGGCTATGCCGGGCAGATTTGGCCAGTGCATCCCAAAGCCAACGAGATCGCGGGACACAAGGTTTATGGCCACATCGAAGACCTGCCTGAAGCCCCGGATGCGGTGTTCATTGGCATCAACCGCCACGCCACGATTGAGGCGGTTCAGGTCCTCTCCAGCATGGGCGCGGGCGGGGCGGTCTGCTTCGCCTCGGGTTTTTCCGAAGCCGTCGCTGAAGATGATAGCGGCGGGGACTTGCAGGCGCAGCTGATCGCCGCAGCCGGTGAAATGCCCATTCTTGGCCCTAACTGCTATGGCTACATCAACGCGCTAGACGGAGCCCTGCTGTGGCCTGACCAGCACGGGGCGACGCCGGTGGACAAAGGCGTGGCGATCCTGACGCAAAGTTCGAACATCTCGATCAATCTGACCATGCAGAAACGCGGTTTGCCGATTGCCTATATGGTGGCCTGCGGAAATATGGCTCAGACCAGCCAGGCGCAGATTGCTGCGGCCCTGCTAGATGATCCACGCGTGACAGCCGTGGGCCTGCATATCGAAGGCTTCAAGGACATCCGCGAGTGGGAGGCGCTGGCCGTCAAGGGGCATGAAAAGGGCATCCCGCTTGTTGCCCTCAAGGTCGGTGCATCGGAACAGGCGCAGGCAGCGACTGTCTCTCATACGGCATCTTTGGCGGGCAGTGATGCAGGCGCGCAGGCGCTGTTGGACCGGCTTGGCATCCCGCGCCTGACTGCGCTTCCGGATTTCCTCGAAACGCTCAAACTTCTGCATTGCTACGGGCCGCTTCCCGGCGGCCGTATCGCTTCGATCAGCTGTTCCGGCGGGGAAGCAAGCCTGATTGCAGACATGACGGTTGGCACTGACCTGACTTTCCCAATGTTAAGCGATGATAAAAAGGTTCGCTTGCGAGACGCGCTCGGTCCGATGGTCGCGTTGAATAACCCGCTGGACTATCACACCTATATCTGGCGCGATGAAGAGGCGATGGCCCGGGCATGGTCAGGTATGACTGGCGCGGATATCGATTTGACGTTTTCTATTGTCGACTACCCGACCACCGATCCAACTGACTGGGCCAGCGCGACCCGAGCGGCTTTGAAGGTGCGCGCTGACACTGGAGCGCGTTTTGCTGTTGTCGCTACATTGCCAGAACTGCTGCCGGAGGATGTCGCGCAAGACTTGATGGCTGGCGGAGTGGTGCCATTTATGGGCTTGCGCGAAGCGCTGGCCGCAACACGCGCAGCGGGTCAGATCTGTGCGCCTTGTGTACAGCCTGTTTTGCTGCCGGGCTGTGCCGAGGTGTCCCGAACCCTGACCGAAGGTGAGTCGAAACAGGCGCTGGCCAAGTTTGGTTTACGTATCCCGCAAAACCGTTCGGTCAGAGGTAGGGAAGAGGCCCGCGCGGCGGCTCAGGACATGAACGGCCCCTTTGCTGTAAAAGGCGTGGGGCTTGCTCACAAATCAGAACACGCCGCCGTTCGGTTGGGCATTCAGGCGGAAGATGTTGCCGCTGTTGCCGCTGAAATCGGCACGGAAATCATTCTGATAGAAGAGATGATCACCGGCACTGTCGCCGAACTTTTAATTGGCGTCTTTCGGGACCCAGCGCATGGATTTGTGCTGACATTGGGGGCAGGGGGCGTGTTGACCGAACTGCTGCGCGATACGGTTTCGTTGTTGGTGCCCAGCTCTCCTGCGGAGATCCGCAGCGCCCTTGGCACATTGAAGATCGCACCCTTGCTAGAAGGCTATCGCGGTCAACCTGCGGCTGATATGGATGCGATCATTGCCGCAGTCCAGGCCGTACAGGCCTATGTCACGCAAAATGCCGACGCGCTTGGCGAGGTCGAAATTAACCCGCTTCTGTGCACGCCTGAAAAGGCGGTTGCTGTGGATGCTTTGATAAGAAAGGCCTGAGAATTGGACCCGATCAAAACCCGACGTGATGGAACGATCCTTGAAGTGACGCTAGACCGACCCAAGGCCAATGCCATCGATCTGGCCACCAGCCGCAGAATGGGTGAGGTTTTTGCCGAGTTCCGCGATGACCCGGACCTGCGCGTGGCCATTCTGACCGGCGCGGGCGAGAAATTCTTTTGCCCCGGCTGGGATCTGAAAGCTGCTGCTGATGGTGACGCGGTGGACGGAGATTATGGCGTTGGCGGGTTTGGAGGTCTGCAAGAGCTGCGCGACCTGAACAAGCCTGTGATCGCAGCCGTAAACGGCATCGCGTGCGGGGGCGGGCTAGAGCTGGCCCTGTCAGCGGACATGATCCTTGCCGCTGATCACGCCACTTTTGCTTTGCCGGAAATCCGATCAGGCACTGTGGCTGATGCAGCCAGTGTCAAGCTGCCAAAACGCATTCCCTATCACATCGCCATGGAACTGCTTTTGACCGGGCGCTGGTTCGATGCTGAAGAAGCTAATCGCTGGGGTTTGGTGAATGAGATTGTCACCGCAGATCAACTTATGGACCGCGCGTCGGAACTGGCGCGTTTGTTGGCGTCGGGACCGCCCCTGGTTTACGCCGCAATCAAAGAGATCGTGCGCGATGCGGAAGATTCCAAGTTCCAGGATGCGATGAACCATATCACCAAACGTCAGCTGCGCACTGTGGACGTACTCTATGCCAGTGAAGATCAACTGGAAGGTGCCCGCGCCTTTGCCGAAAAACGTGATCCGGTGTGGAAAGGGAAATAAACAAACCCGGCGATCAGTAGGTGAATTTGCCATTTACTGATCCACGCTGCGGGTGCACATTAAGTTATGCCTTATTTCGAGCGTAAACCCTACGAAAACCCGTCGCGCGTAATTAGCTCTGTTGCATCGCAGCCGGACACGCAACCGATTTCGGATATCGCGCGCCGCGTGCTTGAGACAGAGCGCGGCAACCAAAAACACCTCAAAGGGCCTTTTACCTGTCGCAAGATCTGCCATCCCGGCGGTACGGCCACAATCTTGTTGTCCTTTGCTGCGGCTGAAGGTGACGAGCCGGTTGAAATGCAGTTCGAACCTGGTGATCTGACCAATCCGAATGGGGATATTCTGCCTGCGAACCGCGTCAACGTTATTCCGCCCCAGATTCGATTGGCCGCAGGTGAGGCCACAGATGTAGCGGTAGTTGTCACTGTACCGGACCTGACGGAACCGGGCGCTTATCATGGTCGGATCGCCTGCACCGGGACCGAGCAGACTTCGATCGTTGTGGTGTTTGAGGTTGCAGGTGCTCAGACCTGACGGGTCACGAGGTAATCCATGAACTGCGCGAGAAATGCACGCGGGGCGTCTTGGGTGCCTGCAAATACCTGCGCAAATTCCTGACGGGCGGAAGCAAGAAGATCGTTGGCCGCATCTTGCGCAAATCGGATGCTGCCATAGTGATCCATACGCTCAAGCACCCATTCAACATCTTGACTTGAGCGATTTTCGCGCGGGTTTGATAGCAGTTCGGCCAATCGCTTCTGTTCCGGCTCATCTGCGTGCAGACCAAGTTGCCCCAACATCAGCGTACGCTTGCCCTCATAGATGTCGCCGCCAATTTCCTTGCCGTATTTATCTTGCGAACCAACAAGGTTGAGAACGTCATCCTGAATTTGAAACGCCGCGCCCAGAAAGAAACCGAACGCGTTGAAGTCATCCAAATTCAGTGTGCCCGAGGCGACATCCTGCGGCCGTGCAATCAATGCGCCGATCCGCATGGGGTGAATGAAACTGTACCAGCAGGTCTTTTTGAGACACATCCGCAGATAGTCCGAGGCGCCCACGTTCAGCCGATTGTCCCGTATCCAACCCAGCTCCAACGCCTGACCTTCGATGGACTGCTGTAGCAAATGGTCGAACTCGTCCACGACGCGCATTCCGGTTTCCAGCCCGAGTGACCCCAAATTCTGCCGCAACAGACGCAGGGCCAGCGCCTGCATCCCGTCGCCTGTGTTTATGGCCAAAGGGACGCCAAGCCGCTGATGCATACATGCCCGCCCACGCCTGAAATCGCTTTGATCTTCGATATCGTCGTGGATCAGAAAGGCATTATGCAAAAGCTCCAGCACCGCTGCGGACACCCGTGCTTCTTCGGTGTCACCGCCAAAGGCTTCGCAGGTGGCCAGCACCAGTGCAGGCCGCAGTCCTTTGCCTGACGTTTCGATATAATCCCGCATAGGACCATAGAGATAAGCCTGGGGTTCTCCAGTTGGCAAAAGTCCCAACAGAGTTTCACGCGCGCGATCCCCGTAAGAGGTCAGCTGTTTCAGAAACTCCTGCTGTGCCGCAGGGTCCAGATGCGCGGTTCCGGGTTTCAAAGGTTAACCCTTCTGCGTGATGATCACGCGAGGTTTGCTGCTCTGCGCGCTGGCGGGGGCAAACCCGGTTCCAGCAGAGGCGAAGGGTGCATCCGTTATCGGCAGGGCTCTGGACAGCACTTCAGACTGACCGCTGTCCCGGCCCAGATCATAGGCCACATCTTCGGCAACCTCATCTCCGGGTATCGGAAGATCTGCCGTTGGTTCATAGCTGGCCATCAGATCAAACAGTTCTTTTGGCGGGCAAATCATGCGCAGCGCTTCGGCAATGGCCGGGTCTTCGATGATACCGCCGGGTTTTGAATACTCTGCAGCCGGTTCACCGATGGCTGCCAATGGCCCGTCACCACCGCGATCAATCCCTGCGGTGTCTTGGCCCATTTTCAGTGCAGCTTCGACCGCGACAGCAAACCTGTTGTCCCACGGCAGACCCGCTTGATAACGCGCGTAGTCATAGGCGCGCAGCGGTTTCAGGATATCAGGCTCGTGCAGGTCCCAGATCTGGCAGGGCTCGGCATCCGATCCGCTGCGTTGCAGGATCGCGTTGACTGCCCGGCGCGCGGCCTCATTCGCCCCTTCCATTGTGGCAAGGTCAGTAAAGGTGCGCACATAGTCGGATGCCAGAAAGAAATTCGGGATCAGCGTGGCCGCATCTGGCCGCAATCGCCAACTGTTGATGCGGTTGACAAGCAGAGGTTCCACATTGCTTTGGCGTTTGGGATCTTCGGGGTCCTGCACGATGTCGGGATCAAGGAACCAGTAGTGCATATCCTCATCCCGTAGCAGAGTCTCGCCATCCACGTTGAGACTGCGTTTGAGCTGCTCCCAAACTTCTTTTGCAATCTCTTCCCGGGTGCAATTGCGCGCGGTCTTTCCGTTCAAGCCCGGCTTGTCCCATTCCGAAATATCAATTGAAAGCAGGCCTTTGGTTTTGCCTTCAGCCCAGTTGTCAAAGTTGATCCCCGGCCAAAACTGTTTTTGCGACACGGCGGTCAGAGCCCACGGGCTATCGATGAAGATCACATGCCCGTTTGTAAGTGTGACCTCTTTGGTCAGATAGAACTGAATACCGTTCATCCACTGAACGTCGTTTGCTAGCAGTGGCAGTTTGGCAAGCGCCGGATCGGCTGCCATCATCTCGGGCGTGAGAAGTGGCGCGATGCGCTCGATCGGCATGGCACTGATGAACCAGTCGCCTGTTACGTTCTGTTCTTTGCCATCCTGTTCAACCGTCGCACCGGTAATCCGCCCGTTTCGGCATTCGATGCCTGTTACCTTGGACTCGAACTTGTAAACGACCCCCTTGCTTTTGAGGTAATCCAGCCAAGGCTGAATCCATACTAAGTTGGTCGGTCCGTTCAGCAACCTGTTGCAATGCGGTTCAGGCGTGGCAATGCCCAGCTGCAGCTGCACGGCAATGTCGCCAACGGTCTTGGTGCTGGCAGTCGTGGCTTTAGCGGCCACCAGAGACCGTGTCAGGCCGATGGCAAGAAATTTCCGATACGCTTCCGAGCGGTCTTCCGCCCCGATGAAATCCCACCATCCGATCCGTTCATATTCGTCGAACCGGCGTTCCTTGCAGGACGTCGCTATCCGCCACATGCAGGCAACGAAATGCTCGACATCCTCATATGCTATCTGGTCTCTTGGCGAGAGCGCGAAGGCAATTGTCTTGAACGCATCCGCCACGTCTTTGAGGGTGCGAGGAAACCGCTCGGGTACAATGATGCCGGGCTTGTCGAACTGACTGACCAGAACCTGAGTGGTCGGCACCAGATTATCAAAGCACGTGCCTTTGTCGTAATAAGGCGTACGGGCCATCGTGTCGGTAATATGTCGATAGAAGTTCGGGAAGAACCGGAACCCATGCTCGCCTGGCAACCATGGGCGTTTCACTCCGGGCGGATAGCTGGCCCCGTCCATCTCGGCCCAATTCTCCAGCGCTTTGATATGCTTTGCCTTCGAGCCATGATCGCCTTCACCCTTCATCACAGGGATACTGCGTGCCTTGCCGCCGGGGATCATTTGGCGTTCGTGGATCTCAACCTCGAAACCGCGTTCGATCAGTTCGTGCGCGGCGCTCATGCCGGCCACGCCACCCCCAAGAATGACAACCTTTTCAGCCATCTGATGTTCCTTTCGCGGAATAGACGTCAAAGCGCAGGGTTATGTCCGACAGGCTGGCTTCGCCAATGCCAAACCCCTGCACCCGATTCATCCAGCTGTAATGCAGGTTCGAGGTCAGGTAGCGCGACGCCACCCGCACAGGGGCCGACGCAGGCAGGTTCCCCTTCAACAGTGCGGCATAGCCATCGGGGCCAAACTCACACATGCCGGTATCTTCAAACAGGATCGGAGCGCCGCCGTCCGCTGGCTTGATCAGCGCTTTGGCATGGAGAAGCCCCACGCCGTCAGGACGCACACGCATCCAGTCGCCTCCAACCGGTTCAATTACCCCATTCAGATGCGGGCCTTCGACCGTACCGCCTTCCTTGATGGCGAAATGCAACCAAACCCCGTCCGGCGTCTCGCCCGAGGGGTGGAAATCGCTGGCGAAGGGGACAACGAACTTGGCGATATGGTCCAAAACCGGTGGTTGTGGCGCGGGGTTTGGCTTTTGCACCGGTGCTGCCTTGGGGGCAGTGTCTGGTCCTGGGTCATACTCATGGCCGCCAGACGTCAATACCGGACGCCAGCAAAGTGTCTTGTCCTGTGCCCCCGAGGGAAGGGTTGCCGCAAAGCGCTGAAGCCCGGTTTTCTGATCGCAGCTCAAAGGCCAGCCGCGAATGGCCCGCTCGGGGCCGCCATCCGGTGAACAGATCAGCCGCATTGTGTCATGAGGCGAAACGGATGGTCCAGCTTCAATCAAAGCTCGCTTGTCACCGGTTGCACTGATCGTTTCTGACCAGCGCAGGGTTACACCCCGGTCTGTAAACTCGCGCACAGCCAAGCCTCCGGTCAGCAGGTGAGGGTGCAGATGGCCTGTTCTTCCTTGATCCGCAGGCGGAATTTCTGTTGCACACGGAAGACATGCTCACCTTCCGACGAAGTCTGCAAGTACTTGACCGCGATTTCAGATGGCACCACGATTTCAACAGGTGCGCCTTGTAGCGACACAAGCGCTGCTTTATTCGCGGGCAGGGTGCCCGAGCGCAGCAACGGACCATCCAGAAACGGCAGAATGCTGTCCCGCGGTAGCACCATCGAGTTTTCCAGCGGCGTCGTCACGGCCTGGAACAGGCCATTGCCCATCACACAGGCATAGGGGCCCAGATACCCGCGCGATTCCAGTTCATTGATACCCGCAACCACCGCTTCGAACACTTTGGTGCCGGTGTAGGTTGTCTTCTTTGCTGACGACGAACCAGAAGATGTCTCACCCGCTTCCAGCAAGCCTTCGTATTTGCCGCCGCCGCTGACGGTATAGATCGGTGGCAAAGAGGCAGGCGCGCTAGAGTTGGGTTTGGGACCTTGCCCGGTGCCCGGTTGGCCGTTGAAGATGATGTCGTCTTCGACCCGCGCCACAATCGCAGCCGCACGGCGGAACATGATCAACGCCGCGGACAGCTCGGGGTCGGCCATCTGTGCGCTTTTCAGATAGACGTTCACAGACACAGTGGTCAGGCGCGTGGTGTCAAAGTCGTTGACACCAAGGCGTTTTGCAGTGCCGTTTTCGTTGTCGACCAGTTCAAGCCGGTTCAGCGGGACCGATTGTGTATCAGCGGGGAGCGGCCCGTATAGTGGCAGAAAACTTGCGGCCACCCGCGCGCGGAGCGCCTCATCATGGACGGCTTTGTTCACGGCGTTCCACTGGTCGTCGCCCCAGTCCAATGCATCGGTCATGTCAAATCCCTCTTGGTTTTGCCGCCATATTCGGCGATTCACTTGGTTTTGTTCAATTTTTTTCGGTCAGTTGGTCCAGAAATTGTCTGGCCCGATCTTCCTGCACAATAGCCCCAATGCTGCGCGCCAGCGTTAGTGCCTGCACGGCTTCAGCCCTGGCTGCATCTATTTTCCCGCTTGCCGCGAAGGCCTTGGCTCGCACGCGGTGATATTCAGGCTTGTTTAGTGTTTCTCCGCGTTCCCAGCCGGGTGCGCAGACCGCCTCAAGCCGGTCCAGCGCCCTATCGAGGTCACCATGATCGATCATGATTTCCGACAATACGATCTGATTCTGCGGGAAAGTGAAGTTACCGCCTGATTTCGAAATCAGGTTCATGCGCGCTTCGATCTGTTCGGGCACATCAGCAAGGTCGCCTTTCCCGGCCTGTGCAAGACCCATATAGATGTCCTGCATGGCGTGCAGATACAGGAACCCTTCCTCATCTGCGAACTTGCGGGCTTCCTTCATCGTTACGTCCATCCTGTCCCACTCACCAGCGTAAGGCAGGAACATGCAGCAGGCACCCATGATATAGACCAGATTGGGCGCGTGGTTCAGCGCTCTGCTGACTTCAATGGACTTAAGACGCGCAGTTTCAGCTTTGTCGAACTTACCTTGCTGCCATAGCAGGCATCCTTGAATCGCCAACAGCGAAGCCATGGTCGAAGACTGCGTCATCGGCATCATCGCCATATCAAGTTCTGGCGATATCAGGGCAAAGGCCCGGTCAAGCTGACGCTCACATTCGGCGAACTCACCACGGAAGTAATGGGTGAAGCTCAGCGCGCGCGCGGTGAGAACGTTGGCAACCGGATCCCCGGTCATTCCAGCCATCGCATCCAGCGCCTGTCCCATCTCCATTGCGTGATTCATTTGGCCACCAACAAAGAAATTGGTCCAACGGCAGAAGGTTGCAGCGAAAAGCGTCTCTCCATCACCCTGAGACTGGGCAAGCTCCATGGCGCGCGCGGCTGTCTCTCCGACCTGATCAGCAGACCAGCCATAGATCGCCATGTAAGCGGGCAGAATGTTCATCTGAACGCGCAATTCGAACCCGTCACGTTCGGCAGTTGCGGGCATGGACCCGAGATTGCGCAGCGCCGCCCGAAAGGCTGAGATCGCGGGCAAGTTTGCCAGTCGGGACAGGGCTTGCTCGCCTGCGGTGAACCAGTGGGCGACAGCTTCGTCCTTTAAACCACCCAAATCGCAGTGATGCGCGATGGTGTCAGGGGCCGGGTTGCCAAAGGCCTTGTGCTTTTCAAGTAGGGCTTTGCCTATTTTCAGATGCAGTTTTTGACGATCGTCGCGTAGCAGAGAGTTATAGGCGGTATCCTGAACAAGCGCGTGGCTGAACGTATAGGTGGCGGACCCTTCGTCGCTGGTCGCCAACAGTACACCGGCCGCCATCAATTCCAGCAAGGCTTTGTCGACATCCATGCTGTCCTGGGCGACCGCGTCGATCATGCGTGCTGAAAAGCTGCGCCCGATGACTGATCCCAACTGCGCAACAGGTTTGGCGTTTTCCATTCTGTCAAGGCGTGACATCAACGAATCCTGCAGCGTGGATGGAACGCTCAGCGCATCCAGCACCTCGGCATTGATCGGCGCGTCGGCGGGTAGCTGATCCAGAACCGCCTTTGTTATTTCCTCAATGAACAGAGGAACCCCATCCGCTTTTTCAATGATCTGACGGATCAGAATAACTGGCAGACTAAAGGGCTCGGCCACACGGCGTACCAGCTCGGATGCCTCTGTCCGTGCAAGCGGTGACAGATCGACGGTTGCCGCCTTGTCCAGGTAATGCTCTGGCGGCTCGTATTCAGGCCGGTGTGACAGAACCATAAGTACCGGGAAACCTGCCAGATTGGCGGCAAGTGTGTCCAGGAAATCCAATGTGGTGGCATCTGCCCAGTGAACATCTTCTATAACCAACAGCAATGTGCCGCGCCTGTCGCATATGCTGGCAAGGCTGCGCAGAAGCACATCCATGGATTTCCGCGCCTTTTTCAGCGGATCAGGTTCGGCGGGTGCGCCCGAGTCGACACCTGCCAACTCCAGCAGGACGGGCAAGTCCGTTTCGTTCACACGCGAGGCGGATTTAACAAAACTTGTTACCGCAGCTTGGATTTTTTCGTCGGATTGGTCGCCTGATACACGTCGTAACTCGTTTATTATAGGGTGTAGAGGTAGACTGGTCAGGTGTGGCGTACATTGTAGGGTAAGCGGTTTGACCCCGATCGTTTCAGACAGCGACTTGATCAGTCTCGACTTGCCTATACCTGCCGCGCCGCCGACAAGCGCCATTCTGCCGGCCCCTTCCTGTGCTGCCGACCAAAGCTGAGTCAAAGTCGACAGGTCGTCTTGCCGTGCCACCAGTTTGACTGCAGATTGTCCGGTCCGGGCCTCAAATCGACTGGCAGATACGGTTTCCTTGAGCACGCAAAAGACTTTGCGCTGGTCTTCGAACCCTTTCAAATCATGGCTACCGCGCGGCTCGAATTCGAACGTTCCCTGTGTCAGCCGCATTGTTTCTGATGAGACGATCACCTCACCAGGCTTAGCCAGCCCTTGCAACCGGGACGCAAGGTTCGCCGTCTCGCCAACCAAAAATTCCTCAGACCCAAGGCTTTTCGAGGACACGATGCCAACAACGACCATTCCGGTTGCGATTCCTGCACGCAGATTAAGCTTTTCACCGAATTTGTTGTCCAGGTTTTGAACAGCCTCGATGGTTTCCAAAACTGCCCTTACAGCCCGCTCAGCGTCGTCTTCCATTGCTTTGGGATACCCAAAATACACCATGATGCCATCGCCCTGACGATAGGCCAGATGACAGCCATGCTGTTTCAAGGTGCCGATGGCTGTATCCAGGTACAGATTCATGATCTGCATCAGGTCTTCGGGATCATAGCGCTGTGCAAGCTGGGTGGATCCGACGAGGTCGCAAAAGACCAGTGTCAGTTGCCTTCGTTCGGCCTCGGACTTTACTCCATCTCGGCTCGACGCGTCTTTGCTTTTGAGTTCCGCCTGAGCTTTGCGAAACCTTTTTCTTTCCCCAACGCTCAACCCAAGGTCGCGCAGTTCCGGGTCGGTCAGATCGTCCAAAAGCTGGTCGTCCACGCCTTCTTGCCGGAACATCGATAAATGTTCCGTCAGACCGGCCAGATTTAGAACTTTGGAAATACGTTTCGCCTCAAGGACCCGCGTCATAGTCTTGCGATCCCGCCCATATTTTTCCCCTCATAGTCCCCACAGTTTATATTGTATTTGCATAGGCAAAAATAGAGAGGATTTTTTAGAAGGCGCTTGACGCAAGGGCAACTTCGTTAACGAGTTATCTTGTTTGAAGAAATCCTGTTGAAATTTCAACACGCCTTTGCTGCCTTCAGCTGGGAATAGTGAGTCAGGGTATCAAAGCGATATTGAAAGGGGGGAATCCCGTTCCATCGGTTGATATGTGGCTGGAGTATTTCGAACATGCTCATGTCACGGGTCTGGATATCTCGGACTTTTCTTGGCGCAAGGGGCCTTGGGTTTGATTTCGTCCAATGCGATATGGACAAGCGTGAGAACATCAAAGCTGCAGCGGCCCAGTTTGAACAGCGCTTTGATGTAATCATAGACGACGCTTCGCACGCCTCGCATCATCAGCAATTCGCGCTTTTGGAGATGTGGTCAAAACTCAAGGACGGCGGGATTTACATTATCGAGGACCTTCACTGGCAACCGGTCACGTTTGAAAACTCGGATTTTCCCAAGACCGGCGATCTGTTCCATGACTTCCAGCGCACCCGCAGGTTTGCGCACTCTGATCAGGGGATCGAGCGCGACCTGAATGCACTTGCGGATGAAATCGGATTTGCCTTCGTCTTCCCTGACAAGTTCAAGCGACGCGGCGCCCCCAAAATCCTGGCGATGCAAAAAGTACTTGGTCAATATGATTGATAGCCTATCGCTCTCGATACCTTTCGGCCCATTTTTGCGTTCAAGTTATGACCCGCAGGATTGTGTCGGATGACCAGCGACAACAAAATGGCTGTCGTGCTGTGCACGGACGAAAACCATATCTGGCAGGCGGCCTATGCGCTGGTGCGGTCTTTCTTGCTCGACACGACCAACGAGATTCAGCACTATCTTTATGTCTCGGCTCAGGTTGATCCGCGGTTGGAAACTCTGTTTTCAAGATATTTCAGGATCGTCTATTGTTTGGACGGCATTGTCCCGCCAGAAAAATTCCAATCGCATGGTTACGTGTCCCAAGCGACTTTACTCAGGCTGAAAGCATTAGGCGATCTGTCTCATTTGCACGAATTTGTACTGAGCCTCCCCAACTGAACGGGTCCACCGTTACATTCACTTTACAGGACCAGTCAAAACCTGGGCCAACACGACCCGCGAAATAGAAGAGATCTACACCCTGTCCCTTTTGGCTTTTATAAAGCACTTCGGACTTGATGATGTGCACAATGAAATCGCGGCTGAGAATTTTCCGAAGAAACGTCTGACGCACTACATGAAAAGAACGAATGGCATTTCGGAGAAAACGTTGTCCAGATACGACAAGAGCTTGCCCTACTTTTCAGACGGCACATTTGCAGACCGCCAATCCGGCATTCTTGCTTTTGGGGCGGATGCCGACAGGCAGGATTACCAGTTTCCTGACCTGTTTAACTTCCTTGGATTGAAACCAGATTGAGTCCTAAGGTCTGTTCGCGTGTGTCGGTCCCGCCGGGGTGGCGGAACCGGATCTATGTCAGGCCGTAGAACCCTTGAGTCGAATGGCCGTGCCCAAGCTGCCTGCGCAGACACCGACCACGACGGCGATGATAAGCTCTAAACTTTCGACTTGCGCGAATTGAAAGCCAGCAAACACCAGCGTTTCGAATATACCGACTGCGCCACCCAATGCCGCGCCCAGCCACAGCTTGCGGGTCATCATGCCAAGGGCCAGCCCCAGAATGCCGGGCAGGCTTAGGATGTTGCCGCCAATGGTTCCCAGTATCTCTAGCATCTCCGCCCCCCCCTTCAATTCGAGCTGTTGTTCAGGAAGTCACGGATATCGTCGCCAGATGCGGTCGCATGTTCTTTCAGAACTTCGCCTTCAAGTCCCGCGGTCACATTCTCATATGTTTCCAGGTAGTTCGGTGGCAGGCTGTGCGCGATACCCTGGTGGCAATCGATACAGGTCATGCCTGTGTCGATAGCGCGCTGGTGTTCCGACGCGGCGCGGGTTTCCTGAATGGTAAAGTCCATATAGTCGAAGTTGTGACAGTTGCGGCATTCGCGGCTGTCGGACGCTTTCATCTTTTTCCACACCGCCGAGGCCATTGCCAGACGGTGATCCTCGTATTTCTCGGGCGTGCTGATGGTTCCGGCAAGCTCGTGATAGACGTCTTTTACGGCCATGATCTTGGCTTTTATCTTGTGGTTCCACTCATCGGGAACGTGGCAATCGGAACAGATCGCACGCACACCAGAGTGGTTGTTGTAATGGATCGTCTCGCGGTATTCGCCCAGGTTCGTTTCCATAGTGTGGCACGAAACACAAAACTCTTCAGTATTGGTCAATTCCAGGGTCCAGTGAAACCCACCCCAGAACAGGATACCGGCCAGAAATCCGGCAAGGATCAGAAAGCCCGAGCTGAACATTACCGCCGGTGTCCAGATCGCGTTCCACAGTCGACCTAAAAAGCCGCGTTTTTCGGGGGAGTCTGCCATGTCGCTGCTCCTTTCAGTCTTGAGTTGAATCAGTTGCCAGTTGAGGGCTGGAACACGTTATCGACCAGCGGCGGCGCGTCCGCTTGCGGAACGTGGCACTGATTGCAGAAATACCGGGTTCCTGCGATGCGATCCAACTCGCGGCCTTCGCGGTCCAGATAGTGGGTCATCGAAAGGGTCGGTGCATTTCTCTCGCCAGCTTTGGACCAGTCATGGCAGGACAGGCACTGATTGGTGCGCACATCGATCTGATATTGTTCGATCGAGTGCGGGATCAGCGGCGGCTGCTGGCGATAATTGCGCTGCATCCGTCCTTCTACATTTTTGTGGATTTGATCCAGCGGGATCGGTTCGTCCACGTCCGCGCCTCGCAGGGTTTCAACCTGTGCGGATTGCGCGAGGGCCCATCCGCTCAGCAACAATACGGGTAGAAGGGCAATTCCGCCTGTAACGATTGATCTTTTCATCTTGGCACTCCCCTAGATAGGTCTGGCAGCGCGCGGTTCAGGCGCGGCAACTGGATCGGAAGGTTGAACGACGTGGTCGTCAAACCGGTGAGTAAAGTTAAAAACGTCGACTGCGCAGACATCGATGCAACGTCCGCAGTTTGTGCAGTCGGGTGACAGGATCAGTGGCCTGCTTCCCGGCTTGCCTTTCAGCGCGGGTGAGATCACCTGATTCTCCGGACAGACCGCGTAGCAATCCATGCAGTCGTCACAGGCGGCGCGATTGGTGGCGCTGACACGTAGCAGGCTTTTTGACCCGATCAGGCCATAGAACGCACCGACTGGACACAGATGACCACACCAGCCATGACGTGAGACAATCACGTCAAAGATAAAGATCGCGGCAATCATGGCCCAAACAAAGCCCATGCCGAAAACCAGCCCGCGATGGAGCATGGTGATCGGATTTACCAGCTCCCACGCGATCACACCGCTCAGGCCCGACACAAGCAGGACAGTTGCCAGGACCCACAGGCGCGTACTGCGCTTGGGCTGCCAACCTTTGGGCAGATCCAGCTTGCGATGCAGCCAGTTCGCGGCATCCGTCACCGGGTTGATAGGGCAAACCCAGGAACAATAGACCCGACCGCCGATCAGCGCATAAACCGCCAAAACGATCAGCCCGCCGATCAGTGCCGTCGCCTCAGGCAAATGACCCGCAACGAAGCTTTGCAACAGGATGAAAGGGTCTGTCAGGGGCAACACGCCCAGCGTCAGCGACCCCGCTAGGTTTCCTTTCACGATCCATATGCCGAACCACGGACCCAGCAGAAACAGAACCAGAAAGAACAGCTGACTTACGCGGCGCAATAACAGATAGCGATGTGCGCCGATCCAGCCTTTGCTTTCGACTGCCTCGTGACCTACAGGCATATGCGTGCGGGCGCTCATTGTCCGACTCCGGGTAGTTCATATCCGGGGGCAAACCCGCCCGGAGAAACCAAGTTGTCGGTGCCAGGTCCTGGCAAACGGTCGGGCAAATCAATGATCCCTTCGACAACCGGCGCGCCCTTGGCAGCCTTTTCTTCCCAGCCTCTCCGGTAGTGTTCTGCCGAACTACCGCGCGCCAGCCGCGTAGGCAGAACCTTGATGGCTGCTTCGGGTAGAACACAGCTTTTTTCGCACATGCCGCAGCCAGTGCAGCGATCGGAATGGACGGTCGGAATGAACAGCGCGTGATGACCGGATCGAGTATTATGCTCGGTCTCGAGCGTGATCGCTTCATCAATCACCGGACAAACGCGGTAACAGACATCGCAACGCAGGCCGAGGAAGTTCAGGCAGTTCTCTTGATCGACCAGCACCGCGACGCCCATGTTGGCATCGTCGATATTGTCCAACCCGGGGTCCAATGCCCCTGTTGGACATGCGGCGACACAAGGAATGTCGTCGCACATTTCGCAGGGAATATCCCGCGCGGTGAAATACGGCGTTCCCGTCGCCACCGCATCCGATCCAAGTTCGGCCAGCTTCAGGGTATCGTAGGGGCAATCCCGCACGCACAGACCGCAGCGGATGCATGCCGACAGAAACTCCTTTTCCGGCAATGCGCCGGGCGGGCGCAAAGCTTCGGCTGGCAGAGCGCGGGCGTCGCGGGCCAGATAGGCCAGCACCGACCCGGCGACCACGCAGCCGCCCGCCGCGCGGGCCGTATCCTGCAGGAACCGGCGCCGTTGCGGCGAAAGGGGTTTGTCGACAAGAGGCATGGGAATTACCCGTACAATCCTTACTGGTTACGCGCGCTCGACCTTGCAGGCGCACTTCTTGAAGTCGGTCTCTTTCGAAAGCGGGCAGGTCGCGTCCAGCGTCAGTTTGTTGGTTAACTGATGCTCGTCGAACCAGGGCATGAAGACCAAACCACGCGGCACCTTGTTCCGGCCTCGGGTCTCCACTCGGCTGGTGACTTCCCCGCGACGGGTGGACAGGACAATCTCTTGCCCGCGCCGCAAGCCGCGATCACGCGCGTCTTCTGGGTGCATGTACACCACAGCCGACGGATAAGCGCGGTGCAGTTCCGGAACCCGGCGAGTCATCGAGCCCGAGTGCCAGTGCTCCAGAACGCGGCCCGTTGACAGCCACAGATCGTACTCCTCATCGGGCACTTCGGCGGCAGGTTCGTACGGCGCAAAGATGATCTTGGCTTTACCGTCTTTGTGACCGTAGAACTTCACATCCGCGCCTTCGGGCACGTAGGGGTCATATCCTTCGCGGAAGCGATAGAGCGTTTCCTTGCCATCCACGACCGGCCAACGCATGCCGCGTGCCTGATGATACATGTCGAACGGAGCAAGGTCATGCGCATGACCACGCCCGAAATCGGCATATTCCTCGAACAAACCTTTCTGGACGTAGTAACCGAAATGCTCGGCATCGTCGTTGTCGAAGCCTTGCGCAGTTTCGGACAGCGGGAATTGGTCAACCTTGCCGTTGGCGAACAGCACGTCATACATGGTCTTGCCGCGATGTTCGGGCATCTTGGCCAGCAGCTCTTCGCCCCAGACCTCTTCGACGGTGAAGCGTTTCGAAAACTCCATCAACTGCCACAGGTCGGATTTCGCTTCGCCCGGCGCCTTGACTTGTTGACGCCAGAATTGGGTGCGGCGTTCCGCGTTGCCATATGCACCTTCCTTCTCGACCCACATCGCGGTGGGCAAGATCAGGTCGGCAGACACCGCCGTAACTGTCGGATAAGGATCAGATACGGTGATGAAGTTTTCCGGATTGCGGTAACCGGGATAGCCTTCTTCGTTGATGTTGGGCGCAGCCTGCATGTTGTTGTTGCACTGAACCCAGTAAGCGTTCAGCTCACCATCTTTCAGTTTGCGGTGCTGCAACACGGCGTGGAAGCCGGGCTTTGGCGGGATGGTGCCAACCGGAATGTTCCAAGCGGTCTCGCAAATTTCCCTGTGCTCATCATTCGCGACGACCATGTCGGCGGGCAGGCGATGGGCAAAGGTGCCGACCTCCCGCGCGGTGCCACAGGCCGAGGGCTGACCGGTCAGCGAGAAGGGCGAGTTGCCGGGTTCCGATATCTTACCCACCAGCAGGTGCACGTTGTACATCAGAGAGTTCACCCAGGACCCGCGTGTGTGCTGGTTGAAGCCCATGGTCCACAGGCTCATGACCTTGCGTGTTGGGTCTGCATATTGCTGCGCCAGTTTTTCCAGCTTATCCGCAGGGACGCCGGACAGCTCGGAAGTGTACTCCAGCGTGTAGGGTGCGACAGCCTCGGCGTATTCCTCGAAAGTGATGGTTTCCAGCTTGCCCGAGTTCGGGTTCGCGGCTTCCTGCTGCAACGCATTGGTTTCACGCAGGCCATAACCGATATCGGTTGCGGTCTTAGTGATATTGACGTGGTTTCGCACGAAGTATTCGTTCACCGCGCCATTCTGGATGATGTAGTTGGCGATATAATTCAGGATTGCCAGATCAGTCTGAGGCGCAAAAACCATGCCGTTGTCCGCCAGTTCGAACGAGCGATGCTCGAAGGTCGACAGTACATGCACTTCGCATCCCGGTTTTGTCAGGCGCGTATCCGTCAGGCGCGACCACAGGATCGGGTGCATCTCGGCCATGTTCGAACCCCACAGCACGAAGGTATCGGCGTGTTCCAGATCGTCATAGCACCCCATCGGCTCGTCGATGCCAAAGGTACGCATGAAACCCACAACAGCCGAGGCCATGCAATGGCGTGCATTGGGGTCGATATTATTTGACCGGAAGCCTGCTTTCATCATTTTGGCCGCAGCGTAACCTTCCCAGACGGTCCATTGGCCCGAGCCGAACATGCCGACGCTGGTCGGGCCTTTCTTGGCCAGGGCCTCTTTCCATTTGGCGGCCATGACATCAAAGGCTTCATCCCAGCTGACGGGCTCAAATTCACCGTTCTTGTCGTATTCGCCGTTGGTTTTGCGCAGCAGTGGGGTGGTCAGGCGATCCTTGCCGTACATGATCTTGGACAGGAAATAGCCTTTGATGCAGTTCAGACCCCGGTTCACGGGTGCGTCGGGGTCGCCTTGTGTGGCGACAACGCGGCCATCCTTGGTGCCAACCAGAACCGAGCATCCAGTGCCGCAGAAACGGCAAGCGGCCTTGTCCCAGCGAATATCGGGCGCATCGGCCTGCGCATTGGCCTGACCGGCGGCCATCGGAATGCCAGCGGCCGAGGCCGTTGCGGCAGCGGCGGATGCCTTTAGAAAAGTACGACGGGATTCAGAAACAGTCATTGCATGGGCCTCCTGCTGGTCGGTTGGCTTTGGGCATTTGATTGCGGAGATGTCTCCGCCGGATCTTCGAAATGGTGATATGTCAGCGACAAAGAGATCACGCCGGGGATCTGGTGCAGATCCATAATGGTGTCCGAGGCCAGCTTTTCAGCGGTATCCTCGACAACCACTACAAACCGGCCATCCTCGGCTTCGGCATGAAGCTCGACGCCTTGGGTTCCAGTCATTGCCGCACGCGCGGCGTCGGTGTGATCTGGGGCGATGTGGACGAGACAGCCACAGATATTCATTAGGTCACCTCCGGGTGTTGTGGGGTGGGGCGGTGCATCGAGATGGCCCCGGCGGGGCAGGCAGCAGAGCAGCTTCCGCAACCGATACAGATTTCGGTATCAAGCGCAGGCTCCGCCCGTCCGCCCAGTTGCAGACGAAAGCGGATGGCGTCTTGCTCGCAATTGTCCTGGCATACGCGGCAGCTGACCCCGTTCATTGACAGGCAGCTTGCCGCATCAACTTGTGCACGCCACGGCCATTGGGCCACACGTTCGGGCAACAGCGCAAGTGTTGGGCACGCTTGGGCGCAGTCTCCACATAGGGTGCAACCATCTGCGGAAAAGTCGAGAGTGGGAAAACCACCGTCATCGAATGTGATGACGTTTTCGGGGCAAGCCGAGGCGCAATCCTCGCAGCGTGTGCACAGATCTGCAAAGTCCGAAACGGCCGCGCCCGGCGGGCGGATCGCATCGCGATCTTCCCTAAGTATGCGCGCGCTGAGAAAAGCGCGTCTACTCGTCATCTGGCTCATGGCTGGTGACTCGAATGTGGACATTTTTTGTTCGCGTGTTTGTTTTGATAACCGCCAAGTCGCGAATCTGACTTGATCCAAGTCATATTCGTTCAGAAATTTTATTGATCACTTTGACACTTTGGCGGCTTTCTTAGGCGTTCAATTCAATCCGGGTGCCGGGAAACCGTTGAACAATTTCCTCTGCGTGACTGTCTGGGGCGGCGCATATGGCGGTTGAAAGCCCATCTGCTAGGCTTGCGTTCGGTGCTGAAACCGAAACTGTTCTGTTGCGGCGCACTGGCCCTGCAGAGGTGAGGATATGTCCAAGCCCGTGACCTAGCTGTGTGCCCAAGGATGACGACGTAGCAACGGCGCGGTTCCGCAACGCAATGCGTTTCAACACCCTTTGATCCGGTTTGGCCAACCCAACTTTCCAAGGCGTTCCATCGCCTCGCGTGCCCAAAGCGGCGACCTCTCCCATGTTTACCAGAACATCTCGCAAGCCAAAGTCGCGTAGCAGAGCAGCGATGCGATCGGTGATGGCACCCTGCGCGATGCCGTTCAACGTCAAGGCCGATTGGCCCGGATCCGGAAGGCGCACATTAGACGCGTCAAAAGACACTTTTTCCCAACCAACCAGGCGTTGAGCCTCAATCAAGTCTTTGGGGCGAGCCCCGTTCGCCAAACCCAACCACATCGGTTGAATACTTGGATCGAACGCACCTTTCGAAGCTTGGTGCAGGGCTGTGCACAAGCTCAACACATTCAACAATTCCTGAGCCGGAGCAGTAAGTACACCGTCCCGGTTCAACCGGCTCAGCTGCGAGTCTGGGCGGTACAAGCTAAAGATGTCTTCCAGTCGGGAAATTTCCGCTTCAACAGCAGCAATGATCGGTGCGGCATCCGTGTTCGACAAACCAACCAGCCGCAAACTTGCAGCAGCACCCAACGCCGTTCCATTCCATCGCGCGTCCGAGGCCCATGCCGGGTTCGCCGCCGCGCACGCGGCTGAGATAAATAGAAATCGACGGCGGGATAGGGCGGTCATACAGGGGTCTCCAACGACAGATCAAGATCAACAGGGCCGAGCACTTCTGCATCGGGGATGTCTGGAAGGGGCATCGCCGTCCCGCCGTAAGTGTCAACAAATGTCTGAGCGTCAGTGGGATTGGCAAACGGCACCACCTCGCGCGCGCCCATGCCCCCGGCCACATTGCCGCCGACGACAAAGGTCGCGTCATTTGCGGCGATCCAGTTGGATATCCCCGGCTGGCGCCAACTTGGCGCAATTCCCATATCGCTGACATAAACGGCCGTGATTTTCGCGTCACGTTCCGGACTTTTGAGATATGCCACCATGTCCCGCACTTGCGCAAAGAACAGTGGGGCTGGGTAGCCTTCCAGGTGAATCTGTCCCTTGGGTCCGCCATGCTCGGCGATGTTCATCTGGCAGAAGAAACTCAGCGCATCTGGGGTCAGATCGACCGGATCGGGGGCTTCGGCGACCTCTTCCTTGCAAGCCGCCAGCGCGACCAGCGCGATCAGCGCGAGACGTTTCATGGTTCAACCCTCCGGAATGCAAGCCGGGCAAGGGCGAAGGCCACCACGGGCCAGATCAGCAGAGACGCAGGCGCGGCCCAGACGGGAAGGGCTTGCGCAGCCCCGGTCATGCCGGATGCCATGGCCACGCCTTCGGTCGCGGCGATGTTCCACAGTCGGAATGCGTCGGCCGGGTTGGCCACCATCACCCATGGAAAGACGGATTGGGTGAAGGTGCCGCCCTTGTCCATGACGACGGCCCCCAACAGGCCCAGATCATAGAGGACGACAAAAACCAGCCAGAGCCCGGCCGACAAACCCGCCGCCGCCGTGGCCCCCTTTGCCAGGGCAGACAGAAGGTATCCCAGCGCCAAAAACACGGCGCCCAACAGGATCGAAGTGAGGATGAGGCGCGCCAGTGCCATTAGGCTTTCGGGCCCTGCGCCGCCAAAGAACGCGGCCACCGCGCCTGCGGTGCCGAAGCCGACGGCCATGGCAAAGGCCAGCGCCGCCAGATGGGCGGTGAACTTACCCAACAGGATTTCCCCGCGACCCGCCGGGTAGGACAACAGCAGCGACAGGCTGCCCCGATCCAAGTCGCCTGCAATCGCGTCGAACGAGATCATTAGGGCCAGCAAGGGCGCAAGATAGACCGACAAGGTGGTCATCGACGCGACCGAGACGGTCAGCATGTCCACGCCCAGTGTGCCGGTTGGTGCGCTGCCCGCAAATGTAAGGGCTAAAGCGAACAGCACCATGATCAATGTCGCAACCAGCAGCCAGCGGTTGTGGCTCAGGATCAGCATTTCGGTGCGGGTGACGGCGAGGAAGCGGGTCATTTCAATTCCTCCTGTGCGTAGTGGCGATAGAGGTCTTCCAGTTTCGGCGGTGTCATCTCGACATCCGCCACCGCGTCGCCCATGCCAGCGATGCGGCGCAGGGCTTCCATCTTGTCGGCTGGGCTACAGAGTAGTTCCACCGACGCGCCGTTGATGCGGCTGCCGCCCAATTCGGCGGCCAAGGCATCAGCATTGACGCTGGCGCGTACTTTCAAGCGGATCGGTAGACCGGCCAAAGCCGACAGATTGTTCAGCGTGTCGTCGGCGACCATCTGACCCTTGCGCATGATAGCGATCCGATCGGTGCGAGCCTCGACCTCGGTGAGCGCGTGGGATGCGATCAGTACGGCGGTGCCTTGCGCAGCCAGCTCGTCGATGATGGCATAAAGATCCTGCCGGGAAATCGGGTCCAAGCCGCTTGTCGGCTCATCTAACAGCGCCACTTTTGGCTGGCCCAGCAGCACCTGCGCCAGACCCAGACGTTGCCGCATTCCTTTGGAATAAGCTCCGATCCGTCGGTCCAGCGCGTCGCTCAGGCCAACGCGTTCCAGAAGGCCGGGCACATCAGCTTTTGCGCCGGACAGTTTCGCAAACAGAGTCAGTTGCTCGCGTCCGGTCAGGGCAGGGTGGAACGACACTGCCTCGGGAAGGTAGGCCGTCTCGCGCCGCGCTTGCGCGCTGCCCGGGGTTGCCTCTCCGATCCGGATTGTTCCACCGTTGATCGGCGTCAGGCCGAGGATGGATTTGATCAGCGTCGACTTGCCCGCACCGTTATGGCCCAGCAGCGCAACGCGCTGACCGGGGGCAAGAGACAGGGTGATATCGTCAAGGACGCGGGTTTTGCCTCGGTCCTTGAGAACACGGTCGATTGACAGGGCCTTATCCGTCATGAGGCACCTTTTTCATTGCTAGGGGTTCAGGGGCTTGCATCAGTGGATTGCTGTCCATCACACCCCCCGGCAGCAGCGCCGGGAAGGCCGATTGCGACCAGCGCACCAGCTGCACGGCAGGGGAGCCGAGCAGCAGTTTGGCTGCGGGTTGGGTCCAAAGCACATGGTCCATCGAGTCGTTGGGGCGATAGGGGGCGTCGGCAATGCCGTTGCCATCCACATCAAAGGCGGCGAAATCGGACCAGTAATTTCCGCGCCCGTCCTCAGACCACTCGACCCACTTGGTCGAGACGTATTTCACCTGTGTCCGGTTGCCGACAAAGGCGTTTCCAACGATGCGATTGCGCTCGCTACCAGCGGTAAAGTGGATGCCGATGCCGCAACCCTGGAACCAGTTGTCGGTGAATTCGTTCTTGTTCGAGTTATACAGAAAGGTGCATTTCTCTTTCGCACCTTTCACAACGTTGCCGGTGATAACGCTCTTGTTGGCATAGTTCAGCATCACGCCATGTTCGCGGTCGCCAATCGAGACATTGTTGGCCACGGTCACATTGGTCGTGAACATCACCGCGTAGCCCAGATCGTTACCGATCGAGACATTGTCGCTGACCACTGAATTGTCCGCGTACATGTAATGCACCGCGAAACGCAGATCGCGGAACAGGTTGCTGGTAAAGGTGTTCTTCTTCGACGAATTCACAAAGATCCCGTCGCGGCCATAGCGAATGTCGTTGTCTTCAACCCGCGCACCCGGCGCATTCCAGACATAGACGCCATTGCCGCGGTCGTTCATGCGCTGGTCTTGTCGTCCTTCGATCCGGTTGCGCCGCACGATGCTGTCTTTCGCACCGTGGATGTCGATGCCATAGAGATTGCCTAGCAGGACATTATCCTCGACCACCGGTGCGAATGCCGTCTTGGTCAGCTGGATTCCGCTGTCGATCCCGTCATGGTCCGAGCCTGAGCCGATCACCGTCAGCCCGCGCACCGTCACGCCCGGCCCGGTCACGGTGATAACGCTGCCTTGGCCTTGTCCGTCGATGGTGGCCTGTCCCAGCCCGTCAAGGGTGACGGGCCGGTCCAGAACCAACGTTTCAGTATAAACACCGGGGCTCAGGCGGAGGGTGTCTCCATCCGCCGCCTGCGCCAGTATCTCGTTGATGGCCCCCGCCCGGTTGGGCACATCCCAGTCCGCCGCCCAAAGGGGCGAGCCGAGCAGGAGCGGTATGAGCAGGGACCAGCGCATTGCTTATGCGCTCCGCGGCTCAACAAACATCCGGCCGCGCATCTCCATGTGCAGCGCATGGCAGAACCACTGGCAATAATACCAGTGTACACCAGGACGGTCGGCGATGAAGGTGACAGACGCGGTGGCTTGTGGTGCCACTTCCATTGCGATACCGAAGTTCGACAGGCACAGCCCGTGGGTCACGTCATCCACGTCATCCAGGTTGGTGACATAGATGGTTACTTCATCACCCTGTTTGACTGTGAACTTCTCCATGCTGAAAACTGGCGCGGTCGAGGTCATGTAGACGCGGACCTTATTGCCGTCCCGGATGGGCTCTTCGGCACCTTCGTCCAGATCAACACCATCGGCCTCGGCCTGTTTGCGGGCATCTTCCCACATCGGATCATTTCGATCCCAGACATTGACCGGGTTCACTTTGGACCGGTGCACAAGGATCGAGTCGTGCGGTTCCGCGAAGGTCGGGCCGTCATGGACTACTTTCATCTTGTCGCCCGAGATGTCGATTAACTGCTCGTTTTCCGGCTTCAGTGGACCTACGTTCAGGAAGCGGTCCTTCGAGAACTTGTTCATCGAAATCAGCCACTTGCCATCGGCTTCGGCGGTCTCACCCATCGAGGTCGAGTTGTGGCCGGGCTGATACTGCACATCCACCTTGTCGAGGATCGGATCAACGTCCGAACCACCATAGGCTTCGATGGCCTTGGCGATGTCCCATTTCACCACCTGGCTGTCCAGGAACAGGGTGGTGTAGGCGTTGCCCTTACCGTCGAACGCAGTGTGAAGCGGGCCAAGACCCAGCTGCGGTTCAGCCACGATCGCGGAACGCGGGTCAGCGTTGTCTGCAAACAGCGCGTCCACTTTTTCGACATCAATCACGGACACGGTCGGCGAAAGCTTACCGTTGATCATGATATGCTTCTTGTCGGGCGCGGCGTTCACACCATGCGGCGAGTTCGGGATCGGGATGTAACGGGTCAGGTTGCCGCCTGCCTCTTTGCGCCCGTCCACGACCTTGACGCCGTTCAACTCTTGATAGTTGCCGGCAGCAACGGCCTCCTCGATGCCTTTCAGGTTGAATACGACCACGTGGTCCAGTTCATTCTCGGTCATCTCGGCCAGATTCATGCCCATTTCCGAGTTATATGAGGTCGAGAAGGCGTATTTGCCCTGATAGTCGCAGTCGGTGTTGTCGAGGTTACCAGAGACCATCACCTGCCACTCGATCTCCATCGTATCACCATCGATGGCGGTGAAGATGTTCACGTATTGCGACGGATCGTCGAGAATCTGGCCGTCGTTGACCAGCGGTGCCTCGTGTTCGCCATTGGCAAAGACATAGCCGGTGCGTGGATATTTCTGCGGACGCAGGCCGTGAATATCGTGTGCGTTCGGGATCTCGATGATCTTGTCGCATTTCATCACGTCGCAGCGTACGCGAGCCACACGGGTGTTGGCCTTGTCGTTCATGAACAGGTAGCGACCATCATAGGTGCCATCGGTGAAAGACATGTGTGGGTGGTGCAGGTCCCCGTTGTCATAGGTGACCTTGCCGTTCGCGGCTAGGAACTCTTTGGTTTCGGGCAGCAGGCCTTCGGTCAGAATTTTCAGCGACTCATTGGTCTGACCCCAGCCGGTGGCCGAACAGCGATTGAATACTGGCACCCGCATCAGCTCACGCATCGAGGGCACGCCCAGAATGCGCAGCTCACCGGTCTGGCCCGAGGACCAGAAGCCATAGTACTCGTCCAACTCGCCGGGCTCCAGATGAGCATTAGCGGCGGCGCTGGCCTCTTTGGCGGTCATCAGGGTGCTGCCCAGACCGGTCCCGGCCAGCACGGCGCCAGTTGCAGATGCACCCAGCAGCCCGCGGCGTGTGACGTTTAGTTTCTTGTCATGTTCCGACATGATCGTTCCTCCTTTTTAGGAAACGGATTGCGGTTTGGCGTTCGGATGGTTCGCCGGTGGTTGCCCGAGGGGGGTCTTAGGTGTGACCGACCCTGTCTTGGCCCGCCGTTTCAACTGGCGGATAACGACGGGACATTTGTCCTCGGACTGGTAGAGCACCTGACAATGCAGGCAGGTGACGCACTCGTTCGGATTGATCTCGCCTGTGGGGTGGATCGCCTGAACGGGGCATTCGTTGGCGCAGGTCTGACAGGGGCTGCCGCAATCCTTGTAACGGCGCAGCCAGTCGAACATGCGGATACGGGCTGGGATCGCGAGCGCCCCGCCCAGCGGGCAGAGGTAGCGGCAGTAGAACCGTTCGATGAACAGTCCGATCCCCAGCAGAGCCAGCGCAAAGACCACAAATGGCCAGTCGCGCATGAATTTCAGAATGATCGCGGTCTTGAACGGTTCGATCTCGGCATAGGTTTCTGCCAGCGGGATCGACACAAAGCTTAGGCCAAAGAGGCCAAGGAAGATCATGTATTTCGCAGGCCAGAGCCGTTCGTTCAGACCCCAGGGCAAAGTCCATTGCGGCACCTTGAACGCCCGCGCGATCTTGTTGGTCAGTTCCTGCAGCGCGCCGAACGGGCACAGCCAGCCGCAATAGGCCCCGCGCCCCCAAAACAGCAGCGCTGCGGCCACGGCGAACCATTGGATGAACACCAGTGGATCCAGCAGGAAGGCATCCCAGCTGAAACCGGTGCGCAGGCTGCCTGCCAGCGCCATCAGGTTCACCACGCTCAGCTGCGCATTGGCGTACCAGCCGATGAAGAACAGAGTCATGGTCAGGTATCCGATGCGGAACCAGTAGAAGACACGCGCGTCCATGGTGGCATGGAACTGGAAGAAGAACGTCGCTGTTAGCACCAACAGCATCACACCCAGAACCACGATCTCGACAGTACGGTCCTTCCAGATGCGCTGCCATAGTGCCGCTTTGGCGGCGGCTTCACCGGTGGCGTCATCGACCACCACGGGCGCGGCGACCGGCAGCAGGTACTGTTCCGGCAGCTTGTAACCCAGATCGAAGGTTAAGAATGTCTTTTCGACAGCACCAATCGCGCGTTGCACCAGCAGTTGCAAACGGAACGGTTCAGCCGGATCAAACTCGGCATCGGCGGGGATTCTGAAGATGTCGAGTTCGGTAAAGCTGGGTGCATCCGGCGCGGCAACCTTGCCCAAACGGCGCTGTTGTTTGTCAAAAAAGCGCACCGAGCTGTCGCCTTGGATCAGCTGAATCCGGTCAAAGATGCCACCCCGCACATAGCCCGATCCCTTGAAACTGTAAGCCCCGCGTCCCAGCACCAGAATGGCTTGCTCGCCCTCATCCAGCCAGTTCAACAGGTTATGATATTCGGCCTCGCCCAGCAGCGACTTGCCGATCGACGGAACCGAGACAAGCGCCATATGCATGTCGATGAAGGTGTCATCCGGTTCGCCTGGTTCCGGGCGTTTGATGGCCCGTTGATCGCCAGTGGCCTCGAACGCCGCGTTGACCTGCCCGATATCCAGCGTCAGCCGCCGGACCGAGCCGTCGCCCGACAGGGTGGTCCAGTCGTAAACCGCATCCTGCGCCAGATCGACCTCGAGCTTCGGTCCATCGGCCTGCAGCGGAGACAACCCACCCAGCCCCAGCGCCCGCGCCACCTTGATGCCGCCGCGCACAAGGCTGTCGTCGATGACCATGATCGTGACCGTCGCGCCCGAGATGATGTCGAGGTCATGCCCCTCGCCACCGGTTTCGGCCTCGACCCTAAGGTCCAGACCGGCATAGCCTTCGGTCAGCTCGACCATGCGGGAATTGGGGATCCCGATCAGAACGATGGGCTCCGAATGCTTGACCAGTTGCACGCCAGTCAGCACCGCATCCTCATCGATACCGGCGACCACATGGATGGGTTTGCCGGAATACCCCGTCGTGCCCACAAAGTCAGACGTCAAGAATGCCCAGGCGACAGTTTCGCCATCCTTCAGGACAGGCGCTACCGGAACGTCGTCACGTACCGGGCCAAAGGAATCGGCACCGGGGGCCAGATCGGCGGGTTCAATCTCGGGCAGGAAACTGGCCAGACTGTCGGCATGGGCGCTGATCGCCATCAGGCAGGACAGGGAGAAAGCCAGCAGGACATGGATTGCGCGACTTACGACCACGGCGCACCTCCGAATATTTGGGTGGACGCCATGGACGCGCGCAGGGCGCGTTCAGATTCTTCTTGGGTCGTAAACGGGGGCCCTCGGGTTTCGGGCCACAGTCGTTTCGAGTTATGGTAATTACACGGATCACCAATCCCAGGGAGTACAATTTGCTGGGCGCGGTCCGCGACCAGCAGCGGAGTGTCTGGCACAGGTCCGGCTGTTGTTACCGCGCATAGCGCACAGTCGGCGCATTTCGGGCAGGGCGCGGTTGGATCGGTGTTTTCCTCTTCAAGGTCCACCTCAACCCAAACCGCGCCTGCCTCCGAGCAGATCTCTACCCACATGCTTTGTCCGGAACTCGCCAGCACAGGACCAAGCATTTGCAACAACAGAAGAAGGGCGCCCGCCACTCCACAGACCGCACGCAAGACGCGGTCAGGGAGGATGTGGAGAAAGTGATAGGCGGACATGGAGAATCCAACTCGGAAGTCTTTCCTGAACCGTATGGGATTCCTGCTTGCCGATACTTGACTTTGGTTAGGCAGACAGATTCTTTGCTCAGCCGTCTGCCTCGTCCATCAATCCGCGTACCCAGCGCCCTGCCAGCCATGTCGCTGGAATGCCCAAAGGGACGGACCACAGAAGTGCGGGAACTGGTTCAATCGCTCCGAACCCGATGCTGTGCGAGATTAAACCAAGCAAAAACAGGTTGATAGCCACGGTCAGAGCCGTGGCGGGATAGAGCAGAATGGCCAGTTTCCAAACCGGCCATTTGCCGTCAGTGGCTGGTGCCTTCCGAGAAGGTGATTTTGTTCCAGACATTGTACTTTCCAGACGGTTTGCGCATCGGCAGGCGAAGGACTTCTTCCAGCGTTTGCGCGTCATAGACGATCACTGCGCCATCATCCTCCCAGATCGAAACCAGCGCGTGGCTACCATCTTTGGTGAACTCCACATGAGCCACGGTTTTGCCTGGCGCGGGGTGCAGAGTTTTCACGATTTCAAGGCTCTGCTTGTCGATCACATGCATCGCATCCTTGTTTGGGCCAAAGAAAACATCGGCCCAGACATAAGGTGAATTTTCATGACTGCGCATGAAGAACCCCGGTCCCTCTGTCTTGATCCGTTTGACGGTTTCCCAGCTTTCCATGTCGATCACGGAAACTGTGCCGTCGGTCAGGTGCGGCGTTGCCATCACGGTCGTATCACCATGTTTCCATGTAATCCCAGAACCAAGATGCGGCATCCCCGGTAGATCCAGATCGGCGACCTTGTGCCCGATCACCAGATCAATCACCTGGCCGCCTTTGCCATCACGGGATGCCCCCATGACAAACTCATAGCTCTGGTCGAAAAAGAAATCGTCCAGATAGTCTGGCGTGGTAATCTTGCGCACAGGGAAAGGGTTGGGATTCTTGAACTGCCCCTCAATGCGGAAATCATGCCCGATACCGAATTGCGGCGGATTGGCCCCATAGAACACCTCCCAAATTTCGGGCACATCCTTCAGGGCCAAAACAAAGCTCTCCCGCGGTGGAGCCTGATAGACTGCAGACACCCGGCTGGGCACCCCCTTCTTGCTTTTGACTTCAATGACGGTGGCAACCGAAAGGTCCTCGGTCGACAGCAGGGTCAGGCTGTTGGGCAGGTAATTTGCAACGGCCACCCATTTTCCGTCGCCTGACATGGCGATGTTGCGGCTGTTGAGGCCCGCACGCACGCGTCCAACCTGCTTCAGCGCCCAGATGTCGTATTTCTGGACCCAGCCATCGCGGGACATGATGAAAACGTATCGGCCATCGGGGCTGAATTTCGGCCCACCATGAACGGCAAAGGGTGTCTCGAACCGGTCCAGCACTTCAAACGTGTCACCATCCAGAACGCTGACGTGATGATCGCCGGTCTCAACCGCCAGCGTGATGTTCATCGGATCACTGTCCCAGACCGGTGCATCGACTGGGGTGTAGTCTTCGTCCAGAATACGGCTGGCCATGATGTCGGCTTCGCCCCATTCCGGGTCGCTCTCCAGCGGTGATTTCAGCCACCCCGCCAGTTCTTCGATCTGCAACGCGTCCAGCTCATGTGAAAACGCGGGCATCTGTGTCGCCGCGCGACCTTCGGCGATCACCGCTGCGACCCGCGGTCCTCGCATTCGCTTTAACGTCTCGGGGATCAAAGCTGGCCCTACCCCTCCTAGACGATTTTCGCCATGGCAAGAGGCGCAGTGCTCAGCATAGTCCGTCTGCGCATCCGCCTGCGCCATCGCACCCGCCGCCATAAATGCTGTGCTGGCAAGGAACAGACCGATGCCTTGCTTCTTCTTGTTACAAATACGGTCGCCGGAGGCTCCTACACAGGCCACAAATTGAACGGTACGAGAGAGCAGACAAAGCTTGTCAAAAAAACTGATGCGCCGGATCATGGCTTTTCCCCCGGAACGGCGTGACCTGCAGGCGCTCTCCTGCGTCATCCACGCCGATTTCTTCGTTAGACAGGTAACAGGCCGGATCTTCGGCCCAGGGATCGCCTGTCAGTTGCAAGGCGCGAATACGCGTGTTGCCACCGCAGACGTCCTTCAGCTCACACGCACCGCAGCGACCTTTCAGTGGGCGAGGGCGGGTGCGAAGCATGGCCAGCATCGGGTCATCGCTGGCCCAAAGCTCGGAAAACGGTTTGGTTTTCACGTTGCCGACTGTGTAATCGGACCAATAGGTGTCCGGATGAACCCGACCCAGATTGTCGATATTGGCGACTCCCAACCCGCTGGAGTTTCCACCCCATGCGGCCAGATGCGTACGCACATGCGCGGCCTTTTCGGCATCAAAGTGAGCACGGATCCAGTTCAGGAAATACCCTGCATCGGCGTCATTGTTGCCGGTCACGATATCCAACGGTCGCCCGCCTGACGCGGCTTCCCACGCGCGCTCCAACAGCAGGTCCAATCCCTTGCGAGTAAGTTGATGTGCGGCGTCTTCGCCTCGGTTCTTGTCGCCCCGCCCGGCATAGACGAGGTGAGACAAGTAGAACTTGTCGACCCCTTCTTCATCACAGAGCTTCAGCAAGTCAGGCAAGTGATGCTGCGTGCCTTCGGTCAGGCAGAACCGAAGGCCGACCTTGATGCCACGTTTCTTGCATTCACGCACACCGCGCAAGGCGTCAGCAAAAGCGCCTTCGACGCCACGAAACCAGTCATTCGTTGCTCCAATTCCGTCCAGAGAGATGCCCACATAGTTGAACCCCACATCGGCAATCATATCGGCGGTTTCCTCGTAAATCCGCGTGCCGTTGGTCGACAAAGCCAGCATAGGCACCAGATTGCGGGCACGTTTGGCGATGTCGAAGAAATCGAACCGGTCAAGCGGCTCCCCACCCGAGAGGATCAAGGCCGGGACGCGAAACTGGCCAAGATCCTCAAGGGTCACCATGACTTGCTCATGGCTGAGCTCACCGGGGAACGCCACATCTGCTGAGACGGTATAGCAATGGCGGCACTTCAGGTTGCAGCGTCGCGTCAGGTTCCAGATCACCACCGGCTTCACTGGGCCCGGGCGGCGTTTGCGCACCGGGGTCGGGTTGACCAGTTGGTGCATGTACTCTGTCAGGCGGAACATGTCTCAGCCTTTCTTTTTAAGGCGCAGCCCGGTCTTTTTCAAGATGCGCGTGGAATAAAGGATATCCTTGGCCCGGCAGGCGTCGCCCAGAATTGCGGCGATCTCGGCGCGCTTTTGTTCAACCTCATCGCAGTTGGTGCCATGCACCATGGCAAACAGGTTGTAAGGCCAGTCGGGCAGGGCGCGGGGCCGTTCATAACAATGGGTCACAAAGGGCAGCGCACCGATCTGTGCACCCAGCTTGGTGATGCAGGCATCGTCCACATCCCAAACCGTCATGCCGTTCGAGGTCATGCCCAGTTTGTAGTGATTGGGTGCCGCAGCAATGCGACGGATCACACCGCGTGCTTTCAGGGCTGTCAGCCGTTCAAGCAGATCGGTTTCCTGTAGCCCAAGATCCTTGGCAACCTGCGCATACGGGGTCGGCGACAAGGGTAAGCCCCCTTGCAACGCCTCGATAATCTGTCTGTCGGTTGCATCGATCATGCTGCCACCCGGAAGCCAATGAAAAATTCCTGGAGTTTGGGGAAACGGAGAACATCGATCCCCGTTTCCCGTTCGATGGCATCGGCGGCGGCCTCGATCCCCTCAGGTGTTTCGGTGGCCAGCACGAACCACATGTTCAGCCGGTGCGTACGTTCATAGTTATGGGCGACCTCCGGGTGCGCATTGACTTTGGTCAGGACGGTTTCGAAATTTTCAGTCGGAACAGCCATGGCGCAAAGGCAGAAGGCCCCGCCCATAGCAGCAGCGTCGAAAAACGGGCCAAAGCGTGTGATGACACGGTCTTCCTTCAGCCGTGTCAGACGCTCTAACAGCTCGGTTTCGGACAGGCCTAGGCCCTCGGCTACAGCCGCATATGGGTTTGAGGTGAGCGGTAGATCGTCCTGCATCCGGTTCAGGATCGCGCGGTCTTTGTCGTCCAGAGTCATGCGGCAACCTCCCGCGCTTGAATCAAGGCTCCGGTCTGCTTGAAACAGCGGGTCGAAAACAGAACCTTGTTCCGCGCGCCGGCCAACTCGGGCAACTTTATCGCGCCAGCCAGCACACCCAGAGCCTCGTTCCGGTTCCGGGCGTGGATCATCGAATAGAGGCGATAGGGCCAGACATCTTCAACCGGATTGCGCTCATAGCACAGCGTGACACCGGGATAGGCGGCCAGCGCCGGACCGGCCGTGTCAATTTGTTCCGCTGGCAAATCCCAAACGACCATCGCGTTGGCGGACCACCCCAGTGCCCGGTGGCGCACGATAACGCCGAGCCGAGAAATGATACCGGCGGTGTGCAAGGCAACGATCCGCGCCATCACATCATCCACGTTCCGGTTCAATGAACGGGCCAGAGCCTTATAGGGCTCCGCGACCAGTGAAAGGCCCGAGCTTAGTGTCTGCAGCAAGCAACGATCTCCGTCGCGCATGGCCGATGCGTCGACTTTGCGCGCACTAGGAACGTTCCTGGCGCCAGCAGTCATGCGAAACCCAAGATCCACGTTGAACGGCCGGACAAGACGCAGATCCAGCACTTGCAACCCCGAGGTCCGGCTGATCCGGGCCAGTGTCTCGTTGACATGTTCCCGGTCCGGGCCTGTTGCGACAAACCAAAGGTTCCAGGCATCCTCTCGCTGGTAATTGTGGTTCACCCCAGGTTCGGCATCGATCAGGGCGGCAACTTCTTCCAACCGATTTTCCGGGGCGGACACAGCTGCCAGAGTGCTGGCCGTCACCGCGCCGGGCGTGATTGTTGCACCAACTCGCGTGATGCGACCGGTGGCACGCATCCGGGTCAGGCGATCAAGTACTTCGGTTTCGTCCAATCCCAGCGCGTCTCCCAGCACTTGAAAAGGGCGCTCTGTGATCGGGAAATCGCGCTGAAAGTCGTCCAACAGGCGGCAATCGATTGGGTCGGTGATATGCTGCATCCGTCAAAGCCCCGTCTTGTGCGCGCGGGCCGTGAAGAAGATGCCCGAAGGGCTATCGGCATCGACTTCGCGCAGTTTTTCAAAGTTTTGCGTGTCATAGACTATCACCTTGTTGGCATCGCGCACGCTGATCCAGACTTCATGCCCGCGCGGCGTGAATTCCATATGCAGCACGGCGGGGCCGGGTTTGAATTCGTGAATGATCTCTTTGCTGACGCTATCGATCACTTGAATGGTGTCGTTCAACGGGTGGGCGAAATTAACCCAAACCTGTCGCCCGTCCGGGCGCGCCATCGCAAAGACCGGCTGGCCGTGTGTCTTGGTGCGCCCGGTTTCGGACAAAGTGTCGGCATCAACCCAGAGCACCTCGTGATGGCCCACCGCGGGCAGCACGAATTCGCGCCCCGTCAGCGCCCAGCCTTCCAGATGGGGCATCTTGTAGACCGGCATTTCCTCTTGCCCGCGCCCATAATCAGGCAGCACACGGATGGGCTCCGGAGTGTCGGCCCATAGATCAAGCGCGGTCAGACCGTCTTCGCCAAACAGGCCGGTGATATAGGTGCGGCCATTGGCGGTGATCAGCGCGTCATAGGGGTTCTTGCCCATGTCAGGTATCTTGGTGATCGCAGGCTCGCCTTTGGCGAAATCGGCAATCCATGTCTCGCCCGTGTCCCACATGGTGAAGACAAACCGACGTCCTGGCGCGTCCACAAGACCGATGGTTTTGCTGTCGGTGGGGATGTCCGCAACCATTTCCAACGTGTCAGCATCAAACACACGCACACCACCGGGTTCGTAGTTCGACACGGCAACAAGTGTGCCATCGTCCGAGATGGCACCGCCAATGGCGTTGCCCGCTTGAACAACGCGGTTCACGATCTGGCGGGTGACGATGTCAACCTTGGTCAGCCCGCCGTCACGGCCAAAGACATAAGCAAAGCGTTCATCAGGCGAATAGACCAGCGAGGCATGGGACAAATCGCCCAAGCCTTCGATACGGGCCAGAGCTGCACGGTCGGATTGATCGATCAATAGGACCGATCCCTTGGCGCGTTCGATCACAAGACCAAGATCGCCGGTCGCTGTGGGTTCGGCGTGTGCGGTGGTCAACATCAATGAGGCTGCAAGGCCGAGTATGAGGTGTTTCATTGTGCCTCCTGTTCCAGCAGGTAGCGGGCAATCCATTCGGCCTCTTCCTCGCTGATCAGGGGCCGCCATGGGGGCATCGCAGTGTCGGGGATGCCGTCAAGGATGACGCCGGTCAGGACGTCCGCATCATAATGTTCCAACGTCTCGCTGCGCAGATCGGGGCCGAGACCGCCTTTAAGCGACAAACCGTGGCAAGAGCCGCAGTCCTGGTGGACAAGGCGTTTCAGGGCGTTGGGGTCGAGGGTGTCAGCGGCGAAGGCGGATGTCGCAATGAGAACAGCCGTTGTCAGCAACACCGAAGGCACCGAGTGCCGACGCGCGACAGGGCGCTGTACGCCACAGCTTATCGCACTTGCTCTGCGCCCCAGCTTAGCCATTGGCTTGCTCCAAAAGCTCGGCCACAGGCCGTTCTGCGTAAAGCGACACAACCTTGCCAATTATGAAGAGCGTGGGTGCTTTCAACCCGGCCTCGCGCACGTCGGTAGCCAATTGGTCCAGCCGAGATACCATGCGGCTTTCATCCGGTGTGGTCGCTTTGCCCACAGCCAGAACCGGTGTGGACCCGGGAAGGTTTTCAGTCATCAGGCCCATGGCGATCTGGCCGATATTGGCAACACCCATGTAAACCACCAGCGTCGAGTCCGGATCGGCCAGACGTTTCCAGTCGAGGTCCAGCACCTTGTCAGCTTGACGGTGCCCAGTGACATACTGCACCGAGGTCGCCAGCCCGCGATGGGTCAGCGGAACACCGGTTGAAGCGGACGCACCCTGTGCCGCCGTAATGCCCGGCGCATATTCGACAGCGACACCGTGGGCCATCAGATACGCAGCCTCCTCTGAGCCGCGGCCAAAGATCATAGGGTCGCCGCCCTTAAGACGAGCAACCTTATGTCCTGCACTGGCTTCTTCGAGCAGAATTTCGTTGATACGGTCTTGTGGAACCGTATGGCACTTGGGGGCTTTGCCAACCGGGATCAGCCGTGCGCCTTCCGCGTGAAGGTTCAGGATGTCGGCAGACACCAGCCGATCATAGACCACCACATCTGCTTCTTGCAGCATCCGTAGTGCACGTAGGGTCATCAACTCGGGATCGCCAGGGCCTGCGCCAATCAGAAAAACCTTACCGCTCATGTGCAAACTCGCTTGGTCTGAGTGTCATCGAAACCCGGATCTGCCTTGCGCAATAGGGACGTCGTTGGGCCTGCCGGGCGTGTCATGAGAGCAAGGTGGCGCAATCGCAAACCAACCTCCTTGACAAAAGTTAAGGAGCGCGGGATTTGCGCCCACGCTCCTGTCTTTTTTGCCTGTATTTTATTGCTTTAGGGTTCGACGGTAATCATTCCGATCATGTTCTGAGTCTCCCAATGCGGGCCGCACAGATATTCCTGCGGGCCAGGTGTGAGAAACGTCAGATCAACCGATTCCTCAGGGAACAAACGGTCGCTTTCGGGTTCGCTGCCATCTTTCAAAAGAACTGAGTGGCTGGTTCGTGTGTCGACATTCACCCAGCGGACAGTTGTACCTGCCTTTACGGTCAGCTCGAACGGGCAGAAATTGTACTTATACATTAGAACCACTTCGGCGTCCTCAACGGCAGATGAAGGCTGACCAAACAGCTCGATATAACGCTCTTCTGCCTCGGCACACAGCTCGGCGGTCTCACCCGCCCAAGCTGGAGCGGCCAGGAGCAGCAACGCGGGAAGAAGGCGTGGGGGTTTCATCGTCCAAGTCTCCTCTTCTTGGTGGAAGGGGCCGGATCGCCCGGCCCTTTTCCTTTACTGTTTGACCACGTTGATGAACGCGCTGTCGTCGTCCAGTGCCAAGCTGGTATCCAGCGTCACGTGGTGGAACCTTGCGGCTGCAAAGTCATCGTGGATGGCAAACCCAACAGTGTAGGTCTGGCCTGCCTCCAGCGGCACATCTCCTGGCGCGCCCGAATTCAGAGGGCGGGTGAAAACCACGGTCCATATACCAGCCTCCAAGCTGGCTGAGGCCGTGATTTCACCGTCATTGACCACGCGTTGCTCCAGCAAGTAGCCATTGGTGGCACTGCCGTCTGCATAGACGCGCATCAGGTCAAGATAGGTGCCGTCGGCCAAGTACTGCTCGATCTGATCCGCAGCCTGCAGCTTGTCCCAACCGCCCAGTGCCTTGCCACGGCGCCCTTTGATTTCGACATCCGTGCGGCTTTCGCTGATGTACTTGGTCACGGTGTCCTGAGTGTTAAGTCGGCCTGCCGCATCCGCATTGGCGGCAATTGCATCGGCACCGGGATCAAACGGCATGTAAGAGTTATCCGCGTGGCACGACGCCCAACAGCCCACCTGATCGCCCAGCTCGATTCCTGTACCGGTGATCATCATGGCGACTTTGATCTGGTTGTCGGGGTCCATCTTGCCACCATCGACAAACGGGGCAGGGTTGTGACCAGCTTCCGGCCACTGCAAGCGGATATTAAGGTTCTCGTCGTCATGCGCTGCCTGGACGGTTGCGTCGATCACACCGCGCTTGCCGGGGATCGGGGTAGGCTCCAGTTCGCCTCCCGCAACGATCTTGTTGCCGATCGCATCCAGTTCCTTGGCGTGACATGTGGTGCACTGATCGCCACCCTTGGTCAACGGCCGCGCGCCACCGTGGGACCTGCCGTTCTGAACCCATTCAAACGAAGCCTGACCAGGATAGAACAGTTTCATGTCCGCACCTGGAACAGCCGCCCAATCGATGCCTGTTCCGACATCACTGCCTCCACCTGCGGGGGCTGTGGCCTCTTCACCTGCTGCTTTGGCGCGTTCTTCGGCCACGGCGGCATCGACAGCCGCGGCGATCTGGGCCTGAACGGCCTCTTGCTGCGCCACACGTGCGGCTTTTTCAGCTTCGGCTTCGGCTGCCTCCTTGGCTTCGACCCGCTCAAGGCTGGCCAGGTATTCGGCGGGGATTTCGCGAATGAAATCAGGATTCGGAGCTTCAAGTTTTTCGAGATACTCTTCGTCGGCCCGGTCACGTGCGTCGGAATGCGCGATGCCCTTGTGGCAGTCGATGCAGGTTTGACCAGCGGACATCGCGTTTAGGTGCTGCTGCCGGGCGCGGGGTTTTTGAAATTCTGGCATCATCGATTCAAAATCGTGACAGTTTCGGCACTCGCGAGAGTCGGTGGCTTTCATCCGCTCCCATTCATTCATCGCCAAATGCACGCGCTTGGCTTCGAACTTTTCTCGGGTGTTGATGGTGCCGACCATTTTGCCATAGAGCTCTTTCGAGGCCTTTATCTTGCGGATGATCTTGTGGGTCCAGTCCTTGGGCACGTGGCAGTCTGAACAGACAGCCCCTACGCCGGATCGGTTCACATCGTGGATCGTACCGGTGTATTCCTCGTAGACGAAATCGCGCATCTCGTGGCACGAGACGCAGAATTCCTTGGTGTTCGTGGCTTCCATGGCGGTGTTGAACCCACCCCAGAAGATGATACCGGCAGCAAAGGCTGCGGCAATGCCGGCCACGGGCATCCCCCATAGGAAATACCGGCGCCAGATCGGTGGTTTTTTATCAGGTTCGGAGGTCATATCCGGGCTCCGTCTTGGCTGTCTTGACTGGCGCGGCGTGTTAGGCCGACGCGTTTAGCTGATGGGGAAAACGAAGAAAGGGCGGGCGAGGGGCCCGCCCTTTCTGTTTCATGTGTAAATCCGTCAGGTGACGTGGTTTGACCGGTTGTAGACGTTGAACTTGCCGGTGGGCGCAAACAGACCCTTCACGCGGCCGATTTCTTCCAGCGTCTTGGCGTCAAAGATCACGATCTCACCGTTTGGTTCTTTCGAGGTCGAGCGGTTCCACTTGGAAACCCAGACCTCAGACCCATCCTGGTTGAACTCAAAGTGGACGGCGACGTTGCCTTCCTCTTCAGTGATCTGGATCGTTTTCACGATCTCACCGGTTGCCTTGTCGATGACCTGCACCGATTGCTGGATCTCAGGCTCGGGGTGCTTGGTCTGGTCAGCCCAGATGTAGTCTGATTCCGGGTGTGTCCGAATGAACAGACCGGGTCCGTCGGTTTCGACTTCGTAGCAGACCTTCCAGGCATCATCCGGGCGACCTTCGGGGTCGTTGCTCCAAACGGTCACGGTGCCTTCACCCAGGTGGGTTGTACCGGCAACAGGGCCGCAATTCGGATCATCCCAGTTGGCGCCCGGGCCGGGGTGCGGCAGCGGCGCGGTGTCGATCAGAGCTTCCAGCTTGTGGGTTTCGGTATCGACCACAACCATCTTGTTGGAAGCGTTTGCAGCGATCTGGAAGTAACGGCCAGTTGGGTCAAAGAACCCGTCATGCAGGAACTTGGCGCTGTCGATCTTGTCGATCCGCAGGTTTTCCAGATCAGTGTAATCGACCTGCCACAACTGACCCAGTTCTTTCACGGCAACGATCCAGGTGGGTTCGTTTGGAGTGGTGTAGATCGCAGCCACGCGGGCCTCTTCCACATAGTCCCCATCGACGTTGTAGCCGCGGGTCGAGACAACCTTCTTTGGCTCCATGGTTTCGGCGTCGACAATGGCGAAGTGCGGAGGCCAGTAGGCCCCACCGATCACGTATTTACCGTCGCCCGAAACTGCCACGTCGCGAGCGTCATAGCCAATGGTCACTTCGGCCACCAGCATGTTTTCGGGGTTCTGCCAAAGGTCGATCTTGGTCATTTTGCCGTCGCGACCCATCGTGTACCAGAAGCGGCCCGGGTTTTCCGGCTCTTCCAGTTTATGGTGTTCGGAGGCTTTCAGAACGTGCACCGCGTAACCCGTCGGGATGTGCGCCAGAACTTCCTTGGTGTCACCGTCGATCACGGCCACCTTGCCCACGTCACGTTCGATGACCACGAAGAAGTTTTCCCAGTTGCGGCCGTGCAGCGGCTCTGTCGGGTAGTCTTCGGGTTCGACATAGACTTTGCGGGTCGCCATCATCTGTTCAAGCGACATTTCCGGCGGTTGGGGCGGCTCCATCTGGATGTAGGTCGCCATATCGCGAATTTCTTCTTCGGACATAACGTCCGAGAAGTTGTTCATCCCGCCTTCGGTGCCCCAGGCGATGATCTTTTCAAGCCGTTCCTGACCCAGTTTCAGAGTGCCGGATTCGGTCACAGTACCGTCGGCGTTTTTGGTTTCCACCAATGGCTCAAGGCTTTTACCTGTCGCCCCTTTGCGCAGCACACCGTGACACCCGGCGCAGCGTTCAAAGTACAGTTGTTTGGATGATTCAAAGGCTTCCTTGCTGAGAGTTGGCTCTTCGGCGAAGGTTGGAGCAGCGACGCTGCCCAACAACATTGCCAATCCGACCCCCAATGCGCGGCCAGTTTTGTTGTAGCTGATTCCAAGTGACATGATCACTCTCCATTTGCGTGGTGAGGCAGGAGAGAGACTGAGCCATCACGGAGATGTCATCCTTGACCAAAGTCAACGGCAAGAGCGCAAACTGAGACTTCGAGGTAAAATTCAAGTGTCGAAACGCCAATAAAACTCGACATTTTCACACATGTTTTATGGGCGTCTTGATTTCTGTTAAGTCCGTGCACCTGCTGCTGCGATAGAGCTTGATCAACGACAAGCGAGGCTATGGAGAGAAGGGATGTCTTCCGTAATTACACGCGTTTTCAGTGAGGGTTTTCGTGTCTTTTTCCTATTAGCAGGCCTTTACGGTGTATTCGCGGGCGTTGCCTGGGGCGTGTGGTTGGCTTCACTGGATGGGTTGTTGCCGTTTGTAAACCAAAGCTATGCCATGCCACCTGTTATGTGGCACGCGCACGAGATGATCTTTGGATATGCAACGGCAGCATTGGGCGGGTTTTTCTTGACAGCTGTCCCAAATTGGACCGGAGCGCCGGAGGCGCGGGCACGCTTTATCACTGTGGTGGCGTTACTCTGGATTGCTGGCCGGATTGCAGTTTGGTTTTCCGGTTCGTTGTCCCCCGTGACCGTCGCTTTGGTGGATCTGAGTTTCGTGCCTATTCTGGCGCTGAAGGTTGCAAGCCAGTTGATCCGACGTCCCAAGCCGCAGAACATTGTCTTTTTGTATCTTCTCGGTTTGATCTGGACCGCCAATCTTTTGATCCACCTGGATTGGATCGGGGTCACTTCGGACACCTTGATCACAGGCGTTCGGGCGGGCTTGCTTGGCATATGTTCGATGATTGCGATTTTAGGGGGTCGGATTACGCCTGCTTTTACTCGCAACGCAATGAAGCGGGAAGGTCAGCCCGAGGCGTCCTGGCCCGTTTCCGTGCCGCAAGTGGACAAAGCGGTGATGATCTTGGCCTTGCTTTTGCCTCTGCTCGTGCTGACATTTAACATAAGCCCGGTGGCGGGTGGTGTTTCCCTTCTGCTGGGCTGTGTTCAACTGGTGCGTATGGCGCGCTGGAGGGTTGGCTGGGCTCTGCGTAGGCCTATCCTTATCGCGTTACATCTGGGGCTAGGTATGCTGGCATTGGGGCTGATTCTCTGGGGCCTGGCAACGGTCAGGTTTGGCAACGAGATCGGCGCGCTTCACATTCTGGGAATTGGGTGTGTTGGCGGTATGACTTTGGCCGTTATGAGTCGCGCCGCCCTGGGTCACAGCGGGCGTCCTCTGGTTGCGCCTTCTCCGATGGTGGTCGCATACGGTCTTATGGCAGCGGCGGCTCTGGTGCGCTGGCTGGGGTCAGAGCTTACAGGGGGCTACATGGCCGCCATGCTGGCGGCTGATGGCCTTTGGATTGCAGCTGTTGGGCTGTATGTCTTTGCCATGTGGCCTGCATTGACAGGACCTCGGGTATCCAGGCCAAGCTGAAAAACCCGATCCGGCCCGACCTAATTGTCAGAGATCAGTGGGCGTTCATTCTTGATATGGCGGAAAACGAGCGCGCGTGCGCGTCTGCCTTGTTCTGGAATTTGACGGGCTGGTTGAGGGACGTAACCCGGTTGCGCAAGCTCCGGAAACAGTTCAAGGATCTCGGCGCGACCATCTAGATGGATGCTGGCCAAAGCTTGCGTGCCGGTAAACAGGCTTTCGGAAGGTGCACCTTCGGCAAAGACGATCTCGTGCCGGTCGAAAAGAATGTGGTAGTAGACAACGTCTCGCGCATCTGTCTCAACCGTGATGCCGGGAATGCCAACAAGTTTGTGCGCCGGAAGCAGAAGCTCTGCGCTGTCAAACATACGCACTGCAATTGGTGAACGCAGCATCATGCGGTGTTGTGGTGACACCACGAGATCTCGTTTGGGCAAGCCACTGCCAAGGCTTCCTGCCGCAATCCGAATGGGCTTCAGCTTGGGACGCGCGACCAGATCCGCAACATTCAATTTACGCGCACCAATCCAGCGAACTTTTTGCGATCCGTTATCCGCAGTTACGACCAGATCGCCGACCCTTAGATTTTCGATTGAGACAGGTCCGTCCTGTGTCGTGATCTGTGTTCCTGCTGCGAAGCAGGGAACATCGACAATCGCCGTAGGGTCAGACGTATCCGGTGCGTTTGTCGGGGTGACGTTCGATCTGACAAAGGAATAGTTCGTTCCGGGGACCAGCGGTTCTGAGGTGATGTATCCAACCAGATTACCTTCAACTTCGACCCGAAATACATCGATGGTGCCGCCGCCGGGTTTGGCGAGGCTATAAGATTCCTCAAGATAGATAGCGCCCGAATCTATCGTAACTGACCCATCAAGGCTGGTCACGACCCCGAATTGGGTCAGGTCGTCGCCGAATTCGTTGTTGAATCGATCGCCGTTAAAGTCGGTTCCGTTGTCTGGGTCGCCATTGACCAGTGTGCCACCGGCCGTGTCAGTTACGTCAATGACCCGACGGTCCGTAGCAGCATCATAGGTCCCGGAAAGCGTAATAGTGCCAGTGCTGAAACCGGTAAAATTGACCAAAATGACCCCCGGATCGTAGCCGATATATGAATAGTTCGCCATTGATAAACCCGTCACATATTACTGCTGATCAGAAGCGTTGATTAACACTTCCGCCATTTCGCGCCGTACCTGTTACCATTGTATGAATTTAAGTCAATTTCAGGGCGTATTTTGGTTTCCTGTTAGCAATTTCAGCCACCTGCGCGTGATCAGTTTCGTGGTCTTGACTTTCGTTAAGGCACCGCTGCGCGCCTCCCGCCATTGTGCAAATACTAGCTAATCTGCGCAAAGGAGAGCGCGATGCGAGAAGTCATGACAAAGAGCATGGCTCGCAATATATTCTATGGCGGGTCACTGTTCTTCATCCTCATCTTTCTGGCCCTGTCGGCCCATTCGCACCTGTATATCGTTAACTCGGAAAACGCCGCCAAACTTGATGAAAGCGTGATCCGCGGCAAGCATGTCTGGGAAAAACACGCCTGTATCAACTGCCACACGATCCTTGGGGAAGGGGCTTACTATGCTCCCGAAGTGGGCAATGTGATGACCCGCTGGGGCGTTCTGGATGACCCGGAATCGGCCTTTGAATCCCTCAAGGGCTGGATGGAAGCACAACCGACCGGCATTCCCGGCCGCCGACAAATGCCCAATTTCAACCTCAGCGACGAAGAAATCCGTGATCTGACCAACTTCCTGATCTGGACGGACAATATCGACGCTCAGGACTGGCCGCCCAACGAGGCAGGCTGAGAAAGGGAACGGAGCAATGAAATACGAATCCCAAAAAATCGCCTATGCCTACTTCGCTGTAGCCATGGCCTTGTTCGCAATACAGGTGATCGGCGGCCTACTGGCCGGTTTCATCTATGTATTCCCAAACTTCCTGAGTGAGCTTCTGCCATTCAACATCGTGCGGATGCTGCACACCAACTCTCTGATCGTCTGGCTGCTGCTCGGTTTCTTCGGCGCAGCGTACTTCCTGATCCCGGAAGAGACTGAACGCGAAATCCATTCGCCAACGCTGGCCTACCTTCAGCTGATCATTCTTGTGGTCGGCACCTTGGGTGTCGTCGTCACCTATGTCTTCAACCTGTTCGAAGGTAACTGGTTGCTGGGCAAAGAGGGGCGCGAGTTCCTTGAACAACCCAAATGGGTGAAGGCGGGCATCGTCGTGGCCGCGCTTATGTTCCTTTACAATGTGTCCATGACCGTCCTGAAGGGCAAAAAGACCGCCATCTCCAACATTCTTCTGTTGGGCCTGTGGGGTCTGGCCTTGCTGTTCCTGTTTGCCTTCTACAACCCCGGCAACCTGTCCCTCGACAAGCAGTACTGGTGGTATGTTGTCCACCTGTGGGTGGAAGGCGTCTGGGAGCTAATTATGGCTTCGATCCTGGCCTACCTGATGCTGAAGCTGACCGGTGTGGACCGTGAGGTGGTCGAGAAATGGCTGTATGTCATCGTCGCCGCCGCGCTGTTCTCGGGCATTCTGGGGACCGGGCACCACTACTACTGGATCGGTACGCCAGCCTATTGGCAGTGGATCGGGTCGATCTTCTCGAGCCTCGAGGTGATCCCGTTCTTTGCAATGATGGCCTTTGCCTTTGTCATGGTCTGGAAGGGCCGCCGTGACCACCCCAACAAAGCCGCGCTGCTGTGGTCGTTGGGATGTGCCACGCTTGCCTTCTTCGGCGCCGGTGTCTGGGGTTTCCTGCATACGCTGCATGGGGTGAACTACTATACCCACGGCACGCAGATCACTGCCGCACACGGCCATCTGGCCTTCTACGGTGCTTATGTCTGCCTCAACTTGGCGATCTTCACCTATGCTATGCCGATCCTGAAAAACCGCGATCCGTATAACCAGGTGCTGAACATGGGCTCGTTCTGGCTGATGACCAGCGGTATGGTCTTTATGACCTTCGTCCTGACTTTTGGCGGAACCGTGCAAACGCACATGCAGCGCGTGGTTGGTGACTACTTCATGGACGTGCAGGACCAGATCGCGGTCTTCTACTGGATGCGTCTTGGTTCCGGTGTGGTTGTGGTTCTTGGTGCGCTGCTGTTCATCTACTCGATCTGGGTGCCCCGGAAAGAGGTCATTGAACCCGGCGCAGCCGAAACCCCTGCGGAGTGATGGATATGGACGGCTCCATGAAACTGAATGAGGGGGCGGCAAACGCCCCCTTCTACCTGCCCCAAGGCGATGAATGCGATGTGTTCTGCGCCGCGTATAACAACGACCTGCCGGTTCTGCTGAAAGGTCCGACAGGCTGCGGAAAGACCCGCTTTGTCGCTCATATGGCGGCCAAACTCGGCCGCCCGCTTTACACCGTGGCCTGTCACGATGATTTGGCCGCAGCCGACCTGATCGGGCGCTATTTGCTGAAAGGTGGCGAAACCGTCTGGGTCGATGGCCCCCTGACCCGGGCGGTGCGCGAAGGCGCGATCTGCTATCTTGATGAGGTGGTCGAGGCCCGTAAGGACGTCACCGTCGTCCTACACCCGCTAACCGACGACCGGCGTATCCTGCCGATTGACCGCACAGGTGAAGAGCTTGAGGCTGCGCCCGGCTTCATGCTGGTGGCTTCATATAACCCTGGATACCAGAATATCCTGAAAACCCTGAAACCCTCGACCCGTCAGAGGTTTATCTCGCTCGAGTTCGACTTCCCGTCGCCTGAAATGGAGGCGCAGGTCGTCGCTCAGGAAAGTGGGTTGCCGCTGGAGCGGTGCAAACCGCTGGTGCGACTGGCGAACAAGCTGCGCGGGCTCAAGGGTCAGGACCTTGAGGAAGGCGTTTCCACCCGTCTGGTCGTTTATGCCGCGACGCTGATTGCGCAAGGCATGTCCACCGACCGCGCCATCCTCGCCGCTATGGTTGAACCTCTGACAGATGACGAGGACATCAAACGCGGGCTCCTCGATCTTGTCACGGCTGTCTTTGGGTGAGGCCGGCCGATGGTCAAGATCGACTTTGAGCCATGGGAACCCGAAGAAACGATCGGGAAACTGTGGCACACCCTAGCCAGTCGCCTCGATGCACCCCAGGTGCATGAAGGAGCCGCGGTTGACCTGTCTCAGGTCGCGGGGCGGCTGGCTGTCCTTTTTCGAGGACTTGGGGGTAGTCCGGGCGTTGAATTGCGCCCGGTCTCACCCGAGGTTTCGCGCCACCGCCTAAGCTGGCGGCGCCGATTGGCGACTGAGGTCGAACTGATGCCCCGCGCATCGTTTGACGGTGAAGTGCTTCGGCTACCGGATCGCCTGGCTGTGTTCCCTGCGCGTGAAGCAAATGGCGCGCTTTATGTCTGGCTGGCCGCCGCTGCGGCTCATGCCGGAACCCGCATCGACGAAGATGACCCATTACGCGCTGACCTGCGCGCCTTGATCGCTGCTCAAAACATGGTCGATGCAACATTAGATAACGCCCCCGGGCTCCGTCCGCTTTATACCGAGCTGTGCAAGGGCGTTCTGCATCACCGTAACGTTCCCGACCTGCCGCCCGATGAGGCAGCAGTAGAAGAGCTTGTCCGTCATATGCTGGGCGACCCTGCCCCTCTGTCTTCAAGAGCCGAACAGCTTTTGACTGCAGTAGATAACGACCTGTCTGCGCCGCGGGGCTATCAACATTTCCGCCCGGTTCCCCTGTGGCCCGAATTGCGGGCGGTTGGGTTTTCCGAACATAACGAGGTGGAAAACCCCGAGACTGAGGGCGAACCTGAAGAGTCTGGTGAGAAAACTCACCGGGCCCGCCGCCGAAAATCCGATCAGGCCGAGCGCAGTGACAGTTTCATACTACACAAATTCGAAGCGATCCTCAGTTGGGCCGAGTTCCTGAATATCAACCGCCGCATCGATGACGACGATCCTGACAATGCCAAGAAAGCCGCTGACGATCAGGAAGAGATCGGCTTGGGTCAGATCTCAAAAGCGCCGCCAACCAAATTGAAACTGCATCTGGACCTTGCGCCAGAGGATGTGAATCGCGAGCGCTTGTCAGGTCGGATCCTCTATCCTGAATGGGACGTGCGGACCGGGCAATATCTGCCGGATCACGTCAATGTTCTGCTTTCAGATGCCGATATCCGCGAAGACGCGGCCGAGTTTGGCAAGGACCCCGCAACTGCCCGCCGTATCCGTGCTGTGAAACGCCAGTTCGAGGCTCTGCGCCCTGGTAGGGTGATGACGCGAGGCCATCTGGACGGAGACCAGCTGGACATCGAAGCTGCGGTACGGGCCGAAACTGAGCGAATGGCGAGCGGCGAAGCAAACGAACGCATCTGGATGCAATCGCGCCCGGAAGCCCGTGATCTGGCGGTGTCGATTCTGTTGGATGTCAGCCGCTCGACCGAAAGCGCGGTCACAGGTCGCGCCGTGATCGACATCGAACGCGAGGCTTTGGCCGCGCTTGCCTGGGGTCTAAACGCCTGTGGCGACGACTTTTCCATCCACGCGTTCAGTTCTTTGAAACGTCAACGTGTCTATGTGCAGCGCTGCAAGCGGTTCGATGAACCAATGGGGGCTAAGGTCGAGCAACGTATTGCCTCACTGCGACCGGGTCACTACACCCGGCTCGGCGCGGCGATCCGCCATTGCTCTGCCGATCTGGCCAGCCAATCCCGCAAGCGTCGGTTGTTGTTGGTTATTACAGACGGCAAGCCCAACGACCTCGACCATTACGAAGGCCGCCACGGTATTGAAGACACCTGCATGGCGGTACGTGAGGCGCGCCGTGCCGGGCAATCGGTTTTTGGCGTCACCATCGACAAAACTGGCAAAAGCTGGTTCCCACGCATGTTCGGGCAGGGCGGTTTCGCTGTCATCCCCGACCCGCACCGCCTGACCATGGCCCTGCCTCAAATCTACCGCCAGCTGGTCGGGGCATGAGCAACGCTTCCTTGATCGACGAATTACCTGGCGAGTTGCTGATGTGGGTTCTGATCATATCGGAACTGCTGGTCTTCGGTGCTGGCCTCATTGCCTTTATGGGCGTGCGACTGACCGATCCTGTGGGCTTTGCCGAGGCGCAATCGCATCTCTATCGCACCGGAGCTGCCTTCAACACTGCGGTGCTGGTCACGTCGGGTTACCTGGCCGCGCAAGCTCTGCACTGGCGTCGCGCCGCGGAACGGTTCAAGGCACGGTTTGCTCTAGTGGCTGCAGTTGCGTTGGGGATCGTATTCCTGGGTATCAAAGGTGTGGAATACGCAGGAAAGGCCGCACAGGGCATCACCTATGAAACCCACCCCTTCTTTCTGTTCTATTACCTTTTGACGGGCTTCCACGCCGCCCATGTTCTGGCCGGGGTCGGAATCCTTCTCGTGGTGGCCTGGCGCGACGATCCACGCAATATCGAAGCAGGCGCGCAGTTCTGGCACATGGTCGATCTGGTCTGGATCATGCTGTTCCCCGTGATCTACCTGCTTGGGTAATTAAAATGCCTGCGTGTTCATCTTTTCACAAATACTCCCGCCGGAGGCTCCCAAACGCGCTCACACGCGCGTGGTTCACCCTGTTGGCGCTCAGCCTAACATCGGCGCTGCTGACGCTGTTTCCGCTTGGACCTAAAATCGTCGGCGCTGGTATTCTGGGTCTTGCGCTGCTCAAGTGCCGCATCATTCTGGCGCAGTATCTGGATCTCGCGACCAGCCCGGCCTTGCTGCGTGGGTTTTCCGGGGTTCTGACGGGCTTTGCGTTGATCGTCTTCGTCCTCTATCTGCTCTGAACAAAAATGAGCCGCCCCGAAGGGCGGCAGTTTTTCAAGCAAAGGGGTGCTTTGAACTATTGTGCGGCCATTGGCATGCGCGCGATCTGACAGCGCTGCCACAGGGCTGAAAGCGCACCGACCAGATGGTCGATATCCTCGTCCGTATGAACCGGAGACGGCGTAATCCGAAGGCGTTCGGTGCCTTTGGGAACCGTGGGATAGTTGATGGGTTGAATGTAGATGCCGAATTCTTCCAGCAGCGTGTCCGAGATGAACTTGCATTTCACCGGATCGCCCACCATCACCGGGATGATGTGGCTGGGGTTGGGCAAATGAGGAATGCCTTCGGCATCCAGACGCGCCCGAACCTGCGCCACCCGCTGTTTTTGCAAGTCTCGTTCCGCGCTCGATTGTTTCAGATGCTGGATCGAGGCCGCAGCCCCAGCCGCGATCGACGGTGGCAATGCGGTGGTGAAGATGAACCCGCTGGCAAAGCTGCGGACGAAATCGCACAGCGCGGCAGAGGCCGCGATATAGCCGCCCACCACACCAAAGGCCTTGCCCAATGTGCCTTCAATAACGGTCAGGCGATCCATCAGGCCTTCGCGTTCGGCAATGCCGCCTCCACGTGGGCCATAAAGACCGACGGCGTGGACTTCGTCGAGATAGGTCATTGCGCCGTATTTGTCGGCCAGATCGCAAATCTCTTTGATCGGGGCAATGTCGCCATCCATAGAATAGACAGACTCGAATGCGATCATCTTGGGCGCGTTGGGGTCGGCGGCGGCCAATTTAGCCTCCAGATCCTCAAGGTCATTGTGGTTCCAGATCACCTTCTGCGCCCGTGAGTGGCGAATGCCTTCAATCATCGAGGCATGGTTCAACGCGTCGGAGAAAACAATCAGATCCGGAATTTTCGCAGCCAACGTGCCCAACGCGGCCCAATTGGAAACATAACCCGAGGTAAACAGCAGCGCAGCTTCTTTGCCATGCAGTTCAGCCAATTCAGCTTCCAGAAGCACGTGGTCATGCGTGGTCCCCGAGATATTGCGCGTTCCGCCCGCGCCAGCACCGCAGCGGTCCAGCGCATCGTGCATAGCCGTGATTACCGACGGATGCTGGCCCATGCCCAGATAGTCGTTTGAACACCAGATCCGCACATCCCGCTGGACTGGCCCGTCGGTCTGCCGGGCGTTCGGAAAAGCCCCGCAACGCCGTTGCAAATCGATAAAAACCCGGTAATTGCCTTCGTTCTTCAAAGTATCGAGGCTCTGGCTGAAAAATCGCTCGAAGTCCATCTGACATCTCCCGGGAAAACTGGCTTTGAGCAGAGCTTAAGTCAGTGGATTTGGTCGTGACATGACAATTGTCAAGTTTGGGCACAAGAATAGGGGTGGTACGCCGCAGCGGGCTTTGGCATAGCATTGGTTAAGGTTGATCATTCGGGCGCTGCCCGGAACGGACAAACAGGGGGACGCCTGCATGCCACATGAGGCTCAAAAGGCAATTGCGCGCCAGTCACTGCTTTTGCGCAGCCTGCCTGAGCAGCATGTCGACACTTTGCTGCGTCAGGCCGTTTGGCGACAATACGACCGGGGTGAGACAATTTTCCTTCAGGAAGAAGAAGCAAAGGCAGTCCATGTTGTTCTGGCCGGTTGGGTCAAACTGTTCCGGGTTACTCCGACAGGTGCCGAAGCGGTGGTGAGCGTGTTCACCAGAGGCGACAGCTTTGGTGAGGCCGTGGCCCTGCGTGATGTGCCATACCCTGTATCTGCCGAGGCCGTGTCCCCCTGTGAAGTTATGCACATCCCAAGCCCCGTGTTGCTGTCGTTGATGCGAGAGGACGCGGAAATAGGTGTCTCAATTCTGGCGGCTACCTTTACGCACCTGCATTCACTGGTCGCTCAGCTTGAGCAACTCAAGGCGCAGACAGGCGCGCAGCGTGTGGCTGAGTTCCTGCTGAATTTGTGTGAAGCCGAAAGTGGCACCTGCGAAGTTGAATTGCCCTATGACAAGATGTTGATTGCCGGGCGTCTGGGTATGAAACCCGAAAGTCTGAGCCGCGCGTTTTCGCGTTTGAAAACAGTTGGCGTAAAGATCAACAGGAACCACGCCGATATCGCGGACATCGACGTTCTGCGTGATTATGCTGAAAGCGATCCGAGCGAACGGTAGCCCCAACCCGGATAGGATTGATTGATCGGCTCTCTTCACAACAATGCAGGACGCATGGATCAGTGATCCAGCTGTGTGGCGGCAGGTCTGTCTTTTGGTGACAGTAGTGACTGATTATTCTCGGTCGGGGCAACTCCTTCGCAAGCATCTTCACGCAAAAAGCAGGTGCCAGATCTTATGAAGGTCGCGTATTTTCGAGCAGAACCAAGGCGTCTGCGACATCTCTGTTTTGCGTGCTGCCGGTAATCGCGTCTAGTATGCCCGCGATGTCAGGGGGAACCTTGGGCGCACGCCCGCAGCGCTGACAGGTCCGCAGATAATCTACGGCCACGCGCAGCTCGAACATTCTGGCTTGCTGATCGCGCGCAGATTGCAGGGCGTGCGAAAACAGGTGGTCGGCTGGCTTGTCCGAGGACTGTAACAGCGCTTCGATCCGATTTGTTTCAGCCTGCGCCCACCCTTCATTGGTTAAATCTTGTTGCGCACGTGCTTCGTTCAGCAGGTCCAGCGCGGACCTTGAATCTTGCGCGTTCAAAGCAACCTCGGCCATCGCGGTCAGAAACAAGGGTTTGTAGTTTCCGGCCCCGCTGGCCCACCAGGCTTCGGCTGCGTGGCGCATCACGCTGAGGTAGTCTGGGTTGGGATTTGTCTGTGCGTCTGCCCAACTGCGCCAGACATTGGCTGTTAAAGTCATAAACGGGAACGCATGTTTGACAGCCAACGCTTCCAGCTGTGCCACAACAGGATAGACCTGTTGGGGGTCGCGCCTCAGCAAATGAAGCATGCAAAGATAGGTCAATGTCTGCGCCATGCTGTGTGCATGTTTCAAATCCTGTGCCGCCGACACAGCCTGAAGCTGAATGTCAAGGGCACGGTCTGGCTCGCCGCGAAGCCAGACCGCTATGCTCAGAAAACAGGACGTAATGGCGGCATGATCAGTGCCATAGACATAGGCCAGTCGGCTGTGCTGTTCCCGATCATACAAACTCAGCGCCTGTTTCAGGTGATCAGAAGCAGATTCCAGATGCCCGATATGCAGCAACACGGCGCCCATGGCCCGATGCGCGATCATGGTGTGATGCGATTCCTCGTCAAGTTTTGCCAGATCCAGCAATTGAGCTGCAGTGTCCTTGGCCAGATTGTATTCACCCCGCACCAAATGATAAGCGTAAAGGCCATTGAGAACCGGGAAAAGCTGTTCGGTTTCGCCCAGCCGGTTGCACAGGTCGCGTATTCGCGCGTAAGCGGCGCCTGTTTTATCGGCCGCAATGCCTGCAGTCGAACGGAGAACGCCTGCTCGCAGAACCTGAATGCGGGTCTCGTTTCGATCCCGGTCGACAGAGTCGTCCATCTTTTCAAGCAAGGCGACGGCCCGGCCCAATTGTGTCACCGCTTCGACCGCAGCCGACCGTTCGACAGAGCGTTGCCCAGCCAGATACCAATGATCGATCGCCTCCTTCGGCATGTCTGCCATCGTGTAGTGATGGGCAAGTATCTCGGGGCCGACTGCTGCGTCTTGACGTTTGGTCTGTTTCAAAGCTTCGACCACGCGGGCGTGCAGCCCTCGCCGTTCGCGTTTCAGTAGGCTGTTATATGCCGTGTCGCGAATGAGGGCGTGACGGTAGGTAAAGGTCTGCTCTGGAACCGTGCCCGAGCTGTTCACGATGTCTGCCTCCACCAGCAAATCCAGACCTGCCCGCAACGCCCTTTCGTCCAACCGCGCAACCTGGGCGATCAGAGGAAACGAGAAATTTGGTCCGATCACCGCCCCTATCTGGGCCACTTCTTTGGCCGAACTCAGTCGATCTAGCCGGGCCATCAAGGCATCATGCAGTGTCTTGGGAACGGAAGATGAGGCCGACGCGCCGCCAGCCGCTAATGTGTCGGTGCCATCAATCAGAAAGTTGGTCTCAATAAGGTCCTTGGTGACTTCTTCGACATAAAGTGGAACGCCGTTGGAACGGGCCGCGATTACATCATAAGCCGCTTTTGGAACAGGTCTGCCATTGGCGACGCCGTCCACGATTTCTTTGATTTGTTCAAAGCCCAACTGCTTCAAGTCGACATGAGTTAGATTTGAGGTGAAGGTCCAACCCGGATCAAAGCCCGTGCGATAACTCATCACCATCAGCACAGGTGCATCAGCGAGGCGTTCAACAACAAGGTCGAGCATCAATTTTGTTGTTGGGTCGATCCAATGCGCATCTTCGAACAGCACAAGCAGCGGAGTCTTCCCGGCTGTTTCAAGCAGATGATCCACCAGCATGTCCAGCGTCTGTTTCATCACCTGATCAGGCGTCAGATCCAGCGGACCCAACTGATCCTCGAATGGAACCGACAGAAGTAATGCAGCCAGTTTCAGCGTGAAGTCAGACGGTGCGCCAAACAAGCGCTTTAACTTGTCCAGTTTCTCCGCCGCGCTGTCGTCCACTCGCAATTCTGCCGCGGCCTCAAGCTGGCGAATGACGGGGTACAGTGCGCTGGCATCGTGATAAGGTGAGCATTGAAACCGGATGTGCTGGAACTTGGTTTCGGGAATCGATCGGCTCAGCTCTTCGATCAGGTGGGATTTTCCGATCCCTGCTTCGCCTGACACTAGCGCCACTTGACCATGCCCTTGCCGGGCCAAATCCCATTTGCTGTGTAGGGTTTTGTATTCAAGCGTTCGACCGACAAGCGAGCTCATCGCTGTGTCATCCGAGGCCATGAACCGGCTGAGAGTTTGGCGCGTACCGGTGACCTGCCAAGCTTCAACCTCTTTGGCGAAACCTTTCAACTGAAATGTACCGCGACGTTCGTATTCAAACGTATCGCCCGCAAGCTCGTGTGTCGTTGGCGCAATGATTAGGGCGCCTGGGTCGGCCATGGATTGCAATCGCGCGGCGAGGTTTGGGGTTTCGCCCATCGCTGTGCCATCCTCGAACATCTTTTCACCACGCAGATCGCCAACAACGACCAGGCCGGTGGCGATACCGATACGCACCTGAAGCTGTGCGTGGGTCTGCAAGTTGGGGATTTCGCGAATGATCCGCAAGCCCGCGTGTATCGCGCGTTCGGGATCATCCTCATGCGCGTGAGGAAACCCAAAGAACACCATGATGCCGTCGCCATAATAGCTGGCGATATGTCCGTCATATGCGGCGACGGCTGCGGCGCAGGTTTCCTTGAACAGCCTTAAAACTTCGGCCAGATCTTCGGGGTCGAGCTGTTGCGACAACGGCGTCGAGCCCACAAGATCTATGAACATCACCGTCAGCTGCCTGCGTTCGGCGACAATATTGCGTTCGGGAACTGAACGTCCCTGCGCGCCTTCGCGGATGGCCTTCAAAAAGCGCCGTCTTGGACCCAACGGCAATCCAATTGTGATCAGGTCGTCATCGTTGAGTTCCGAGAGATCGCTCAACTCGATCTCATGCCGGGAAAAGGCGTCGGCGTATTTGGATAAGCCGTGCTTGCTCAGCCAGTCTGAGATATCTGCCATGTGACCCCGCGAATGACTCAGACGCGACGATGCCAAGCTCTTCGCGTTTTCGTATGATCCCTGAGATCGGCGTGTGGGCCGCGCGGGACGATTGATCTTATCAAGAACGACAGGGCCGCGCGGGTCAAGAGTGTGTTGTGGCAACAAGGTACTGCACGTTCATCGCGTTGCTCCTAAACGCATCCGTGGGTCCATTTGATTGAACAACCCATCGATGGTGTCTGATCCTGAGGGCCTTGGCCGGTTTCGGCGATTCGAAGCATCGCATCGACAAGTTCCGGCACGCGCGCTCCGGTTTCGCCGCGGCGCAGATTGTCCAGACGTCCACGGTATTGCAGCAAGCCATTTGCGTTCAGACCAAAGAAATCGGGTGTACAGACTGCGCCATATGCTCGGCCAACGGTTTGTTCTTCGTCGACAAGATACGGGAAGTTAAACCCGTTTTCGCGCGCGAATTCCAACATTCTATCCGGTGCATCTTCAGGATAGTCGCGATAGTCGTTCGACATCACCGACAAGACTCCAATCCCCTTTGACATCAACAGGTCCGTGTCCTGTGCCAGCCGATCTGCCAGCGTTTTGACATAGGGGCAATGATTGCAAATAAAGGCGATCAACAGTCCGTTTCGCAGATGATCGGACATAGTGAAAAGTTGGCCGTTGGGATCCTTCAGCGTGAAGTCCGGGGCCTTCCAGCCAAAATTGCAGATTGGGGTGTCTAGCAGCATGTTCTTCCCTGCGAGTGCTAAGAACGGCGTTAGGATCAATCTAGCGAACAACTTTTGTGAAGTTTAGCGCAAGTTTTTCCTGTCGCGAAGATGAGCGTTTGGTTCCCCCTCAGATCAGCAGTGTCGACAGGCTGGGGAAATAGCTGAGCAAAAGCAGCACCAATGTCACCGCGATCAGGAAGGGCCAGAGCGATTTGAGAATTGAGCCCGGTGTGGTACCGCTCATGGATGAGGCGATGTACAATCCGATCCCGACAGGCGGTGTCAGCAGGCCAAGCACAAGGTTCAAACAGGCAACTATGCCGAATTGATAGGGGCTGATGTCATAGGACCCGGTTGCAATGGGCAGAAGGATAGGTGTGATCAGGATAATCGCTGCAATGCCGTCGATCACCATTCCAACCAGCAACAGAGCCAGATTTACAATCAGCAGAAATACAAAGGGATTCGAGGTGACGGATGTGATCAAACCGGCCAGATGCTGCGGTATCTCTTCGTAGATAATGACCCAACCAAACACACTGGCGGCCGCAATCATGAACAGGATCATCGAGGCATTGGCAGCGGTGCGTTTGAACATCTCGGCTAGGTTTTTCGGTTTCAGATCGCCATACACCAACCAGCCCACTAGAAAGGCGATCAGGGACGCAATCGCGGCGGACTCGGTCGGGGTGGCGATCCCGAACAGGATGCCGCCGATGATCGACAGCGGGATCAGCAAGGCCGGAGCGGCGCTGATAAGGGACCGGAAAGCCTCGGCCCGCGTCATCCAGCGACCTTTGGGAAACTGTTGCTGCCAACCAATCAAAGTGATGACCAGCGCGAAAGCACCAGCTAGAATTAAGCCCGGCAAAATACCGGCAATGAACATATCACCTATGGGGATCTGGGCCAGCACACCAAAGATCACGAACATCATCGATGGCGGAATGACCGGGGCCAATAAGCCACCAGCGGCTGTGGTCGCGGCGGCAAAGCCTTTGTCATAGCCTTCTTCATCCATCGCAGGGACCATGGCGCGCGACATCACCGCGATCTGTGCTGTGGCAGAGCCGATGATCGCCGCCATGAACATATTGGCCAGCAGGTTGATATAAGCCAACCCGCCACGAAACCCGCCGACAAACACCCGCGCTAGCGCGACAAGGCGTCGGGTCATTCCGCCCTCATTCATAAGCTCGCCGGTCAGCATGAACAGCGGAATGGCTAAAAGGCCATAGTTCTCAAGACCCCCGAACATTTTCTGCGCGAAGCTGTCATAAAGAACAGTGTTGCCGCTTTCCCAGATGTACCAGATGGCGGTGATGGCCAGCACGATTGCCACTGGGACAGACAGAAGCAGGGTCGCCAGAAAGACGATGGGACTCATGTTAGCGTTCCCTTCGTAGGGGCGCTCAGCAAGTGCATGGTGGAATGCAAAGTTGCACCAAGCGCAAACAGCCACATGACAAGCCAGAACAGGTATTTTGGCAGGCCCAGGGTCAGTGTCGGCTCGGCATAGATGAAATTGAACGTCTGTCCTTGAAAAGCCAAGGTGTCAAAGCCGCTGAGCGCGATGTCCAGCGGCAGAAACCAGAGCCAACAGAACCACAGCATCGTGACGGAGAAGGCGAACACAACGACATCGACCGTCTTGCGGATTACCCGTTTTGCGTGATCCGGCACATTGTCGGAGAGAATGGAAATCGACACCGAACTGCGATGATGCAACGCGGCGGACGCGCCCAGAAAGGTCATCCAGACCATCGCGTAAATCGCCAGTTCATCGACCCAGAACAGGGCGTTACCCGCCGTGCGGGTGACGACATTCAGCAAAATCAAAACGGTTATGCAGACCGCCAGAAAGGCAGCGCACCACAATTCGACCCGCGCCAAGCCAGCCGACAGCCGATACAACATCGCTGTTCTCCCGAGAAAAAGGGCGCAGGATCGACCTGCGCCCTTTCCGTCATGCCGTTTTCGTTATTTTGTTTCTGCCGCAGTCTGCCGCAAAGCGTCAAGGGAAGAGGTCTTCTCGGACCAGATCCCGTTCCACTCTTCAATCGCATCGCCAAAGAACGAGGCATCGACCTTTTTGTAGGCTTTGCCCGTGCCTTCGATCTGCTCCAGCCATTTAGAATCGTTTTCGACATAGGCGTCGATGGTGCTGTCGACGTGTTTGGCCATCAGCTCAGAAATCATCGCCCGGTCTTCTTCCGACAAACCCGCCCAGACCTTGGCCGATACCAGACCAACCATCGGGAACATCATATGATCCGACTGCACGATGGTGTCAGCGTGCTCATAATACTTCAGAACCCAAATCAACTCGGCATCCATATCGATGGCATCGACCTGGCCGTTGGCCAAAGCATCATAGACCGCAGGCAATGGCATCGGCGTAGGCGCTGCCCCTACCGCGTTGTAGAAGTCGAGGATAGGTGTAAACGGCGTGATCCGCAGCTTCAGGCCAGACAGATCGTCGGCGGATGAAACTTCGCCTCGGCTGACGATCTGACGCAGCCCGGCCATACCATATCCCAAGCCCACGACGCCAACTTGACCCGGTAGCGGCTCAAGCATGGATTTGGCTGTGTCAGACCGAAGAATGCGCCCTGCGTGCCCAATGTCATCTGCCAAATAAGGAGCGTAGAAAGCCCCCAACTCGGGCGCGCGGTTCGACACTTCCGCGACTGTCATGAAGGCCATGTCCAACGCGCCGGTTTGCAATTGCTGCAGCATTTCAGCTTCGTTCCCCAGCTGGCGCGCCGGGAAAACCGACACTGAATGCGTGCCGCCACTGGCCTCATTCAACTCAGCCCCAAAGGCCTCTGCGGCTTTGGTCCAGATATGCGGTGGCGGCGTGATCAGGCCCAACCGGAACTCTTCGGCCTGAGCGGCAACGGATGACATTGCCAGCACAGCCGCAGAGGCGGCAATTTTTACAATATGTTTCATGACTTCCCCTGTTTTGATCTTATTTCACAATGTAACCCAGCCCTCGGGTGGTTCCTTGCCCGGATGCACCGCCTGACAATTTGGGCAAGTGCGATCTTTTTCCGAGGCATAGAACTTCTGATAAACCGGAGGCAGGTCATCAACGATGGACTTTAGCTGCATTTCTGCGCGATGCACCAGTGATCCGCATTCGAAGCAGTACCATTCGATGGCGTCCAGCTCACCCGTCTGGCGTTTTGGTTCGATAACAAGCCCGATAGAGCCTTCTTGTGGGCGTTGCGGAGAATGGCGCACATGCGGTGGCAGCAGGAACACTTCACCTTCGCGGATCGGAACGTCATAGAACTCCTCTCCATCAAAGATTTTCAGCACCATGTCGCCTTCCAGCTGATAAAAGAACTCTTCGACCGGGTCGTCGTGATAATCCGTTCGCTTGTTCGGGCCGCCAACAACCGTGACCATAAGATCGGCATCTTCCCAAACCTGACGATTGCCCACAGGCGGCTTGAGCAGATGGCGGTGTTCGTCGATCCAGGCCTTGAAGTTAAATGCTTGCAGTTTCGACATGTCCCACTCCCTATCGTCGAAAGTTTGATGTGTTTTTCCACAACGGCAAAGAAATTTTCAGCATCTAGCTATCAGATTTCTTTATACAGCTTGGCGCGTAACCGTTTCAGACGCGAAGACCGCATTCGTCGAATGCTTTGTGAATGATCGTTTTTTCGGCCTCGGTCAGTTCCAGCATCGGCGGACGCACGCGGCCACCGACCTGACCCAATAATTCCTGCCAGTATTTTCCAAAGGCCGTGGGTTTACCCGCCGGGCGCGTGCGTTTCATGGCATCCCGGACAGGGTTGAGGCTGTCAAACACACGTCGCGCTTCATCCGCCTTTCCGGCAAAAGCCAAATGTGTGTATTCGTTCATCCGCTGATCGACCTTGCTTTGCAGCTGATAAGGCGGGGAGGAACAGAGATAGAGCTTCCAGTCGAGTTCCAGGATATTGTCCAGCCATTCATGTTCGGCTGAGGTTGAGACATGGATCTTGTCTCCGACCATATGTGTCAGCTTCACATACATCTCACGAGGGACTGAGTATTTGATGGCCACGATATTCGGCAAGTCCGCTATGCGTGCGCATTCTTCGGGTTGCATCAGATAACCGCTGTCCGGATGGCTCCACATGGCGATGCCGATGTCCAGTTCGTCACAGAACCGCTTGTAATATTGGTAAAGAACCTCACCGCGATCCTGCACAAAGCTCAGAACCGGCGCGTGCAGCACGATGTAATCCGCGCCGCAGTTCTGGGCATGGTGGGCCAATTCCAACGCCGTATTCATGTTCTGATCTGAGACCGAGACAATCACGCCAGCCTTGCCCGCGCATTCTTCGACGGCAATTTCGAAGTTCCGCTTGCGTTCCTCAAGGCTCATCGAAAAGAACTCGCCCTGTTTTCCGGCAATGAACAGGCCCTGAATGTCCAGATCGTCGATCCAATGGCGGATGTTAGCGCGCAGTCCGGCCTCATCCAGCGTCAGGTCTTCGTTGAACGGATTCAACGCCGCAGCCCAGATCCCCGTCATGTTCTCACGGGCATAAGCTTTTGCGTCGTGTTTGATGTATTTCATAGTATGCAGTCCCCGTGTCCTTGGCCCTATGAAAAGCACACTGCGACAGTCGATCCAGCCCGATTTCAGAGAAATGGCTATCTGAAAAAATTATACCACAAACTTACCAATTCAGATTTCTTCTGTGCTGGTCTAGGATTCAGGTATGAAAATAGCAATCATTGGAACCGGCGCAATTGCGCAATATGTTCAGCGCGCCTTACCAAAGCATGAGCACGAAGTGGTGGCGTTTCTCGTCAGACCACATCGTGTTGAGTCAAAAACGCCTTTATTTGTTGGCTCGGTTGATGACTTGCCAGACGGCACCGATATGGTTTTGGATTGCGCAGGGCATGAGGCCTTGGCCGGTTTGGGGCCGCTCATACTGGCTAAAGGTATCGACATCATCAGTGTTTCTGTCGGTGCATTGGCGGACCGGAAGACCGCAGATCGGTTGGAAAGCGCGGCACGGCAGGGTGGGGGGCGCTTGCATCTGGCCAGTGGTGCCATCGGAGCTTTGGATTGCCTGAGCGCAGCGGCGGTCGGTTCGCTCACATCTGTTACCTATGTTGGGCGTAAGCCGCCAGCGGGGTGGAAAGGATCGCTTGCCGAACACAGCCTGGATCTCGAAAAGTTGAGTGACGCAAAAACCCATTTCCAGGGTTCTGCCCGCGAGGCGGCGCTGTCTTACCCAAAGAATGCAAATGTTGCGGCAGCCGTGGCATTGGCAGGAGTGGGATTTGATGCCACACAAGTTCGTCTGATCGCAGACCCAACGATCCAGAAGAACATTCACGAGATCGAGGCTGAAGGCGATTTTGGCACCTTTCAGTTTCGGATCAGTGGCGCAGCACTGCCTGACAATCCAAGAAGCTCGGCGCTTGCAGCGATGAGCGTGCTGTCCAAACTGAACCAGCTTAATAATCCAATTGTGCTTTAACCATGGTTGGGCGTCACTCTCGCATCGTTGATCGTGCTTTGACACGCCTGAAACTGCGCCAACTGCGTCTGCTTGTTGCCGTGGGTGCGCATGGCAATATTCAAAACGCGGCCCGAGAATTGGGCATTTCTCAACCTGCGGCCACCAAGATGATCCAGGATCTTGAACTGGATTTCGAGGTGAAACTGTTCACGCGAACCAATCGTGGGGTGGTGCCAACCGTTTTCGGAGAGACCCTGATACGCCACGGTAAACTGATCTTTGCGCAGGTGTCCAATGCGGCGCAGGAATTGGATGATCTGAACGAGGGTAACTCGGGTCGTGTCGTTGTGGGTACATTGCTTGCTGCATCAACCAGTCTCTTGCCTGCAGCCATTGAACTGTTGCTGGAAGACCGTCCGAATGTTGCGGTCAAGGTCAACGAGGGCACGAACGAAGTTCTGATGCCTCGACTTCTGTCGGGTGAGATCGATATGGTTGTTGGCCGTCTGCCCTCACACCGGCATCGCGACAAGATTCGGCAGGAAAAATTGTTCGAGGATCGAATCTTAGCGGTTGTTGGCCCTCAGCATCCGCTTGTCTGTCGCAAAGACGTGACGTTTGCTCAAACCAAACCCTTTGGTTGGATACTTCCCCCGCAAGAGACTACGTTGCGGCGTCAGGTCGATCATTTCTTTGTTGGGCAGCAGCAATATGTGCCACCGGTCATGATCGAGTCGGTGTCTTATCTGACGAACCGCGCCTTGCTGCAGTCGCGCGACCTGATTGGTCTTATGCCAGCCGAGGTTGTTGCGCAGGATATCGAACATGGTCACCTTGCCAAAGTTGATTGGAGCGTGCCCTTCGGTCAGGGGCCGATCGGTGTTTCTTTTCGTGCTGACGATGATCTGTCACCTGCCGGGCGGGCGTTTAAAACGGCACTGCACAAGGCAGCGCAGGGTAAACAAGCCAGCTATTCGCCAAAGTGATACCCGTATTTGTTCAATTCACTTGAAGTAATGCGAAGCATCGAGCGATCTGAAAAAAAGGCTAAAAGAGGTGTTAGCTTCATGTATCCAGAGCTTAAACTGTTCATTGATGGCACGTGGCGAAAAACCGACCGCGATATCCCGGTGATCAACCCGGCAACCGAAGAAGAGCTTGGGCGGTTGCCCTGCGCATCGGTAAAGGACCTGGATGATGCGTTGGAGGCGGCTGTCAAAGGTTTCCGCGTTTGGAGCCGCACGTCTCCGCGTGAACGCGCGGATACAATCCTGCGCGCCGCAGCCCTGATGCGGGACCGTATCGACACGATTGCGCACTCAATGACGTTGGAGCACGGCAAACCCCTGAAGCAAGCCCGGCTGGAAGTGATCCGCGGGGCCGAGTTTTTTGAATGGGACGCTGGCGAGGCCATGCGGACTTATGGGCGGATCATTCCGGCGGCTCCGGGTCACAAATTCGCGGTGCATCACCTGCCAATCGGAGTTATCGCAGCATTTTCCCCGTGGAACTTCCCCATGAGCCAACCGGCAAGGAAAATCGCTGGTGCGTTGGCTTCGGGCTGTTCGGTGATCCTTAAGGCTGCGGAAGAAACCCCTGCTGGGGCGTTACATATTGCCAAAGCGTTTGAAGATGCGGGATTGCCTCCGGGCGTTCTGAACCTGGTATTTGGGGAGCCAGCAGAAGTTTCCGGATATCTGATACCGCAAGACCCCGTGCGTCTGGTGGCTTTTACCGGTTCAACAGGTGTTGGGCGGCATTTGACCACCCTTGCGGCCCAGCATGATACGCGTGTGCTGATGGAGTTGGGTGGCCACGCACCGGTCATTGTCTGTGAAGACACGCATGTTCAGGCGGCGGCGACCTCTGGTGCGGTGCGCAAAATGCGCAATGCCGGGCAAGTATGCACGTCGCCGACCCGCTTTTTCGTGCACCAAAGCATCTTTGATCTCTACGCCAATGACTTTGTGAAACGGGCAGCGGCCACAGTTGTCGGCAACGGCTTGGAGTCAGGGGTCGAGATGGGCCCGCTGGCCAATGAACGCCGCGTGCCTGCCCTGACCGAATTGGTCGAGGATGCACGGGCCAAAGGGGCAACTGTCGCCACGGGAGGCGCGCAGATAGGCAATCAGGGCTATTTCTTTCAACCTACAGTCTTGTTGAACGTTCCTGATACCGCGCGGATCATGCAGGAAGAGCCTTTTGGTCCCGTGGCAGTCATAAACCCCGTGGCCTCATTGGATGAGGCAATCGATCAGGCAAATTCTGTCCCTTTCGGTCTGGCCGGATATGCCTTTACCAACAGGGCGGATTACATCGACCGATTGATCGATGAGGTTGAAGTAGGGAATCTGTCGATCAACACGCTTGAAGCGTCGATGCCCGAAACTCCTTTCGGGGGTGTGAAGTCCAGCGGGTCTGGCCGTGAAGGCGGAACAGAGGGGCTTGAGAATTACATGACGGTCAAACACGTCTGGCATTCGGCTGGCATCGTCTGAGAGAATCCGCAACCCGACTTCTGCGCGATTTGCCGCGCTATAGGCTCTTCGCAATACTCGCTTGAAGCGGGTACCAAGGGTAAACGCACACTGCAAGGATCAGGTCGGAGGAATCATGGTCTTCAGGCACAGCCTTCCCGCGACGGCCACAGGTGAAACATCCGAAAGATCTATGGCCGCACCGCTTGGAGTGGCCATCGCCATGGGGGTCGCGTTGGTCTTCATCCTGTCGGTGTTCCTGTACATGTCGCGCGAAACGACAGACCGGATCGGTGAAATGCGAAAGGTCTGGCATGGCTATTCAGTCGAGACCACCCCTCGCGGCTATTGGATATCGGAAATCCGGGGATATTTCGGCTATGGGGGGTTGATTCACAACTTCAAAAACTACGTCCTGCGGCACGACGCAGAATACTCGCCGACCTTAAAATCCCAGTCGCAGAACCTTCTGACAACCATCGAAACCTACCGCAACGCCGCGCCGTCGCAGACTGAATTGGATGCATTGCAACGCATCGAACGGGTGGCGCTGGAATATATCGGGAATATTCCCAAGATTGAGGCGGGCATAGCAGCCGGCCTGCGCGCCGAAGAGATAGATGCTTTGGTGCGGGTCGACGACAGTGACGCGCTTGCGGCGCTTTCTACGCTGGAGGCACTGTGGATCACCGAGCGCGATCAAAGCTTGTCGGACATGGTTCAGGCGTTCTCTGAAGGGGAACAGCTGGTGCGCCGCTTCTCGGTTCTGCTGGTCGGTTTAATAGCGGTGGTTGGGGTTATTGCCATCCTGACCACGTTGCTGATCTCAAACATCCTGCGGACCAATCGTCGTTTGAAGGCTGAGTTGGAACTGCGCGAGCAAGTGGAACTGGCCGAGCGCAAGCTTGCGCGGGCTGTCGAACAAAGTCCGGCTTCGATCATCATCACAGACACCGAGCTGAAGATAGAATATGCCAATCGCAAGTTCTTTGACCTCAGCGGATATGAGGCGGATGAGGTCTATGGGCACACGCCCAGAATGCTGCAATCGGGACATTCGGGACAGGGGGTTTACGCCGATCTAAGGCAGAAATTGCAACGTGGTAAAAGCTGGTATGGCGTGTTTCGGAATCTCAGAAAGGATGGCAGCCATTATTGGGTTTCAACTGCGATTTTCCCGCTGGTCGATCAGAACGGCAAAGTCACGCACTATATCGGGATTGGCGAAGACATTACCGAAACCCGGCGCACGCATGAGCAATTTGCCCAAGTGCAGAAGATGGAAGCTGTGGGTATTCTGGCAGGCTCGGTCGCGCATGATTTCAACAACGTGTTGATGAGTATCACCGGAAACGCCGATTTGATCGAACTGGATGCGGAAGGGAATGACGACATCCAGACCTCGGTCAACCATATTCGCATCGCTGCGCGCCGGGCTCAGGCATTGGTTCGCAAGATGCTGACCTTCGCCCGACAAAGACCGCGCAACCCCCGTCGCGGTGATATGGTCAAAGCCACGCAGGAAGCGCTGGATCTGATCCGGGTATCTGCCCCGCCCAGCGTTCAGACGCGCTTTGATCTCGAGGTCGAAACCGCCTTTTCCGATTTTGACGGCACACTGTTCTTTCAGACCCTTCTGAACCTGTGTCACAATGCGTTTGAGGCTATGGACGATCAGCCAGGTGAAGTTGCGTTGCGTATCGGCCTGGCCGACAAGGGTGCGTTGGACGACTTGCCGGACGGCGCTATTGGGGTGATCCGCTTAGACGTCAGCGATACCGGCCCTGGCATTGCTGAGGATTTGCAGCAACAAGTGTTCCAACCTTTCTTTTCCACAAAACCCGTCGGCAAAGGCACAGGTCTGGGTCTGACCATCGTGCATAACAGCGTCGAGGAATGTCGTGGTCGTGTCGAACTGCATTCAGAACCGGGCAAGGGCACATGTTTCAGCTTGTTCTATCCGTTGATGCCCGCGCTCAGCCCCGAAGATCAGGCCGAGGTCGAAGCAGTGGCAGGGGACGAACATGTCCTGTTGGTCGACGATGACAAGAACATCCTTTACGTGACGCGGCGGCTGCTGACGCGATACGGATATCGTGTCGAAGCTTATTCCGATCCGTTGAAAGCGCGCGAGGCGTTTCGTGAAGCTCCGGAAAGCTATGACATCCTGATCAGCGACCTGATGATGCCCGGCCTGCGGGGTACGGACCTGATCGAATCCGTGCGCGCAATCCGGTCAGACTTGCCTGCTATTCTGATCAGCAGCTATTTCGATGATGCCGAGGTGTCCGTTGCCGGGGCTTCCCCAATCATGGTTCAAAAGCCGATGGAAATTCAGTCACTTGCCCGAATTATCCGGTCTCAGATGACCTGAGTTTGTAACATAATTTAACATCTCTTCTTAAAACTTAACAAAGGTCAAATTCTCACGAAACAACTGACCCTTAGTGTTCGCCATACCGATCCCCAATCACCCGGAGAGATCGGATTAGCGATAAAGGGGCTTTTAGATGATGACCAAAGCCAGAACATGGTTCTCGGTGCTTTCGACAGCTTCGCTGCTGACGATGAGCGTCGCGTTCCCGGTTCACCAGGCCCTGGCGGATGAGCCGGGACCGGTAGAAGCCATAGAGTTCGACCCCGCCAAGGCGGCCCTTGGCAAACGTTTGTTTTTTGATCCGCGCCTGTCCGGCGACACCGAGCTGTCTTGCGCCAGCTGCCACCAGCCGGAAAACGGGTTTACCGACGGGCAGGCCCTGTCGGATGCCTATTCCGGCAGCTTGCATTTCCGCAATGTTCCCACGCTGATCAACAGCGCCAAGCGGGCAGCGTGGTTCCATGACGGGCGCATAGGCACCAACCTCAACGACGTGACCCGCGAAAGCATCACCGAGACATACTCGATGAATATGGACATGCGTCTGATGCAAGAACGCATCAAGCAGGACCCCGTCTATGTCGAGATGTTCGAAGCCGCCGGCTTTGGCGAGCCTTCGAACGGCGGTGTCCGCAATGCGATTCCGGAATACTTAAAAACGCTGATCTCGCGCGGGGCACCCTTCGACACCGGTGAGATGTCGGATGAGGCCAAAGCGGGGTACGAGTTGTTCAACGCGAGCGGCTGTAATTCGTGCCACTCGGGCGAGCGTTTCACCGATGACCTGCCGCACAATATCGGCGTTGGCGACAATCCCGATATCTGGGCAACTCCGGAACGTCACATCACTTTCGTGACCATGATGAAGTTCCTCGGCGTCGAGAACTACATGAACCTGCGCGCCGATCCTGGTGCGTATATCCGTACCCACACCGCCGACACGTTCAGCACCTTCATGACACCCACGCTCCGCGAGCTGACCTATACAGCTCCGTATATGCATAACGGCTCGATCGCGACGCTTGAAGATGTGGTGGCCTTCTACAACGCAGGTGGTGGTGACGACGAAAACAAGGATCCGCGCATCAAACCGCTGAACCTGAACGAGACCGAGCAAGCCCAGCTGGTGGCCTTCCTCAAGGCACTGTCCGGCGATCCGCTGACCGGCCCCGACTTCGTCGCCGAAGAGATCGATACGGACTATGCGCCGATCGAAAACTGGCAAGACGCAACAAACTGAGGAGTGGACCCATGAAAGACCTTAAGTCTTACCTTTCAGGCACAATCGCCACCGCTGCCCTGTTTGCGGTCCTTGGTTCGCAGGCTATCGCGGAAACCAGCATGAAGATTGAGGCCGGCATCGGCGGGGCAGACCCCGACCCGGATGCGCCGTTGGTGGCGCTGGGTGAACCACCCATCCCGCTGGACAACCCGCAAACCGACGCCAAGATCGAACTGGGCAAAATGCTGTTCTTCGATCCGCGTCTGGGCGGTAACCCGTCGACGCCGTGTTCGGCCTGTCATATGCCCGATGTTGGCTGGGACGTCGAAGCGCCTATCTCGTTTGGCTATCCCGGCACAACCCACTGGCGCAATAGTCAGACCGTTGTGAACTCGGCTTACTATGGGAAACTGTTCTGGGCGGGTTCAAGCAAAAGCCTTGAAAGCCAGGCCAAATCCGCGGCAGGCGGTGCGGTTGCAGGCAACGGTGAAGCCGACATGATGGAGGCGCGTTTGGCCTTCGTTCCCGAATATGTCGAACGGTTCAACGATGTCTTCGGTGATCAATGGCCGCGCATCAGCAACGCATGGCGCGCGATTGCCGCGTTTGAACGGACCATTGTTCAGACCGATACCCCCTTCGACAACTATCTGCGCGGGGATGATGCGGCGTTGACCGACGAACAGAAACGCGGGCTGGAGCTGTTTACCGGCAAGGCACAATGTTCCGAATGCCATAACGGTGCGCTGCTGTCGGATGAGAAATACTACAACACCGGCGTGCCCGCCTATGACGGTTGGCAGGATGATGGTTTGGCCCAAGTCACCTTCCGGTATGAGCTTTATGCCAAAGGTTCGACCGAAGAGATGTATCGCCACACCAAGGATGATCCCGGGTTCTATTTCCGCACCAAGGAAAAGGCCGACAAAGGCAAGTTCCGCACGCCGTCCCTGCGCTACACACTCTATACCGAACCCTACATGCACAATGGCATGTTGGAGACGCTTGAGGATGTGGTCGAATTCTACAACCAGGGCGGCGGCGAGAATGAGTTCTCAGCCAACAAAACCCAGCTGATCCAACCCCTTGGCCTGAATGAGCAGGAAAAGGCGGATCTGGTGGCCTTCCTGAAATCCCTGTCCGGTGACGAGATCTTGGTCGAAGAACCCGATCTGCCGGATTATCAGCCGCTTCCTGCGGTTGCAGCAGAGGAGTAAGCGTCATGAAAGATCATAACGCAACCAGATGCAGTTGTACGGGTGAGGCCAAGAAGGCCTGCACCGTGAACCGCCGCCAGTTCCTGTTCGCCTCGGGTGCCACGACCTTTGCCGTGATGGTGGCCATGCCCACCCGTCACGGCCAGGCCGAACAGGTTCCCGCCCTTGTATCCACCTATCCGCGCAAGCTGATCGGCAAACTGTCCGAACTGAAACAGGATGAGCCGGTCGAGTTTTACTACCCGGATGAGGGCGATTATTCGGACTCGATCCTGGTCAAGACCGGCGTGGAAAGCGGCGGTGGCATCGGTCCGCAAAAGGACGTTGTGGCCTTCAACCTCACCTGCACCCACCAGGGCGGGTCGATGTATGACAGCTACAAGCCCGAACATAAGGTGCTGGGCCCGTGCCCGCTGCACCTGTCCACCTATGACGTGACACGGCACGGCATCCTCGTTTCGGGGCAAGCCTACCAGTCTTTACCGCAGGTTCTTTTGGAACTGGACGGTGATGACATCTACGCCGTTGGCATGTTCGGCCTGATCTACGGCCGTTACGACAACCTGATTGCATAAGGGGAGACGGTATCATGGCAACCCCGTATTACGTACCCGAAACAAACGTCCCGCTGCCGCCCAAAGGCGCCGAGGTCATCTCGACCGCCTGCGATTACTGCATCGTGGCCTGTGGTTACAAAGTCTACCGCTGGCCCGTGACGGCCAAACCCGGTGGCCCAACTGCGGACGAAAACGCGTTTGGCGAGGATTTCCCTGTTGCACCTCTGGGTGCCTGGGTTGCGCCGAACCAGCACAATATCGTGCTGCACAAAGGCCAGCCGCACCATGTGGTGATCATTCCTGACAAGGACACGCAATACGTCAACACTGACGGCGACAGTTCCTTGCGGGGCGGGTGTATCGCGCAGAAATGCTATAACCCGCAGACACCGACACGCGACCGTCTGAAGACACCACTGATGCGGATCTATGGCACATTGATGCCAGTTCCGTGGGATCTGGCGCTGGATGTGGCGGCCGAGGTGGGCAACCACGTCATCGCCAAGCACGGCACCAACGCTTATGGCGTGAAAACCTTCAGCTATCAGTATATCGAGAACACCTATGCGATCTCGAAATACGCGCTGCGCCATATCAACACCGCCAACTTCACTTTCCACGACACGCCGTCCGATGTGACCTCGACCCCCGGTTTCAGGGATGCGGGCTTTGACAACTTTGGCCCCTCCTATGAGGACTGGCGTGACGCGGAAACCCTGCTGGTCTGCGGCACTGATCCATATGAGACCAAGACTATCCTCTATACCCAATGGATGATGAAGGGGATGCAGAACGGCCAGAAAGAGATCTATCTGATCCCGCGCAGCTCGGCCGGTGTGGCCCATGCAGTCAAGATGGGTGGTCTGCATATCGACGTTCTGCCCGGTACCGACTTGCTGGTCGTCAACGCCATCGCCCGCGTCATCGTGGAAAATGGTTGGGAAGACAGCGACTGGATCAAGAAATGGGTCAACAACAAATGGGAAAGCTCCTCCGGCTTTGGTCAGGGCACCCGGAACACGCCATGGCAGTGGCGGACAACCTGGGACAAATTCCAGACCAAGGGCTTTGAAGACTGGAAGGAATGGCTTCTGTCGCAGGACGAGTTCGCGCCTGAGACCGCTGCGGCCATGGCCGAGATCGACGTGCAGAAGATTTACACGGCCGCCGAATGGCTCGCCAAACCCAAGGATGACGGCTCGCGCCCGAAAACCTCGATCATGATCGAGAAAGGGTTCTACTGGTCCAACAACACCGGCAACACACAGGCGATTTCCGCGTTGGGGATCATTTGCGGGTGTGGCGGTCGTCCGGGTCAGGTCATTGGCCGGGCCGGTGGACACCAGCGTGGCGGCGTGAAGGGCGGGAAATATCCGCGCAACAAATCGCCCGAGAAGCTGCCGGGTCGCCGTCGCCGCGCCATGGATACTGATCGGTACCTGATCGCAGGTCATACCCGTATGGCCCACGTGATCGGCACCACATGGATCCAATCCATGTGCGGCAGCCAGCAGCTGGCCGACAAGTTCGAGGAACTCACTGTTCGCAACCCGCACCAGATCGCCTCTTTTGACAAGCAAGAGATGATCGACACGTTGAAGGACCGCGCCGACAGCGGTGGCATGGTGGTGATCAACCAGGACATTTATCTGCAGGACCCGATCGGCAACCGCTACGCCGACATCGTGTTCCCCGCAGCGACCTGGGGTGAAGAGGACTTTTTGCGCGCCAATGGTGAACGCCGTCTGCGTCTCTATCAGAAGTTCTATGATGCCCCCGGTGCGGCAAAACCCGACTGGTGGATCATCGCGCAACTGGCGCAGCGGATGGGTTTTGACGGGTTCGACTGGCAGAGCTCGAACGAAGTCGCCGAAGAGGCCGTGCGCTTTACCCGCGGGTCGCGCAAGGACTTCCACGCTGTCTATCGTTTGGCCAAGAAAGAGGGAAAAGGCCTGCACCAGAAGGTCCGTGAGTTTGGCACCGATGGTGTGCAATGCCCGGTCATGCTGGATGCCGATGGCGTAACGCTGATTGAAACCAAGCGTCTGCACGACACAACCCGCACGCTGCCCGATACCGGTGCAGCCGGCGCGGATGTGTTCAACAAGAAGCTGACGCATTTCAACAGCCAAACCGGCAAGTGCAACATTCAGAAATCGCCGTGGGGCCTGTTCTCGGATTATTGGGAATGGCTGAAACCCAACAAGGACGAAGGCGAGCTTTGGGCCACTTCGGGTCGTATCAACGAACGCTGGCAGTCTGGCTTCGACGACCGTCGCCGCCCCTATATCGTGCAGCGTTGGCCGGAAAACTGGGTCGAAATCCATCCCGACGATGCGGCTGAACGCGGCATCGAAAGCGGTGACTATGTGATGGTGTATTCAGAACGCGTTCCGGGCAACAAACACACGCTGCTGGGTGTGGAGGGCGATGACTTTCAGTTCTCGAAACTCATGGAGAACGGGCATATCGAGTTGACCAAAGCGGCGATCACCGCCGTGGCCATGGTCACGCCCGCCATCAAGAAAAGCGTGGTCTACATGGACTTCCTGCACATGCAGCAGCCTGCGAACGCGCTTGAGGGCCGGATCGTCGACTGGATCAGCGGCAACTACAACTACAAGATGGGCGTTGCCAAGCTGCGCAAACTGGGGCCAAGCCCCTACAAGACCTCGTTCCGCACGATGTCCTTTGCACCGCGCGACATCGCCTGATGAAAGCATGCCGGGGGGCGGACGCCATGCCGCCCCTCTGGTTCGGTCCCACTGCAGAAGGGACCACCTGGAAGGCAGGTATCGGTTGGGAAACCTGCCTTCCACTTCCCAACCCTCCCGACACAAACATGGCAGCTTGATATGAACATTCAGACCAATACCGCCCTGCGAGATGAGGCCAGCGGCCTGTTTTCCGAATATGCAAAATCCGAATATGACGTCATTCGTCTGCGCGCGATTCAGGCCCTGACCACCATAGGCGCCAGCAACAGCCCGGCCCTGATCGAAGCGCTGCTGGACGACGATGAGGACGTCCGGCAGGATGCCGCCCAAGCTCTGGGGGCATTGGGTGTGAAAGAAGCAGCCCCGCAGCTACTTGAGAACCTGATTCACGATCCCTGTGGCGAGGTCAAACTGGCCTGCGTGACGGCCCTGGCCGAGCTTAAGGCCGAAGATGCCGCGCCTTACCTGCGCACCCTCGTCACCGGACGCGGGGATGAGATTACATGGGATGAAGACGAGTTGCACCAGGACGAATGGGATGACTGGCTCGACACCCAGATCGCTGCGATCAGGGCGCTGGGGCAGATGGCGGATGCGACTGCGATTGAGCCCATTGTCATGGCTTTGATGGACGAAGACGGGCAGGAGTTGGGCGATGTTGCCTGCGAGGCTTTGGGACGGATTGGCGTACCAGCCGTGCCAACTCTGGGCGTTTTCACACAGTCTTCAAACCGCCGCCTGCGCCACCGCGCCCTACGTACCCTGGCAACGATTGGTGGTGCCGAAGCCGAAGGTCTTCTGCGCAAGGCTTTGAATGATAAGGATGGAGCTGTTCGTTTGATTGCCTATGAGGCACTGATGCCCAACGATCCGGTTTTGGTCGAGCAAGCATTGACGGACTCAGTGGAAGAAATTCGGATTGCCGCGCTCAATCAGTCCGGTTTTTCAGAACCCGAACTGCTGGACCGTATGATGCGTGACCCCGGAGCCAAGGTTCAAATGGCGCTGATCGATCGACTGGATCGTAGCCAGCCTATCGCGGATCAGGAAGATTTGCGCTGGCAAGTGCTGGACTTCCTTGCCACCGGTCAACAGCCCGAGGTCTCGGCGCAGGCATTGGGCCTGTTGTCAGCTTTGGCGCCAACTTTGGTGGCGGATCGCCTGAATGCGCTTTTTTCTGTTGAAAGCGATGACCTCAAGGCTGAGCGCCTTCAATGGGCTATCGTGGATGCTCTTGCAACTTCGCCCCTTCGCGAAGCGGTAGAATGGTTACAGCGTGCATGTCGCTCGCCATTCCGATCAGTTCGGCTTAAGGCTGTGGCGTCTCTTGCCTTGATCGTTACTGACATGGATCGCCCGCATGTGAACCAACAACAGGGCCGAGAGTTGCTGCTGTCCTTTGCGTTGGCCCCGATGCCAGTGGCCGCGGACAAGGAGGAGACCGAGGAAGACGCCACGCAGAACGATATCGCCGCGCTGGAAGATGCTGGGCTGGACGTCTCAGAAGGGGGCGAGAATGGTCCAACATCAAGCCTCGGTGCAATCCTCGGCCATGACGCTATCGCCGCTGAGATGACACAAGAGGCCGAGGAAGACACGGTTCAACCCCTGACACCGCGCGAGCAGGCGCTGTTGGCCAAGGCAACCCGTCATCCCAAGCGCCGTCGCGTCGCGCTGGATGACGACGCCGAAGCGCTGGACAGAGAGACCCGCATGTCCGCCATCCGCCTGTTGGGCGAAATTCGCGGGATGCAGATCATGCTTGCTCAGATCACCAAGGACCCCGAAAGCGACACAGCACAACAAGCCTTTGCAGCGCTTGGCGTTTCAATTGTGCGCAACGGGCTAGAGCTGGGCGAAGCGCAACTGGTCGATCTGATCACTCAGGGGCTTTCGCACACAGATTCAACACTTTCGCTGCAAGCATTGAAATTGCTTCAAAAGGCCGATCTGCCACTGCAAGACGCGCTGAGAGGTAAGTTGCGGGCGATGGTAAAAACCGGAGACACCGCCTTTCGCATCGATGCCATGCACGTCCTGACCCAATGGGACGGCACCCCCAACGTGGCGCGTAGCCTGCTGGATGACATTTCGGCCCCGGTGCGGCAAGCAGCGATGCGTCTTTTGTCGGTGACTGCTCCGGATCAGGCAGGTGCTGCTATTGTACCGTTTCTTCTGGCCAACCCCGAGCAACGAATCCTGACCTATGTCAAAGACGACGCCCCTGCAGTGATGTCCATTGGTCGCCAATTGCTGACCGAGTTGCGCGACGAAGACCACCGCGCCGAATGGCCGGTAATGATAAGCGCGCTGGCCGATTTGTTGGGGGAACCTTCACGGGCGGCCTGAACCCGGAGGGACAGATGGTATTTTCGCTGAAACCATGTGCAGCGATTTTGGCAGGGGCATTGGCATTTGCTCCTGCCGCGCAGGCCGCGGATGTTCCCGAGGTTGTCGTTGTGCATCAAATCATCGATTTGAACGCCGATACCCCAGCGCATACCTTTCGGTTTGAACCGAACCTGTTGCGTGTCCCCGCCGGGGCAACCGTGCGTTTCAAAGGTTCTACTGGGCGTCACACGGTTACGTCGATTATCCGAATGATCCCCGTCGGAGCCCGTAGTTTCGAGATCAGAGGCAAGCCCGAGATGGACTTGAACTTCGAGAAAGAGGGTGTCTATGGCATCCGCTGCCGCGTGCATGGCCGCCATGGCATGGTCATGCTGCTGGTTGTCGGCGATCCCAACTCGAACCTGGAAGAAGCGCGCGCCCATCTGCCCAAACTCGGCGAGGCTGAGCAGGCTGGGTTTGAAGCGCTGTTCGAACAATTGGAGAACAAAAATGGCTGATGGATGCGCCTGTGACCGCCACGCTCACATGTACCTGTCTGTCGATCAGGCACAGAACCGCGGTTTGGCCGTCTCTGATCCGTTGGCCGACACGGAAACATTGCCGTTGATTCAAGCGATTGGACGGGTTCTGGCAGAGGACTGTGTCAGCAAGGTCGACATGCCAGCCTTTAATAATTCGGCGATGGACGGCTATGCGGTTCGGACTCAAGATCTGGTTGATGGCCCATTGTTCGATTTGCCCGTCGCTGGACGTATTGCAGCTGGCGACAGCGGCGCGCATTCGGCCCCGGCAGGCAGTGCACTGCGCATCTTCACTGGTGCTCCGGTTCCTGATGATTTCGACGCGGTGCTGATGCAGGAGGACTGCGAGACGACCGAAACCGGCATCCGGTTCACCCGCCGCCCGAAACCAGGGCAGCATATCCGCCGCGTGGGCGAGGACCTGAAAGCAGGTGCCCCGATCTTGCGCCGGGGATGCGAGATCACGGCGCGTGAAGCAGCCGCTTTGGCCTCGGCCGGGTACGGAGCGGTGAAAGTGGTCCGCAAACTGAAAGTTACAATCTTCTCGACAGGAAGCGAGTTGAAGCAGCCGGGCGAAGAATTGGGCCCCGGCCAGATTTACAATTCGAACCGCTATATGCTGTTGGCATTGTTGGACAAGCCGTGGATCGAGCTGACCGACAAGGGCCCGGTTGAAGACAACCCGGTCTTGCTGGAACAGGTCTTGCGTGAAGCCTGTGAAACCTCTGATCTGATTATTACCACGGGTGGTGTATCTGTCGGGGATGAAGATCATATGCCACGCCTATTCGCGGAAATAGGCGGCCAGACTGATGTGATGAAGGTTGCGATGAAACCCGGAAAACCGATCATGTTCGGACGGCGAGAGGGTGCTTTATATATCGGGCTGCCGGGTAACCCGGTGTCTGCCTATGTGACCTGGCAGATCATTGGATCGCAGATGATGGCGCGGCGGGCCGGGCTGCATCGCACGCCTCAAATGCCAGAGCAGGCGGTTCTGGCCGAGCCGCTTCAGCGCCGCGCGGGTCGTCAGGAGTATCGCCCGGTCCAGATCGAAGGCGTGTCCGTAGAAGGTGCGCCCCGCCTTCGGTTAATGGCCCCATCCTACAGCGGGCGCGTCGCACTGTTGGCGCAAGCCGACGGTTTAGCCATAATTCCGGCAGAGATCGAAGCCATGCCCGAGGGGCAGGGGCTGCATTTTTTGCGGTTCTGATGCCGTTTGTTGCGAGGAATTCTGTTACCGTTCGCGGCTTGCACGACCCAGGTGGCCGCCGGTACAACGGATCAGCGCCAGCCTGTAAAAAACGCTAGAAAGCCATTATGGTCAAAGAACATATTCTTGTAGTTGATGATGATCCCCAGATCACCTCGTTCTTGCAGAGGTATCTGGAGAAGCAGGGTTGTCAGGTCACCTGTGCGGCGGACGGCGATGCGATGGATGCGATCCTGGCGCAAGGTGGCGTGGATTTGATCCTGTTGGACATTGGCCTGCCGGGACGCAGTGGTTTTGACATTACCCGCCAGTTACGGGTCGAATCGAATATTCCGATCATCGTTTTGTCGGGCCGCGACGACATTTTTGACCGCGTTGTAGGATTGGAATTTGGTGCTGACGATTATATCACCAAGCCCTTCGAAGCGCGTGAAGTGCTGGCACGCATCCGGACTGTGTTGCGTCGAAGCCGCGGGGACGAGGACGTGAGCTCTGCAAATGGGTCTGGGTCTCCACTGATCATGTTCGGCGACTGGGTTCTGAACCCTTATGAACGGACGTTGACATCCAAAGACAGTGGTCAGCAAACGCCTTTGACCACAACGGAATTTGATGTTTTGCAGGCGTTTGTCCTAAGCCCGCATATTGTGTTTTCCCGTGATCAGTTGCTGGACAAGGCGCGGGGCCGGGACACTGTCGTAGGCGACCGAACAATAGACGTTCATGTTTTGCGTCTTCGCAAGAAGATCGAGCCCGACCCGACCGACCCCACATATATCAAGACGGTTCACGGTATCGGATATTGCTTTGCGGCGAATGTGCAAAAGTCCGGGGCGTGAAGCGCAGGGCTTTCCGGGCGTCAGGTGGTGCTAAGACACCAGCTCTTCTGCTTCTTTCTTTGAGCTAATGAACTATTTGGCGAAAAGAAGGACTTGCGTTTTAATTTCTGCGGCGAACGTTCCCTGAACATCCTAAATTTGTCGCTGTTGTTAAAGTGCATGACGGAATATGCACTGACAGAGGCGATTGGAGTGCGTCACGATGCGTTGGTGCACAGAAAGTTAGGAACACTTCCACATGCGGTATTCGGCGCTCGCTATTTTGCGACAGGTTCTGAACGGACACAGGGGCTGGGGCCCCGCGTGGCGGGATCCCGAGCCGCAATCGGACTATGATTTTATCGTCATCGGTGGCGGCGGTCACGGTCTGGCAACGGCTTACTATTTGGCGAAGGAACATAATGCAGCCCGCGTTGCAGTGTTGGAGAAGGGCTGGATCGGTGGTGGCAATGTGGGCCGGAATACCACGATCATTCGAGCCAATTACTTGCTGGACGGCAATCAGCCGTTCTATGAGTTGTCGCTGAAACTCTGGGAGAACCTTGAGCAGGACCTTAACTACAACGCGATGGTCAGTCAGCGTGGCATTCTGAACCTGTGCCACACGGATTCACAGCGCGATGCGTATCGCCGTCGGGGCAATGCGATGATGTTCACCGACTCGGGGGCCGAATTGCTGGACACCGACGGTGTGCGTGCGATGTATCCGTTCCTGAATTTTGATGATGCACGTTTCCCGATCCTCGGCGGACTGCTGCACCGCCGCGGTGGTACAGCGCGGCATGACGGAGTGGCCTGGGGCTATGCCCGTGCAGCGGACCAACGCGGTGTCGATATTATTCAGAACTGCGAGGTCACTGGATTTCGCATCGAGAACGGCAAGGTTCTGGGTGTTGAAACCACGCGGGGTTACATCGGCGCCAAGAAAGTGGGCGTTGCAGTTGCGGGTTCGTCCGGCCGGGTGATGGCCCATGCGGGACTGCGTCTGCCGATCGAAAGCCATGTGCTGCAGGCCTTTGTGTCCGAGGGGCTGAAACCAGTTTTGGACGGTGTGATCACCTATGGGGCCGGGCATTTCTATATCAGCCAGTCTGACAAAGGGGGGTTGGTGTTTGGTGGCGATATCGATGGCTACAACACCTATGCACAACGCGGCAACCTGCCGGTGGTCGAAGATGTCGTTGAAGGGGGTATGTCCCTTATGCCGATGATCGGCCGAACACGCCTGCTGCGCATGTGGGGCGGAGTGATGGACATGTCGATGGACGGGTCGCCGTTTATTGACCACACCGGTGTAGACGGTCTCTATTTCAACGGCGGTTGGTGCTATGGCGGCTTCAAGGCAACGCCGGCCTCGGGCTTTTGCTTTGCGCATTTGATGGCCACAGATCGCCCGCATGAAGTCGCCACCGCGTATCGTCTCGACCGCTTCAGAACGGGTCGAATGATCGACGAAAGAGGCGCGGGCGCGCAACCGAATCTGCACTGAGGAAGCCAGGACATGATCATTAATCACCCACTGCTTGGCCCGCGTGATGCATCCGAGTTCACCTATCTGGGCGATGCCGCGTTGATCGAACGGCCAGATTGGCAGTCAGAAACGGCGCAAGACGAATTTCACGACTATGTCTACTTGCGAGACAACCCTGCGGGGACGCATCGCGAGCTTTGGTTTCATGAGCAGGGGGACCGGTCCTGGCTGGTGGTTACCCGCAATACAATGACGCATGAAATTCTGGCAACGGAACTGGCGCGGGATGTTGCCCGCAAGATGGGGCGCGGGAAATGACTCAGAAAAATCGCTTGCAAGGGGGCTTGGTCGACCGCTCGAAAAAGCTGTGTTTTACCTTCGATGGGAAGTCATACGAAGGGTATCAGGGCGACACGCTTGCCTCGGCCCTTTTGGCCAATGATGTGCGGTTGGTTGGCCGATCTTTCAAATATCACCGACCGCGGGGTGTTCTGGCGTCGGGTTCTGAAGAACCCAACGCGCTGGTCGAATTGCGCACGGGCGACCGACAGGAACCCAATACGCGGGCAACGACCGTTGAGTTGTTTGACGGGCTTGAGGCGCGCTCGCAAAACCGTTGGCCCTCTTTGGCGTTTGACGTACTCTCTATCAATGACCGGTTGTCTCCTTTTCTGACGGCGGGGTTCTACTACAAAACGTTCATGTGGCCCAAAGCGTTCTGGGAAAAGCTCTACGAACCGATGATCCGCCGGGCCGCTGGTCTGGGCAGCCTGTCGCAAAAGGATGACCCGGATATTTACGATAAAGGGTATCTGCATTGTGACGTGCTGGTGATCGGGGCGGGACCTTCGGGCTTGATCGCCGCTTTGACGGCGGCTCGTGCTGGAGCAAGGGTCATTCTGGCTGATGAAGACAGTCAGATGGGCGGTCGCTTGCTAGCCGATAGCGACAGGTTCGAGGATGTTTCGAATTCCGATTGGGTCGCGCAGGTTCTGGGCGAGCTGGCGTCGATGGACAATGTCCGCCTGCTGACGCGTACCACCGTGTTTGGTGTGTATGACCATGGCATCTTTGGCGCGCTCGAGCGCGTGTCGGATCACCTTGCTACGCCCGAGGTGGGCAAGCCGCGTCAGATCCTGTGGCGGATCTACTCAAAAAGGTCGGTGCTGTGCGCCGGTGCGACCGAGCGGCCCATCGCGTTTGCGAATAACGATCGTCCGGGCATTATGCTGGCAGGCGCGATGCGTGAATACGCAAACCGCTGGGCAGTGACGCCGGGTCAGCGCGTTGCAATCTTCACAAATAACGACGAAGGCCACTTTGTTGCGCAAGACCTGATCCGCGCCGGTGTTAAGGTTGTCGCCGTGATTGATCCCCGTCGCGATGTCACGCGCATTGCAGAATGCGAGTTGCTGGCGGGTGCACAGGTCACGGATACGCAGGGCCGACTGGGCCTGAAAATGATCACCGTGCAGCTGTCTGATGGTAAAACCCGGCCGATTGAAGTAAGTGGATTGGGCGTCTCGGGCGGGTGGAACCCAAATGTACAGCTGACATGCCACCAGCGCGGTCGTCCCCAATGGTCCGAGGAACTTGCGGCTTTCGTGCCTTCTGCTGATCTGCCACAGGGCATGAACGTGGCAGGGGCAGCAGCCGGTGATCTTACCACAGCTGGCGCGTTAGTTTCGGGCTGCAACGCAGCGCTTACGGCGCTGGAGGGGCTGGGGCTTAAAGCCAGCGCAATCGATCTGCCAAAGAGCAATGACGAGGCGGTTCGGATCACGCCGCTATGGCATGTGCCTGGCAAAGGCCGCGCCTGGCTGGATTTCCAGAACGACGTGACTGTTAAGGACGTTAAACTCGCCGAACAGGAAGGGTTTCGCAGCGTTGAACACCTGAAACGGTACACCACGCTTGGAATGGCGACCGATCAGGGCAAGACGGCTAATGTGGGTGCTTTGGCCGTGATGGCCGAGATCACTGGCAAGAGTATTCCAGAAACCGGTACTACCATATTCCGCCCGCCGTATTCTCCGGTGTCGCTGGGAGCCTGGGCCGGGCGCTCGGTCGGCAAGGAATTCAGGCCCACCCGTGTGACGCCCAGCCACCAATGGGCTGAAGAACAGGGCGCGGTGTTTGTCGAAGTTGGCCCCTGGCTGCGCGCACAATGGTTCCCGCAGTCCGGTGAAACCCATTGGCGTCAATCGGTAGACCGCGAGGTTCTGGCCGTGCGCAGCGGCGTCGGTGTTTGTGACGTGACCACGCTGGGTAAAATCGACGTACAGGGCACCGATGCAGCGGCGTTTCTGAACAAGGTCTATTGCAACGGGTTTGCCAAGCTGCCCGTGGGCAAGACCCGATATGGGCTGATGTTACGCGAAGATGGTCTTGTTATGGATGACGGTACCGCCGCGCGTTTGGCCGATGACCATTTTGTGGTGACTACGACGACGGCCAATGCCGTGGGTGTTTATCGCCATATGGAATTTGTGCATCAATGCCTGTTCCCGGACATGGACGTGCAGCTGATCTCGACCACAGACGCCTGGGCTCAGTTTGCTGTGGCCGGCCCGAAATCTCGAGAGCTGCTGCAGCAGGTTGTTGATGACACATTTGACATCAGCAATGAGGCCTTCCCATTTATGGGTTGTGCAGAAATCACCATTGCAGGCGGTGTCCCCGCCCGACTGTTCCGCATCTCGTTTTCCGGCGAGTTGGCGTTTGAGTTGGCGGTTCCCACCCGGTACGGCGACGCATTGATCCGGCATCTGATGGAACTTGGCAAACCCTTGGGTGTAACCCCATACGGGATGGAAGCCTTGGGCGTATTGCGGATCGAAAAAGGCCATGTCACGGGGAATGAACTGAACGGAACCATCAGCGCCCATAATCTAGGTATGGGGCGCATGGTTTCGACCAAAAAAGACAGTATCGGCGCGCCGCTCAGCGCGCGCGCGGCTTTGGTTGCTCCCGAGGGTCTGGCGCTGGTTGGCATTCAACCCGTTGAGAACTCTGACACTGTGTTGGCAGGGGCGCATGTCTTTACCGAGGGTGCACCGCATTTGCGGCAGAACGATCAGGGCTATGTCACTTCAGCAGGATACTCTCCACACTTGTCCAGCAGTATCGGTCTTGCCTTTGTGGAACGCGGATCGCAACGTCTGGGTGAAGTTGTTCAGGTTGTGAGCCCGGTAGACAATTCGAACATCAAAGCAACCCTTGTCAGTGCCCATTTCGTTGACCCTGAAGGAGACAGGCTCCGTGCGTGATTTTGTTGCCAAGACTGCCTTAGGCGGCATTGAGCCCCGCAAAGATGTGATTGGATCGCTTACCCTTCAGGAACGAGATGATATCGCCCTGGCTTCAATCTCTGCCCGTTTGGGTCAGGAAGAAGCGCTAAAAGCCAGGCTAGAGACCGTGTGTTCCGTTGTCGCTCCAAAGCCGGGGCGCAGCGAACAAGGCGAAAACAGAAGCTTCCATTGGTTGGGTGCTGATCAATACCTGTGTGAAGAAGCGCTTTCCGGCCCGTTGGTCTTGGCCCGTCGGCTCGTGGATGAATTGGCAGGTGTCGCCTCGGTCACTGATCAGACGGATGCCTTTGTGCGGATGGACGTATCGGGTCAAGGCGTAGTCGATCTGTTACAACGCCTGACCGTCCTGGATGTTGAACAGATGCTCGCCGGGGCTTTCAGTCGTACCGCCATTCACCACGTGGGATGCTTGCTGCGTTGCAATGAGGCTGGGATGGCTTTTTCGGTTTACGCGCCACGCAGCTATGCGATCTCAGTTCACCACGCGTTGGTTGAAGTATCCAAGGCTTTGTAGGCGGCGTGCTGGGATGCTTGCTCGCAAGGGCGTGAAACGGATTTGGGTCGCGCCTAAACGCGCCTGCGCCCGATCAGACTGAACCAGGCGTTTCCATGCCAGCGCTGTACCCACCTCATTACGCGCGGCCTGTAATACCAATTCATAACTGTGCATGCGGGGTTGAACAGGAATTTCACCCTGAAAACCTATGTCGCGAAAGCAAGAAGGTCCGGTGTCCAAGTGTTCTCATGCTCTTCAAGGAATACCAGGCGTCACTGAGAGCCCAACAACAACTGTCTAAAGCCTCAGGTGCCGGGCCGCAGCTTCAAACACGGATAATGTCGTGAGTGGAGGAAGGGTATTGGGGCTTGTGACTTGAAATCAAAAGGTGATTAGACGGTTCAGATCATTTTTACTCTGTTAAATCTGAGCTTAGCACAACTGCCATTCTTTGATCTCGTCTTGAATCGATCAGCCGAACCGTGTTTCAAAATTCAATCGATCAGGAAGTATCAGACTCACTTTTGGTTTTGAAGTAAGGGAACTACAAGCTTGACGCGTTGCAGCGCTTGATGGTGTCGCTAACACTAAAATGAGCGAATGTGTTAGTCGTATACTGAGGTGTAAGTGTCGTCTTTTTGACTGAGCTACCCTCACCTAGCATATATTTATTCCAAGTTGAAAAACGCAAAAATATTTGTGCTTGCGCGCTTTGGTCAAGCGGCTTCAACGTATGCCGGAAAATCCAGAGGCATATGCAAGTGGTTAAAAAACCGGGAGAAGATAAACGGTAAGCCATGCAGCCAAGCGTGGTCAATTGACCGTAGCTCAAATCTGAACTGTGCAAGGTTCTCAGTTGATCTGGCCTGTGGAGCAGAGCGTTTCGCTTAGTGACCCGGGAAATCAACCTGCTCAGTTACATAATCCAAAACGGCATACGCAAGGAGGAGCACCCAACATGTCGATACCTGAACCCTTTACGGACGTTGAAATAGAAACGGCGGATGCCGGTTTCTATGAAAACTACAGCGTCCCGATTGCCCTTATCAGTAAGGCGATCATGGTTGGCTTGGTTTTGTGGGCTCTGGTTTTCCCCGCAAATGCGAATAGCACGCTGGGCAGCCTGAACGGACAGTTGCTCGAAGTTTTCAACAGTTTCTATGTCGTAATTGTAGGCCTGTTTTTCTTTTTTCTTGCCATCGTGGCCATCATTCCGGCAACGGGTCGCCGGGTCATGGGTACTCCTGGAGAAAAACCTGAATTCTCGAATTTCTCATGGTTTTCCATGATGTTTGGAGCCGGTCTGGGTGTAGGCCTGATGGTGTTCGCCACAGCAGAACCGCTGGGCCTTTGGGGATCAAACCCCGTGGTCGTGTCTGGAGCGGTTGAAGGCAACACGCCTGAAGCCCTGCAATCGGCTTACCGCTTCACCTACTTGCACTATGGCTTCCATGCGTGGGCGATCTACGTCGTGACTGGTCTGTCGCTGGCCTACTACGCATACACGCGCGACATGCCGCTCACGATCCGCTCGGCGTTGACACCGCTGTTTGGTCGTTTCGTCAACGGCTTTTTCGGCCATGTGGTCGATGTTCTGGGCGTTGTTGCAACGATCCTAGGTGTGTCCGTTACTATCGGTTACGGCGTCAGCCAGTTTATTGACGGCGTCTACGCCATCACCGGCATGGGCTGGGTCATGGATTTGGGCGGAGAAGTTCCGACTCCCAGCAAAGTTGGCCTGATCACCGGTCTGATCGTCATCATGACGTTGTCGATCATCTCGGCTGTATCGGGTGTTGGCCGGGGTGTGAAATACCTGTCGAACCTGAACCTCGTCCTGTCGATAATCCTGCTGGGCACATTTATCGTATTTGGTTCGTTTGTCTTTGCCATGACCACATATGGCTCAGCGATGATTGACTACATCCTTCACTTCCTGTCGCTTAGCTTTAATGCCTACGGCCCCCTGTCGGCCGAAGCATTTGCTGCGGCTCTGCCCGCCGAGGCGCAAGCTCACGCAGCAGACCTGATGGGTGGTGCAACCAACGCATGGGGTAGCTTTGACGGCTTCAAGGGCGGGCTGGAAGGCGCAGCAGCCGAGTTGGACGAAGCGACCTTGGCCGCAGCTTATGCAGCCGGTGAGCAAGGCCGTCAGTTCGGTTGGCAGGCTGGTTGGACTACCTTCTACTGGGCCTGGTGGATCGCGTTCTCGCCCTTCGTCGGCCTGTTCCTGGCGCGTATCTCCAAAGGTCGCACTGTGCGTGAGTTCATCCTGGGTTGCGTGTTCGCACCGGCACTGGTCTGCTTTGCATGGATGACCGTATTGGGCGGTACTGCGATTGATCTGGAACTGGCAGGCGCGGCTGAAGGTGCGATCATCGGGGCATCGAACACCAACAAGCTGTTCGTGACGCTGTCCTACATGATCGACGGTGGTTTGTTGTCTATGCTGAACGTCATGTGCGTGATCCTGATCATGACCTTTCTGGTAACGTCTGCCGACTCGGGTATTTTGGTGATGAACACCATTATGTCCGGTGGCAGCCAGGAAACGGGTGTCAAGCACCGCATTATCTGGGGCGTGATCCTGACGGCAGTGATCGGTGCGTTGATCCTGGCAGCGGGTGAAAACAACCCGATGGATGCATTGCGCAATGCCATGATCATTGGCGCGCTGCCATTCACAATGGTGATGGGTCTGATGTGCGTTTCGCTGGGCAAGGCATTGTTCCGCGACGGCCAGCGTGACAAACACGGCACTGTAAGCACACAGGCTGCTGAGTAAGCCCACGATTTGTAGATCGTTTGGTCAGGCCGCTCTTTCACGGGCGGCCTGACTTTTTACGTAAGTTCCCGCCCAGCTTTGAGTTTCCACAAAAAAGCCCCGGTGCGAACCGGGGCTTAGCGGACTCTCGTTTCAACAATGCTTACATGCAGGCTTCAATTGCGCGCTTTGTCATGACCGATACAAGGTGCGCGCGGTATTCTTTGCTGCCATGCAAATCGGCGATCATGTTCGCCGGATTGATCCGAAGGCCCATCAAAGCATCTGGGCGGAATTCCTTGTCCAGGGCTTCTTCGGCCTCGGACCAACGGAAGACACCATCTTCGCTTGCACCCGTCACAGCAACGCGCACGCCATCCGCAAAACGGGCCAGGCAGACGCCGACCAACGCAAACCGTGACGCGGGCTGCAGGAACTTTTGATAGCTCGCTGCCTGCGGTACGGGGAAACGGATCGAGGTGATGATTTCACCTTCGTCAAGCGCAGTTGTAAACATGCCCTCAAAGAACGCATCCGCAGCGATCTGACGCGCATTTGTCACGATGGTTGCCCCGGACCCCAGAACCCCCGCTGGATAGCAAGCTGCCGGATCATTGTTGGCCACAGAACCACCTATGGTGCCCCGATTGCGCACTGCAGGGTCACCGATCTGACCGGCAAGCGCCGCCAGGGCTGGATACGTTGCTGCAGTGTCACGCGCCACAGTGGCGTGCGTTGTCGCGCCACCGATCGAGACGGACCCGTCATCCTCAGCGCAAACGCCCTGCATCTCGGCTATCCCACTCATCGACACCAGCTTGGATGGTGCGGCAAGTCGCTGCTTCAGTGTCGGGATCAGTGTCTGCCCGCCTCCCAAAGCCTGCGCATCCTCAGCCCCCAACGCGGCAACCGCATCGGCGATGGTCGAGGGTTTTTCAAAATCGAAACTGTACATTTCGTCTTCCTTTCCGAAAGGCGCGGATCCGCCCTTCATCTGGCTATAAATATCTCGGGGAGCGCGAGGGGCTGGCCCCTCGCACCCCAACACCTCAACTGTTCATCGCAGACCAAACGCGAGACGGGCTCATTGGCATGTCGATGTGATCCACCGCCTTGCCACCCGAATTCAGCGCGTCCAGAACCGCGTTGACCACTGCAGGCGGCGAGCCGATCGCTCCGGCCTCGCCACAGCCTTTCACGCCCAACGGATTGTGCGTACAAGGCGTCTGGCTGGAATGGTCGACACCATAAAACGGTACGTCATCTGCGCGTGGCATCGCGTAGTCCATGTACGAGGCGCTGAGCAGTTGGCCGTTCTCATCATAGGCACAGTTCTCAAGCAGAGCCTGGCCGATGCCCTGGCCAATACCGCCATGCACCTGACCGTCGACGATCATCGGGTTGATGATGTTGCCAAAGTCGTCCGCTGCCGTGAACTTTTCGATGCTGACCTGGCCGGTATCCGGATCGACCTCAACCTCACAGGCGTAGGCACCAGCCGGGAAGGTAAAATTGGCCGGGTCATAGAACGCAGTCTCTTCCAGCCCTGGCTCAACTTCTAGCGGGAAGTTGTGCGGGACGTACGCTGTCAGGGTTACGTCACCCCAGGCCACTGACTTGTCGGTGCCTGCCACACTGAATTGACCGTCTTTCAATTCGATATCGGCCTCGGACGCTTCCAACAGGTGCGCGGCGATCTTTTTGGCTTTTTCGATAACTTTCTCGGTCGCCTTGACCATGGCCGAGCCACAGACTGCCAGCGAACGCGAACCGTAGGTGCCCATGCCGAACGGAATCTTTGATGTGTCGCCATGTACGATCTCAATCATCGACTCATCAATGCCGATCATGTCGGCCACAACCTGCGGGAAGGCGGTCTCGTGCCCTTGCCCATGGCTGTGTGCGCCGACCATGACGCTGATTGAACCGGTGGCGTTCACGCGAACAGTGGCTGCATCATAAAGACCCGCGCGGGCCCCGAGCATCCCAACAATGTTGGATGGCGCAATGCCACACGCTTCGATGTAGCAGTTGATGCCCAAGCCCCGCAGCTTGCCGTTGGCTTCGCTCTGCGAGCGACGCGCGGCAAAGCCCGCCAGATCAGCAGCGGCCTCAAGCTTGTCCATCGTTCCGTTGTAATCCCCGGTGTCATAGGTCAGCGCCACCGGAGTGTCGTAGGGGAACTGAGTGACAAAGTTCTGACGGCGCAGCGCTATCGGGTCGACGCCCAACTCGCGCGCTGCCTTATCCACTACGCGCTCCAACTGGAACGTCGCTTCGGGACGACCCGCACCGCGATAGGCATCCACCGGAACCGTGTTGGTGAACATCGCTTTCACATTCACCTGAATGACCGGCGTCTTGTAGTTGCCTGCCATCAGAGTCCCATGCAGCCAGGTTGGAACCGAGCTTGAGAAGGTCGACAGATACGCACCCAGATTGGCAAAGGTGTTGGTACGCAGACCGATGAAATTGTTATCTGCATCCAGCGCCAGTTCGATCTTGCTGACATGGTCACGGCCATGGGCATCTGACATGAACGCCTCGGACCGGCTTGAAGTCCACTTGACCGGACGGCCACAAGCTTTGGCAGCGAAGGTACAGAACGCCTCTTCCGCATAGTGGAAGATTTTGGTGCCGAAGCCACCGCCAACGTCCGGGGCCACAACGCGCACCTTGTGTTCGGGTAAGCCCAGAACAAAAGCGCACATCAGCAGGCGGATCACGTGCGGGTTTTGCGACGTGGTATAAAGCGTATACTCGTCCGTTCCACGCTTGTATTCGCCAACGGCGACACGCGGTTCCATCGGGTTCGCGACCAGACGGTTGTTGACCAGATCAAGCGTCGTCACATGCGCGGCATTGGCAAAGACTTCATCGACCTTGGCGTCGTCAGTTTCACCCAACTGCCAATCGTAACAGATGTTGTTCTTTAGATCGTCATGAACCAGCGTTGCGCCATCCTGCGCTGCAGCCTTCATGTCGATTACAGCGGGCAGTTCTTCGATGTCCAGATCGATAGCTTCGGCAGCGTCACGCGCCTGCTCAAGGCTGTCGGCCACAACTGCGGCAATCGGATCGCCCACATGGCGCACTTTGCCCTGCGCCAGAATAGGATGCGGAGGTTCCTGCATCGGCGCACCATGCTTGTCGGTCACTTCCCATCCGCAAGGCATCCCGCCGACGCCTTCAAAATCCTTGCCGGTGAACACCTTGACCACGCCGGGCATGGCTTCGGCGGTAGAGGTGTCTATTGATTTGATCCGACCATGCGCAATGTCAGATCTCAGAAAATGCACATAAGCTTGGCCATGTACGTTTATGTCGTCGGTGTAATTACCTGCTCCGGTCAGAAAGCGCACGTCCTCGCGCCGCTTGGAACTGGCTCCGATGCCACTGTCTTTGGGCATTGCTTGTTCTCCTCCCTGGAAAAGAATTTTCGGCGAAAATTCTTGTGCGCCTCACTCGGCGGCGATGCTGGAAACGTCTTGGCCAGATGCGGCCATGATCGCTTTGACGATGTTGTGATACCCGGTGCATCGGCACAGGTTGCCTTCCAGATATTTCCGGATTTCAGCCTCGGTTGGGCGCGGGTTCTCTTTCAGCAGTGCTGCCGCACTCATCACCATGCCTGGCGTGCAAAAGCCGCACTGAAGGCCATGGTGGTCCTGAAACGCCTGTTGGATCACGTTCAGCGATCCATCCGCATTGGCCTGGCCTTCGATTGTACCAACGTCGGCCCCGTCAGCCTCAGCCGCCAGCATGTTGCACGACTTCACCGCCTCACCGTTCACATGCACGACGCAGGCGCCACACTGCGCAGTGTCACAACCGACATGGGTGCCCGTCAAAGACAGATGCTCACGCAGAAAACCGGACAGCAATGTCCGGCCCTCAACGTCTCCGCTTACGGCCTTGCCGTTCACGGTCATTGAAATCTTCATGAATTTCTCCTCCCTGAATTCCCTTGGTTCAATCGCCCAATACGCGTTTGAACCAGCCTTTCTTTTCTTCCTTTTCCTCACCGTCATCCGAAGTTTCCGCCTCGGGCGCTGGTTGCGGTTCGACCGCGTTCTGAAAATTCTCAAAGAACTGATCAGCCAGTTTTCTGGCAACGCCGTCGATGACCCGTCCTCCCAACTGGGCCAGCTTGCCGCCAACACGAGCGTCGACGCTGTATGTCAGCAAAGTACCTTCGGGGGCGTCTGCCAGACTCACATCTGCAGACCCTTTGGCGAACCCTGCTGCTCCGCCCTTACCTTCACCCGAGAGCTTCACGCTTTCAAGCGCCACGAGATCGGAAAGAGTGACGGCCCCTTTGAAGGTCGCTTTGACAGGCCCAACTTTTTGCACAACCGTTGCTTCGAACCCGTCTTCAACCGAGCCTGTCATTTCCTGACACCCCGGAACGCAGTCTTTCAGAACCTCCGCCGACAAGAGCGCATCCCAGACCTTGGATCGTGGCGCAGCTATGACGCGGCTGTCACTCAGTTCCATTCAATGTCTCCAACCATTTTTTGTTACGCTACGCGGTGTTGGCTGCCCTGCCTATAAGACCTTGGGTGTAGTCGCCGCCCTGCGCGCAGCCAATATAGACCACTGTGACGCTGCATTTCCCTGTAAGCAAACCATTTGTCGTCTACGACCATCGGCCAGTAGGGACGGTTTTCATTGAGTGTTAGGATTGGTTAGGGTGGGACCAAATGGATTACAAAAGGCGATACCAAATGCTTGCCGATTCCGCCCGACGGACAGATTTCAAGAATGTGCTGATTGTTGATGACCATCCTTTGTTTTGCGACGCTCTGTCGATGACCTTACAGACGGTGGCGAAGATTGGCGACATCCACACCGTGGACAGGCTGGAAGGTGCCATGGATCTACTGGCGCAAGGATTAAAACCGGATGCGGTCATGCTGGATCTGAACCTGCCGGATGTGGACGGGTTGGACGGGCTTGTGCGTCTTAAAGCTGCTGCCAATGTGCCGGTCATTGTGGTGTCTTCCCTGACGGACAGCCGTGTTGTCAATCAAGTTATTCAAGCCGGAGCGTCTGGTTATGTGCCCAAGCACAGTCAGCGGGATGTGTTTCGAACAGCAATAGAAGCGGTGCAAGCAGGTGACATTTTTGTGCCCGAAGGCTGCGTGTTGATCGAGGCGGAAGAAGACGACGAACACAGCGATGCAGTAAACCGGCTGGCGACGCTGACAAATCAGCAATCGCGAATACTGCAACTGATCTGCGAAGGCAAATTGAATAAGCAAATCGCCTATGACCTTTCAATTGCCGAGACCACGGTAAAGGCGCATGTTACTGCAATCATGCGGAAATTGGGTGTGCAAAGCCGCACGCAGGCGGTTTTGATCGCCAAGAAAGCGTCGTTTGCCAGCGTCTTGCAAGAGCAGGGCTAAGCGGCATAGTCTCATTCAACCGTCGCGCTTTGAGGGAGGACGCACGATGGACCAAGCAGTCGGGTGTGCGACAGCTCAGGCCCGTGCGCCAGGCATCGTTAAAACGGCATTTGTACATTATGACAGCACCCAGGCGGTCAAATCACTTGAACGCGATTTGGGTGATGGGCCTTTTGCGCTTGTCATTCTTTTCGTAAGCTCCAAGTCAAATGCGTCTGCCGTCATTTCCGAAGCTCAGCGTATTTTTGCGCCAACACCTGTTGTCGGCTGCACCACCGCCGGAGAGTTGGCGAATGATGGCTATTGTGAAGGCAAAATCGTCGCGATTGCCATGCCGCAAAGCCACTTTGAAGCCCGCACTGTCCTTATTTCCGATCTGAACAACATTGATGCGCAGAGCATTATTAACGAGATGATTAATAATCGTCATGCCATGATGGAGTCATCGCCTGACTGGGCGCATGAATTCACATTCCTGATGATCGACGGGTTGTCGACCAAAGAAGATGCACTGACCTCTGAACTTGCAGTTGGCTTGGGGCCGGTGCCTTTGTTTGGCGGCTCGGCCGGGGATGGAACGCGATTTGGGCAAACTTTTGTGTTGCATGAAGGTCGTGCGCTCAGCAATGCGGCCATTCTGGCTCAGGTTCGTACCCGCTGTCCGATCAAAGTGTTCAAAACCGATCACCTAGTGCCGGCCCAACGGCGCATGGTTGTCACCAAGGCTGATCCGGCAAAGCGGATTGTACAGGAGATCAACGCAGAACCAGCCGCGCGCGAATATGCGCGCATTCTTGGAAAAGACCCCGAGCAACTGACAACATTCACCTTTGCCGCCCATCCAGTGGTCGTGCAAATTGGCGGGCAGCATCACGTCCGCGCGATCCAACAGGTGGCTGGCAATGGGGATCTGGTTTTTTTCTCGGCCATTGATGAAGGTTTGGTTCTGACGCTGGCTGAACCTCGTGACATGGTCGAACATCTGCAAACAGAAATTAGTGCGCTGAACGAAAAGCACCAACCGGATACCATTTTGGGCTGTGACTGCATCCTGCGCCGGTTAGAGGCGCAGGAAAAGCAGAAAACGCGCGACATCTCGGATATTCTGGCGCGCAATCATGTGTATGGGTTTTCGACCTATGGCGAACAATACAATTCAATCCATGTGAACCAGACGCTCACCGGTGTTGCGATTTATCAGCCGGAGGATGAGTAACTCATGATCGAGCACCTGACGGACCCCTCCGACACGATAGAGCGTCAAAACGAGAAGCTACGCAAAATTGTCGAAGCTCTTATGCGGCGGGTCGAAGAGTCGACAGATGCTTCAGGAGCTGCATATGCGCAGTTCCAGCGTGCAGCTGTTTTGGAGCAAGAGGTTCGAGCCAGAACAGACGATTTGGAACGCGCACTTGAGCTGCTGAACGAGTCAAACGCAAGGCTGGCGCAGGCCAATCAGGAAACCGAGGCGGCGCGGGCCGACCTCGCCAACGCAATCGAAACGGTTCAGGAAGGCTTTGCTCTGTTCAATCGGGATGATCAACTTGTGCTGTGCAACAGCCGTTTCGGTTCACATATGCCCGACATTCAAGACCGGATGAACCCCGGGCTCGGGTTTTCGGATTATGTCGAATTACTTAGCCAGTCCAAGTTCCTGTCACTACCCGAAGGGATGACCCCGCATGATTGGGGCCAAACTCGCCTGGACCGGCACAGCGAAGATCGCGTGGTCTTTAATGTCCGGCTTGTTGGAAATCGTTGGATGCAGGTGTCCGAGCACCGCACACCAGATGGCGGCACTGTGATCCTACAGACGGATGTAACCGACATTATGCGTATCGAGCGGCAGGAGAGAGACCGCATTCTCGATGACAAAGCCCGCTTGATCCGCGCAACTTTGGAACATATCGAACAGGGTGTCTGCATATTTGACAACAAACACCGCCTGATTGGCTGGAACAATCGTGCCAGCGAATTGCTGGCTGTGCCAATCACCCAATTTCAGATGGGTACACGTTTCGACACTCTGTCCAACCGCCTCAGCGCAAACATTTCTTTCCAAAAGGGGATCACCGAACAGGACTTGCTAAATTGGGTGCGTCGCAGGACCTCGCGACGACCGCTGCAATTTCAAATGCATCGCGGGCGCTCAAAGATTCTGTCTGTTTTTGCTCAGGAAATGCCGGATCGGGGTTTTGTGATCTCTTTCACGGATGTGACGGCGGAACGCAAATCAGCCGAGGCCTTATATGAAGCAAAAGAACTGCTGGAGCAGCGCGTGGCGTCACGCACGGTGGAACTTGCCGACGCGCTGAATGAGGCCGAGCGTGCCAACGCGTCGAAGTCGCGTTTTGTGGCCGCCGCCAGTCACGATCTTCTTCAGCCATTGTCGGCCGCAAAACTGTATGTGGCGTCGCTGGGCAGCGGGTTACAAGGCGAAGATGCCCAGGCTGTTGCTGCAAAAGCGGAAAGTGCGTTGAACAGTGTTGAACACATTCTCGAGGCTTTGCTGGACATATCTAAACTGGATTCAGGGCGCGCTCGTGTACACTTGTCCCCAGTTCCTCTTGGACAGCTGTTTTCTCAGATTGAGGACGCATTTCGCCCGGTTGCACAGGCTAAGGGATTGGATTTGCGCTTTGTGGGCACGAGCTCGGTTGTCACCAGTGATGCAAGTTATCTGCGGCGCATTCTACAAAACCTGTTGTCGAATGCGATCCGATATACCGAGGCAGGCAAGGTGCTGGTGGGCGTCAGGCGGCGCAAGAAAACCGTGTCGCTAGAGGTTTGGGATACTGGCATCGGCATCGCACCACATCACAGAGATACTGTTTTTCAGGAGTTTCAGCGTTTGCACTCAGACGCTAGCGCCGCAGAAGGTATGGGGTTGGGGCTTGCGATTGTTGAACGGGCCTGCGGGTTGTTGAGGCACCCGATCCATTTGCGGTCCGAGGTTGGCAAAGGTTCGGGGTTCTCGGTTGAAATTCCTCTGGCAAAGACAAGACTGCCGGTGGTGTGCGATCCCTCGGCGCGTCAAAAATCAAACTCTGTATTGCCGTGCAACACTGTCACTTTGCTGATCGAAAACGATGAGAACCTGCGCAATGCGTTGCGCATGACCATCGAGTCTTGGGGTGTTGAGGTTCTGGAAGCGGAAGGCGGAGAAGACGCAACCCGTCTACTACGAGAAATAGGTATACTGCCAGATGTCATTGTTGCCGATTACCAGCTAAATAACGATGAAACCGGGATTGATGCAATAAACGCACTGTTCCACGCGTTTGGCCCTTTGCCTGGGTGTATTATTTCGGCCAATCGGTCCGCTGACCTTGCTGACTACTGTGCGCGTGCTGATCTTCCGTTGCTCTATAAACCTATTGACGCCCAAGTGTTGCGGGCAACTTTGGAAACATCTGTCGCTGGGCGTGATTAACCGCCCCGATTTTTTGCGACCGCTTCAGGGCTGGGGTCTTTTACTTGTTGAAACGGCTGGGTAAGACACCCTTCCACAGTTGTTTCAGGAGGCTCCTTTGGACCGTATCGCCCGCACCATTGCCACCGAGATCAATGCAGGCTCCAATCAGGTCGGAGCCGCGATCAAATTGCTGGATGATGGGGCAACCGTGCCATTTGTCGCCCGCTACCGGAAAGAAGCAACAGGCGGTTTGGACGATGGCCAGTTGCGTCTGTTGTCCGAGCGGCTGACCTATCTACGAGAGCTTGAAGCGCGACGTGAAACCATCCTGAACTCGATCCGGGACCAGGGGAAGCTAACCGAAGACCTGAGCAAATCAATTGCCCGGGCCGAGACCAAGGCGCAACTGGAAGATATTTACCTGCCGTACAAGCCCAAACGGCGCACCAAGGCGATGATTGCGCGGGAAAATGGGCTTGAGTCGTTGGCCGATGCCATTTTGGCCGACCGTGATGCGGAACCGGAAACACTGGCCAAGGCTTATCTTTCCGAGGCGGTACCGACCCAGCGCGACGCGCTAAACGGGGCGCGGGATATTTTGACCGAACGGTTGACGGAAAACGCTGAACTTTTGGGCGAACTGCGGACCTTCATGCAGCGCGAGGCAATACTGACTGCAAAGGTCATCGATGGAAAGGAAAAGGAAGGCGCGAAATTTAGTGATTACTTTGACCATTCCGAGCTTTGGGCCGATGTGCCGTCGCATCGTGCGCTGGCGATGCTGCGCGCCTCGAAAGAAGGCATTGTTACGTTGGATATCGCGCCCGAACCCGAATTTGGCGCGGCGCGGGCCGAGACGATTGTCGCCGCACATCTACAAACGCGCGGGAAGGGGCCAGGAGATGCATGGCTGCGCAAGGTTGCGGGCTGGACGTGGCGTGTAAAACTGTCGTTATCGATGATGGTTGATCTCATGGCGGATCTGCGCAGCCGAGCGCAGGACGAAGCCATTCAGGTCTTTTCGCGCAATTTGAAGGATTTGCTCTTTGCAGCGCCAGCAGGGGCCAAGGCCACTTTGGGTCTTGACCCGGGCATCCGCACCGGTGTGAAGGCGGCCGTTGTTGATGCAACCGGCAAGGTGGTGGCGACCGACACGCTTTATCCATTTCAGCCTAAGAAGGACGTGCGCGGGGCGCAGGCGACCATCCTCGATCTGATCTCGGCCCACCAGATCGAACTGATCGCCATCGGTAACGGGACCGCCAGCCGCGAAACTGAACGGTTGGTTGCAGACACACTTTCCCTGCTGCCGAAAACGGTGAAAGCGCCGACAAAGGTGGTGGTGTCCGAGGCGGGGGCTTCGGTCTACTCCGCCTCTGAACTGGCTGCGCGCGAGTTTCCTGATCTGGATGTTTCGCTGCGCGGGGCAGTGTCCATTGCCCGGCGGTTGCAGGACCCGTTGGCGGAGCTGGTTAAAATCGAACCCAAATCCATTGGCGTCGGTCAGTATCAGCATGACGTGGATCAACACCGGCTTTCCCAGTCACTGGATTCCGCGATTGAAGATGTGGTGAATGCAGTTGGCGTCGATCTGAATACCGCTTCTGCCCCGTTGCTGTCGCGTGTGTCGGGTCTGGGTCCGGCACAGGCAGAGGCCATCGTTACCCATCGTGATCTGAATGGGCCGTTTCAATCGCGTAAAGATCTGTTGTCCGTTGCTCGGCTGGGCCCGCGTGCATTTGAACAATGCGCCGGCTTCCTGCGCATCCGGGATGGCGCAGAGCCGCTGGACGCCTCTTCGGTTCACCCCGAAGCATATGACATCGCCCGACGTGTTGTGGCCGCTTGCGGACGCGATATTCGACGCATCATGGGCCATGACGGAGCTTTGAAAGGAATGAGGGCCGAACAGTTCGTGACAGAAGATTTCGGTCTGCCGACGGTTCGGGACATCTTTGCCGAGTTGGAAAAGCCTGGACGCGATCCTCGCCCAAGTTTCGTCACGGCCTCCTTTGCGGATGGCATCGAAGAGATCACTGACCTGAAGCCCGGGATGGTTCTGGAAGGCACCGTGACAAACGTGGCCGCCTTCGGGGCATTTGTGGATGTTGGTGTTCATCAAGATGGGCTGGTCCATGTCAGCCAGTTGGCAGATCGTTTCGTCAAAGACCCGCATGAGGTTGTCAAAACCGGGCAGGTTGTGAAAGTCCGCGTTGTCGAGGTGGATGTGCCCCGAAAACGGATCGGCCTGACGATGCGAAAACAGGGCGGCGGTGGAATGAGGCGCTCTTAGTCTTCGATGTGCCTAGTTTCAGGACGCACAGACATCAAGTCGTTGCATTCTGAAGGTAGAGTGGCGTCCAAACCGGGCGGCGTTGTTGCATCGTTTTCATTGAACGCCAAACTGAGTATCAGCAAGAGAGTTCACAGCGCCGCGACACGGACCGAAACGGAATCGAAAGTTCATGCAGTATCACAACAAGCCTTATGACAAGCTTCAGGTCGGCGATACTGCCGAGCTGGTTCGTACCTGCTCTGTCGACGACTTCTATGTATTCGCGAACAATTCCGGCAACCACAATCCGCTCCATCTGGCAAGTGAAGATGGCGACGGTGATCATACCAACGAAGCGGTTGCGCCTGCCATGTTTGTGGGGGCTCTGATCTCTGCCGTCCTGGGAAACGTTCTGCCGGGCGCAGGGACGCTCTACAAGTCGCAGAACTTTAACTTTATTGAACGGGCGCATGCGGGTGATGAGCTTGTGTCCAGGGTCACGGTTGCAGAAAAGCGACCGAACCGAGAAGTTGTTTTCGATACAGCTGTGACACGCCCATCCGACAGCGCAGTGATCGTTACTGGGCAAGCTGTTGTCGTTGCACCGGACAAAGAGCTGGCGTTTGCCGAACTGGAATTGCCCGGGCTTGTGGTCAAACGGCATCGGCACTTTGACGCCATGTTGGATAAGGTGCGCCCTCTGCCGCCCATGCCGACGGCGGTCGTGGCCCCTGAGGACCCGAATTCTTTGGGTGGTGCCCTGCTGGCCGCGCACGAGACGATCATTGCCCCCATTTTGATCGGTGATCCCAAGAAAATCGCCTGCGCCGCCGCCGAAATAGGCGCTACGCTCGATAAGTTTGAGATCATACCGCAGAGCGACCATTTCAGCGCAGCCAATACGGCGGTTGATCTTGTTGCTGCAGGTCGGGTCAAGGCGTTGATGAAAGGGCATCTGCACTCGGATGAACTGTTAAAGGCCGCGCTGCGACGCGAGAATGGCCTGCGCGCGGGACGCCGGTTTACCCATGTGTTTGTTATGGACGTGCCAGGGCAACCCAGACCGCTACTGGTGACAGACGCGGCGATAAATATCGAACCGGATCTGGAAACCAAAATTGATATTGTCCAAAACGCTATCGATCTGGCCTTGTCTCTGGGGATCGAACAACCCAGGGCGGGCATCCTTTCCGCTATCGAGACTGTCAATCCGGCTATTCGATCTTCGGTGGATGCGGCCTTGCTGTCGAAAATGGCAGAACGCGGTCAGATCACAGGAGGGTTGGTTGATGGCCCCCTTGCCATGGACAATGCCGTCAGCCTCGCTGCTGCGCGATCTAAAGGAATAGTCTCGGACGTTGCGGGCAAAACAGATATTCTGGTGGTGCCCAATCTGGATGCCGGAAACATGATGGCCAAGCAACTGACCTATATCGCGAATGCAGAAGGGGCAGGGGTGGTGATGGGGGCCAAAGCGCCCATCATTCTGACCAGCCGAGCTGATGACGACAAGGCGCGGCTGGCGTCCTGCGCTGTAGCCGCGTTGCACGATGCATTTACTATGTCGCAAACCGGAGCACACGCATGACACATGTCGTGACATTGAACGCTGGATCGTCTTCGATGAAATTTGGTCTGTTCGAGTTGACCAATGACGATCCGATAATGGTTTGCACCGGGGCGGTTGAGCGGATTGGCGAGGGGGAGCCTTTGGTCAAAGCCAAGTCATCTGACGGCAGTGTTCTGGCCAGTGGCACGGCGGGCGAAATCCATGACCACGCCGCGGCCCTGGATTGGGTGTTGAATCTGCTGGCGCGTTCATTTCCAAACAGCGAGGTGACCGCATTTGGACATCGTGTTGTCCACGGTGGTCCGAATATCGATGCACCGCTGCCGCTGACCGAAGCCTCCATTGAAGCGCTGGACAAGCTTTCGCCCTTCGCGCCATTGCACCAACCGCACAATCTGGCCGGGGCAAAGGCGGCGATGAAACGGTTTCCGAACGCTGCCCAGATCGCCTGTTTCGACACGGCCTTTCACCGTAATCACCCGTGGGAGAACGACGTTTTTGCCCTGCCACGCGAGTATTATGAGAAGGGCGTTCGTCGATACGGTTTTCATGGCCTTAGCTATGAATACATCTCGGACCACATGGCAAAGACGGCCCCGTTGTTGCACGAAGGTCGCGTGGTTGTTGCACATTTGGGCAACGGTGCATCAATGTGTGCAATGATCGGAGGCCGATCTGTTGGCTCGACCATGGGTTTTTCGGCTTTGGATGGGCTGCCAATGGGGTCGCGTTGCGGACAGCTTGATCCCGGTGTGGTGCTGTACTTGATGGATCAGGAGGGGTTAAGCGCCGACGAAATCTCGGACCTTCTGTTCCGCAAGTCAGGCTTGCTGGGCCTTTCGGGGTTATCGAACGACATGCGTACCTTGGAAAAGGCGGACACGCCCGAAAGCCGTCAGGCGATCAGTTACTTCACATTCCGTATTCGGCGGGAGCTCGGGGCGATGGCGGCCATTCTGGGCGGTATGGACGCCTTGGTATTCACCGGCGGGATCGGAGAAAACTCGCGACTGGTGCGCGACCGGGTGTGTTCCGGAATGGGATGGCTGGGGATCGAGCTGAACCCGGATGCGAATGCGGACAATGATCGGATCATCTCAACCTATCTGTCCCGCGTTGTGGTGATGGCGATCCCGACGAACGAAGAGCTGATGATTGCCCGCGCCGCAGCGGATCTGTTGGCCGGTCGCCCACATCTGAAAACCGCGTAGCGGCGGTTCATTTCGGCTTATAGGTCCAGCGATAGGCGGGTGGTGTCGGTCCCTTGTTCCTGCCTCCTTGCTGCATCTGTTCCCATGCATGGGCCAATATACCGACGGATCGGGATAGGCAGAACAGACCGCGCGCAAGCGGGGGAGCAAAACCAAGTTCGGCGTAGATAACCGCGGTTGCGCCATCTATGTTCATCGGAACGGGCTTGCCTTTGCGCCGAGCCAATTCTACCTCGATCGCTTGGCCAATCTGCATGAACCGTCCATCACACGCTTGGTCGTGTACCGCGTCTGATACCATAGTCATCAAACGCGGCGCGCGCGGATCCGTTGGGGTGTGAAACCTGTGGCCAAAACCAGGCAGTATCTTTCCTTCGCTTTCAATCCAGTCGTCCAAAGCCTGTTCCAAGCCACCGGTATGTTCTGCAACGAAATGGTAGAGCGCTACGGCTTGCTCACCAGCCCCGCCGTGAATGTCGCCCAACATATTTACGGCGCTTGCCATCGCGTTGTTGAGAGGTAAGCCACAAGTCACTGCCATGCGTGCAGTTGCAATCGATGGTGCCTGAGGCCCATGGTCTACTGCCGCGACCAAAGCTGCTTCGAACAATCGGGCCTGCGCGTCCGAGGGACGATCCCCGCGCACCATGAACAAGATCATCTCCGAGAAACTGACATTTCCGATCAGGTCCTGGATCGGCTCACCGCGCATATCGATCCGGCCGGGCTCCATGTCGATGATGGATGTCGTCCACCAATCGGAAACATCGCTCATATGACCCCCTCCTTGTTCAACGCATCAATTTCTGCGTCGGACAATCCGATTTCAGACCAGATCGCATTGTTGTCAGCTCCAAGTTCAGGTGGTGCGTTTTGTGGCATGCGCCGCGCGCCGTCCATGACAACGGGACTTCCCGCAAGCTTCATATCTTCGCGTTGAACCCGCACAGACCCGATCAGGCCGCGACCAGAAAGCTGTTCGTCGGCAAGAGCTTCGGGCACGGTCAGAACCTGCCCGGTTGGTACGCCGATGGCATTAAGTTCTCGAACCCAGTCGGTTGCGGCTCTGGTCCGCAGAGTTTGTTCCAGCGCATCGCGCAAGGCGTGACGGTTTTGTTTGCGGTCTTCGCGGGTTGCGTAGCCGGGGTTGTTTAGCAGATCGTCCCGCCCCAGATGTCTTGTAAGGGCCTGCCACTGTTCATCTCGGTTTGCAGCGATGTTTATTGGGCTGTCGAGCGTCGCAAACGTCCCCGATGGGGCAGACGTTGTGTTTTCATTTCCATGCGCTGCGGGTGTGACGCCGCCGACCAAAAAATTCGACACGACCCAACCCATTGTGGAAACAACGGCTTCGGACATCGCAACATCCAGAAAGGTTCCACGCGGTTTCGCGTTCAACGCCGCAGACACGGCAAAGGCGGCCGTCATCCCGCCGACCGTATCTGCCAAAGGGTAGCCAACGCGGTAGGGTGCAGTGTCCGGTGCCCCGGTGATGGACATCACGCCACTGATGCCCTGAACGATCTGATCATAGGCCGGATCGTCCCGTCGCGGGCCGTCCTGACCGAACCCGCTGATGGCGCAGTAGATCAGGTTTGGATTGACCTTACGCAAGACGTCGTAGCCTAGACCAAGCCGATCCATCACACCGGGCCGGAAGTTTTCGACCAGCACATCACCAGTTTTTACAAGCCGTTTCAGCAACGCCTTGCCTTTTGACGATTTCATGTCGAGCGTTACCGATTTCTTATCGGCGTTTTGCGCCAGAAAACTGATCCCCATCCCCGCCTTGTTTCTGTCAGGATCAGCGCCCAGAACGCGGGCAAGATCGCCGCCGCCCGGACGTTCGACCTTGATCACTTCGGCACCCATCAGCGCCAGTTGATAGCAGCAATACGGACCCGCAAGGACATTTGTCAGATCGAGAACCCGTATTCCTGCTAGCGGTTCAGTCACCTTCAGCAACCCCAGCCGCCCGCGCCCGTGCACGGCGTGCGCGATAGCTGGGCAGAAGCACAAGCAGTGCTGCGATGACCAGCAAACCCAGAGTCATCGGGCGTTCCCAGATAAAGGCGATGCCATCATAGAGCTGCATCGAGCGCGCGAAATTGTCCTCCATCATCCCACCAAGGATGAAACCGATCAGCAATGGAGCCAGCGGGTAATCAGCGAATTTCAACGCTGTAGCGCAGACACCGAAACCAACAAGTATCAAAAGCTCAGTCGCATTGTTCTGGCCGATATAGGCCCCCATCAGCGTGAAGAACAAAATGAAAGGGATCAGATAGTTGCGCGGAACCGAGAGAACCTTGGCGATGTAAGGGATCAGCGGCAGGTTCAGCACCAGCAGAACGAGGTTGCCGATGAACATCGACATGATCACGGCCCAGAAAATCTGCGGCTCATCCAGCATCAGACGCGGGCCGGGCGTGACGTTCAAGGCGATCAAAGCGCCAAGCAGGATCGCCGTTGTTCCCGATCCGGGAATACCCAGCGTCAGTAGGGGCACGAATGAACCGGTACACGCGGCGTTGTTCGCTGTTTCGGGTGCGGCCAGCCCCTTGATTGACCCTTTGCCGAATTCTTCCTGCTCCTCTTTCGGCGCGATGTTGCGCTCGACCGCATAGCCCAGAAAGCTGGCAATGGTTGCGCCTGCGCCGGGCAGAACGCCGATGAAGAACCCTTGAACCGATTGACGACCGACCACTGGCGCGATGGCTTTGGCTTCGGCCTTGGTGATCCGCAGGTCCTTGATTTCACCATCGTCGCCTTTCAGGTCCTTTGGTTTTAAGACTAGGAAAAGTGCTTCGGGCAAAGCGAACATGGCCATAGCAAGCGTGATGAAGCCAAAGCCTGATTGCAAATCCATAATGCCCATGGTGAAACGCGGTAGGTTGAACAACGCACCTTCGCCGACAGTGGCCATGATCAGGCCCAAAACCGTCATGATGACAGCTTTCGCCACCTGACCTGTACCTGCAAAGGCTGCAATGGCTGACAAACCAACCACCATCAGGGCAAAATACTCTGCCGAGTGGAACAGCAAGGCCACGGATGACAGGGCAGGGGCGAAGACCATCAAAAGGACCGCGCCCAAAGTGCCGCCCGCGAAACTTGCGATGGCCGCGATGGTCAGGGCTTTGCCCGCTTTGCCCTTTCGGGCCATTGGATAGCCGTCAAAGCTGGAGGCCACCGTACCCGCGACCCCCGGCGCGTTGAGCAGGATCGAGGAAGTTGAGCCGCCGAAGATGGCGCCATAGTAGACACCGGCCAACAGGATCAGCGCGGCTGAAGGGTCACCCATGGAAATCGCAACCGGGATCATGATCGCGATAATCGACATCGGGCCTAGGCCCGGAAGCATGCCGATGAATGTACCGATCAGACATCCTGCGATGACCATCAGCAGGTTCTGAATTGAGAATGCCGTTTGCAGGCCGATCAGAAGTCCTTCAAGCATGTCAGCCTCCGAAAATGCCCGGCAGGGGGCGCATGTAGATGCCAAGAACTTCCTGCACCAGATACCAGACGGCACCTGTCGCGATGAAAGCGACAGGAAGCATGATGTGCCACTTACGTTCGCCCAGAATGAATGATCCTAGGATCAGGAAAGCCGAGGTCGAGATCAGAAACCCAACAGGGCGCAGGCAAAGCGCGTAGATCACCATCAGAGCAAGGAGCATGAGCGCTTGATCAAGGTGGTACTCACCCAACCTTCTGTAGTCGATATCAGCCTCTTTGGGCTCGGCCTTTTCAAAACCCAGCAGAATGATCGTGGTGGTGATGATACCCAGAACCGACAGCACTTTTGGGAAGGTGCTGGGCCAGATGGGGTTTCTCTGCATGAAAGGGGGCAGGCTGCTATCCATCGTGAACCAGGCAGCGTAGCCATATGTTAAACACACACCCAGAAGAATGAGCGCGATCCAGCGGTCCAGCGCCATAAGGCCGCCTCCCTTTTTTGTCTTTGGGAATGGCAGAGCGGCGGCCCGCTCTGCCAATTGTGGTATCAGAGGAAGCCCAGCTTTTTCATCAGATCGCCGATCTGCTGTTCTTGCTGCTCCAGGAACGACTGGAAGTCGTCGCCCGAGTTGTGGATATTCACCCAACCGTTACGTGCGCGAACTTCTTCCCATTCCGGGGTGTCATACATCTTGGCAATCGCGGCCTGATAGGCGGCCAGCTTATCTTCGGGCAGTCCGGGGGCTGCAAAGAAGCCACGCCAGTTCACAAAGGTGGTGTCGATGCCTTGTTCCTTCATGGTCATCGCATCCGGAGCGGCATCAACGCGCTCTTCCGACGTCACGCCGATGATTTTGACTTCGCCTGCGTTCGCCAGATCAACTGCTTCTGAGAAACCGGTGGACAGCGCTGCGATCTCACCCGACAGCAGGGCTGCCATGGCTTTGCCGCCCGCGTCATACGGGATGTATTTCACCCCGAGTGCATCCTTGCCTGCGGCTTCCATCACCATCGCGGCCACCAGATGGTCCATACCGCCGGGAACCGAACCGCCACCGATCGCTGTTCCGCCCGGATCGGCGTCAAAGGCGGCAAGAAGGTCATCCATCGAGTTGATGGGGCTGTCTTTGCCCACAACGATTGCGGCATAGTCACCGATGGTGCCCGAGACCAGAGTCAGGTCGCGGAAGTTATGCGGGAACACGCCGGTCAGTGAACGGATCACGATCGGTGTTGAGTTCACCATCAGCGTTCCATGGTTGCTGTCGGCGTTCTCAATCAGATAGCCGATGGCTTTGCCGCCGCCGCCACCCGACATGTTTTCGTAAGATGCCGTACCCACCAAACCTGCATTAGTCAGCGCCTCGCCGGTGCCACGTGCGGTACCGTCCCAGCCGCCACCAGCGCCCCCAGGGATCAGAAAGTGGATGCTGTCCACAACCTGATGGCCATCAGCTAGAGCCGGCCCTGTCAGGCCAATTGCGGCCACAGCTGCGATCAGGGCGCGGCGGCCCAGTGTGAATGTCGTCATGATGTCCTCCCATTTGACAACCGGCCGCGTCGCGGCTCAGATTGGTTGGAACAAAAACACATCAACCTGACATCAACCTGTCACGCCTGAAAATAGTACCAAGGCCTCATGAAATTCTTGCTTGTTGAAGACAACCCAGACCTTGCCAACGCGATCTGTTCACGGATGAGGTTGGACGGACATGTTGTTGATCATGCGGCAAATTTGGATGATGCGACGGGTTTTGTAGAAACCCAGGATTATGACCTGATCCTGCTGGACATCATGCTGCCTGACGGGGATGGACGCGACTTCTTAAAACAGCATCGCGCAGGCAATCGGGACACGCCCGTCATTGTGCTGACGGCCCGCAGTCAGGTGTCGGATCGAATCGGTTCGCTGGATCTGGGGGCAGACGATTATGTTACCAAACCCTTCGATCATGCCGAGCTCGAGGCCCGTTGTCGTGCCGTTCTGCGTCGCAAATCCGGGAACGCGAAGACACGGATCGAAGTGGGCGGAATCGTATTCGATCCACTGGCTGGCCACCTGACTGTCGGGGAACAGACCGTTTCCCTGCGAAACCGCGAACTGCGCTTGCTGGAGTTGTTCATCAACGCGCCCGGACAGGTGTTTTCCAAGCAAAAACTTACGGATCGGTTGTTTTCTTATGACGACACTGTCTCGGACAACGCGATTGAGGTCTATGTGGGTCGCTTGCGCAAGCATTTGGAACCGTCTGAATTGAAGATCACAACACTTCGTGGTCTGGGATACAGGCTGGACCATGCCTCTTGACCCGAATGTATCAGGGTCGCTGCGGAACCGATTGGTTTTGACACTCATCGGGGGTGCTGCACTTCTTGCGTTTCTGCTTTTTGTCGCGGTCCGAAACTATGCCGCGCAGGTTGCACAACAGGGACAGGATAATATTCTGAGCGCCTCCGTGACCTCCATACTTGATGCAGTAGCCCTGCGCGAAGGTGAGCTTGAGGTTGATATTCCATACGCCGCCTTCGCAATGCTGAGTACCCCGTCCGACGACCGGGTCTTTTATGCGATTTATCAAGACGGAGAATTTCTGTCTGGATACGAAGACCTTTTACCGTCCTCAGAGCAGTATGACGGCCGGTGGCGCTTTGAATCAAGCCAGGTTCGAGGCGAGACCATCCGTCAGGTCAGTGCCAGCCGATCTTTGGTGGGGTTGGACAAACAAACCGTCATAGAAATTGTGTTGGGGCAAACACAGGATGCGCTGGCGGAAACCCTGGATCAAATCTCACGCAATGCGGCAATCTTGGGGATAGGGTTCTTTGGCCTTGCCGCCGCTTTGTCCTTTTGGGCGACATCGTCGACCATTGGGCAGTTGAACCGGCTGACAACCTCTGTCACCCGACGAGGTCCGCAGGATCTGAGCCCATTCAGGAAACCCGTGCCCCGTGAAATGGCACCATTGGTGGCTTCGCTTAACTCATTGATGGGGCGCCTCGATCAGTCCCTGAGCCAATCCGAAGACTTTATTGCCGAGGCGGCGCACCGCGTACGAACCCCATTGGCAACAGTCAGGTCCTATGCCGATGCGACGTTGCAAAGGGTAGAAAAGGAAGAAAACCGTGAAGCATTGCGTTCGATGGTGCGCGCCATTGACGAAAGCTCGCGGGCGGCAGGACAGTTGTTGGATCACGCGATGATTACGTTCCGCGCGGATCACCTTGAACGGGAAGAGATCGATCTGGTCACATTGATCCGGGATTTGGTTCAGCGTTTGACACCCATTGCTGAAATGAAAGACCTTTCGCTGTCTCTGGATGGCGACCCTACGGTTCATTATTCGGGGGATCCAATCCTCATTCAGAATGCGGTGCGAAACATGATCGACAATGCTTTGAAATATGCACCGCCTGACAGTTCTGTTCGCATTGAAGTGACGTCGGCACCCACGGCTCAGATCCGTGTCAAAGACCGCGGGCCCGGTTTTCCGCCCAACGAAACTGACACGCTGACGCGCCGGTTCGAACGCGGCAAAAACGCAAGCGGAACCATCGGCTCCGGCTTGGGTCTGACCATCGTGCAGGATGTTGCAACAGCCCACGGCGGTGAGCTGGAATTGGCAAATCGGCAAGGGGGCGGCGCGTGCGTTACATTATCGCTCTGATTCTGGCTATCTTTCCTGTGGTTGGGTTGGCGCAAGTCTGGGAAGACAGGCAGGTTTTCAATGCAGAGGCCGGCCATACACCGCTGCGTGTGATTTCTAGCACCGACACTTTTCTTTTCGAGCCGCTAATCGCTGCGTTTCTCAAGGAAAACCCAGGCGTCTCGGTTGATTACATGGTGACGGGCACGGCAGATATCGACCGTGTCGTCCGCGCGGCCCCTGACGATTTTGATATCGTCATTTCCAGTGCAATGGACCTGCAACTGAAACTGGCAAATGACGGATATGGGCAGGCGATTAACAACATCCAACTACCGGCTTGGGCGCAATGGCATCAAAGTCTGTTTGCCTTTACGTTCGAACCGGCAACGATTGTGATAAATAGCGCGGCTTTTGCAGGTGGTCCCATTCCGGAAACTCGCCAACAGCTTATCGAAATACTTCGTGCGCATCCCGACGATTTTCTGGGAAGGGTAGGGACCTATGATATCCGGCAATCCGGTCTGGGTTATTTGTTTGCAACTCAGGATGCGCGCGCGTCCGAGACCTATTGGCGCCTGATGGAGGTTATGGGCGGGCTGGATGTTCGCTTGTATTGTTGTTCGGCTGATATGATTGACGATCTTGTCAGCGGAGAGATTGCTGTAGCGTACAACGTACTCGGCAGTTACGCCTCAGCACGGGCGGGCAGCAAGGATGTTCTGGAAATCATCCGACCGTCAGATTTCCAAACCACCATGATGCGAACTGCGTTGATCCTAAAAGGCACGCCTGAGGTCGAGGCGGCTTCGTCTTTTGTTCGGCACCTCGTGGAAAGCCAGTCAGACAGAGGCCGTGGCGCTTTTTCACTGCCGCCTCTGGCACCGTATGACACAGAGACCGAGCGTGAAACGATTGGCTTGGACCCCGCTCTGCTTACTTTTTTGGACAGGTTGAAGCGCCGCAGATTTTTGGCGGAATGGGAAAGCGCAGTGATCCAGAATTAGCGACGCCTGTCTTATTCGCGGAAGGCGCGATTGAAATAGTCTGCCATTGGTTTGACCAGATAAGACAGCGGTGTACGCTCGTCGGTTTTAATCAGCGCTTCTACCGGCATGCCGGGCAAAAGCTCTTGCCCGTTCAACCGGTCAATCTGCCCGTTATTCAACTCAACTTCGGCGCGATAGAACGTAAACCCTGATTGTTCGTCGGTGAACGTATCAGCAGAGACGTTGTATACTTGTCCGTCCAGTTCAGGTGTTTCTCGCTGGTTAAATGCGGGGAACCGCAAAGCCACTGGCTGACCAACATGCAACTGATCCACATGGATTGCATCCACACGGGCTGCCACCAACAAAGGTGTGTCCTGAGGCACAATATACATCATCGGTTCACCCGGCTGCACGACTGACTGCAACGCAAACACCTGACTTCCGTACACTCTTCCGGTAACTGGGGCGCGAATGTCCAGACGGGTCAGGCGCTCGGACAAGGACAGCCTGCGTTCAGACAGCTCGGCAACTTGTGCCTGGACATCCCGCAAGGTGGTGATCGCCTCTTCCCGCCGGGTTGCGGTCAGTTCGACAATCTGTATTTCGGTCGAGGCGATCTGCCCTCGAAGTCGTGCGACAGCGGCCTCCAGGCGGCCAATCTCACCGTTCAGGCTGGCTTCTTCCCGTTGGAGCGCAAGTACACGGCTGGTTTGTGTCAGTCCGCGATTCAACAGGCTTTGCTGATCTTCCAGTTCATCTTCGATCAATTCGACCTGGCGCCGCAAAGAGACCAGTTGGGCCTGCGTGCCTTCGATTTCGCTTTCGATTTGAACAACTTGTTTGCGCAGTTGTTCATCCTGACGGGACAGCGTTTCCAGTCTGGCCTCGAAAAGGTTCTGCTGCCCGGCAATCAGGTCGGCGCCAATGCCGTATTCTTTCTGAACATCGGTGAGCTGGGTTGTCAGTTCCGCAGGTGTCAGGCCATCCCGCTCTGCCTCTAACCTGGCGCGCCGGACCAAAAGTTCGAACAGTTGCGCCTCGACAATAGTTTGTTCGGACGAAAGGAAGGTATCGTCCAGACGCAGCAGCATGTCGCCTGAAGACACCACATCCCCGTCGCGTACGAAAATTTCTCCGACCACGCCGCCGTCAGGGTGTTCGACGACCTGCCGATTGCTTTGCACTTCGATCACCCCCGAGGACACAATAGCACCGGCCAGGCGCGTCTTGACCGCCCAATAGCCTAATCCGCCCACCAATAGGAACAGCGCAAGAAACCCGACCAGCGCAGGAATTTTCATGCTCCAGACCTGTTCTGGTTTTTTCGTTGGTTTCTTCGCCATCATTCACCTACAGGGCTGAGCTTACGCTTGATTGCACCTGCGTTCTGCACCATCGCGTTCAGGACTTCATCTCGGCTGCCGAACTTTACTACCTGGCCCTTTTCAACAACGGCCAGATCATCGCATTCTGAAATGGCCTGAGGTCTGTGCGTCATGATGATTGTTGACTTGCCTGCGGCTTTCAGGCCGCGGACCGCCGTGTTCAATGCATCGGTTCCATCTGCGTCCAGTGCCGAGTTCGGCTCATCCAAAATCAGAAGGACGGGATTTCCATATAGCGCTCTGGCCAGAGCGATCCGCTGTTTCTGACCTCCGGACAATTGGCTGTCATTGCCTTCCAGAAAGGTGCCATAACCTTTTTCCAGAGACAGAATCAACTCATGCGCGTTGGCTTTCTTGGCTGCTGCTACAACCGCCTCGGAATCCGGATTTTCGGACATTCTGGCAATGTTTTCAGCAACCGTTCCGTTAAACAGGGTCACCTGCTGCGGCAAGTAACCGATATGGCTGCCCAGATCGTTTGGGTCGTATTGATCCAGTGTTGCACCGCCCAACCTGATTTCACCGGCGGCAGGTCGCCAAAGCCCCAGCAATGCCTTTGCCAGTGTTGTCTTTCCTGATCCGCTTTTCCCGATGACGCCCAAGGCTTTGCCGGGTTCCAGCTTCAGGTTTACGTTTCGTAATGTCGGAGTTGAAGCCCCCGGAGGTATCACCGTCAGGGATTTTGCTTCGAGTTGCGCCTTCGGCACGGGAAGACGAATGCGCTTTTCTTCTGGCGGAGTATGATCCAGAAACCTGTTCAATGAGACCCAAGCCGTTCGGGCGCGTTCCACAACATTCCACTGGCCTACAGCTTGTTCGACAGGCGCCAGGGCGCGGCCAAGCAGGATCGATCCCGCAATCATCGCGCCGGGAGTCATTTCGTTTTGTAGCACCAACCATGCGCCCAAGGCCAGCATTGCTGATTGAAGAAACAGCCGTAGTGATTTGGTAAGAGACGTAAAACTTCCAGTCCAATCGCTGGCAGCAATTGACTGACGCAGGGCATCTGAACGCTGGCTCAACCATCGCTTAGTGACGTCTGCTTGCATTCCTTGCGAACGCACAACCTCGGCTGCTTGCCTGGCATGTTCAGAAAAAGCGTTGGCCCGCGCAGTTGCAGACTGGGCCTCGGCCACTTTTCGGCTGGTCATCGCCTGATTGAGCAGCGCGATTACAACAAGCACCACACCGCTGCCCACGGCCAGCCATCCAAGCAGTGGGTGAAACAGGAAAATCGCGCCTAAAAAGACCGGCGTCCACGGAAGGTCCATGACTGCCAGAAGAACCGGGGACGAGCATAGGTTTCGAATGGATTCCAGATCGCGCAAAGCGGTTGCAGGGGCAGAGCGCACCTGAGGAACAAGCGACCGGCGCATAGTGGCTTCGAATACACGCTCGTCCAGTTGGGATTGGAACCGTGCGCCAAACCGCGCAACGATACGGCCACGAGCAAAGTCGAGCATCGCCATAAGCGCGTAAAGCATGGCGACGAGCAAAAACAGAGCGGTCAAAGTCTCGACCGCGCGCGAGCCCAAAACCCGGTCATATACCTGCAACATGAACAGGGGACCCGTTAGCATCAGCAAATTAACGAAGATGCTGAACAGGAACGCCAGCGCTAAAAAAGCGATGCCTTGGTTCCGCACATTGCGCAGTTCGTGGCGCTGAGGCGCAGATAGGCGGTGTTCAGATTTCACTGTTTTTGATCCTAATCATTCCAGGAAGCATCGCCGCATTAAAAAAATAGTTCAGCCTTGCCAAGTTTGCACATGTTTTTTTGAGCAAGAAACCGCAAACAACACGTTAAGAACAGCGTCATTTAGCCATGGGTTCAAATTTACGCCAGGTAGACCAGCACTGCGATGGGATTTGAGTCCAGAACGAATTGACTCCTATCTCGCAAATCCCGGGTCAAAGCTGTTCCGCGCGATCAATCTCGGTTCTGTGTCCCTTTCAAAATGAGATTGGCGGCGATTGGTGCGCCGATGATGACCAAAACGATCCTTGTCAGATGGTGAGTGATCACAAAGCCCAGATCGGCGCCCGATACAATAGCCAGAACCGTCATCTCGGCCTGCCCGCCGGGGGCGAATGCCAGAAACGCTTCGACAGGGTGCCCAAGACCTAAAGTTGTGACTAAGGCGGTGAACACTGCTGCAAGGACGGCAAGCACGATGACATACGTGAAACCCGCCGCCACGACACGGCGAAGTTCGGTCCATGTTACCCCCACAAATTTTACACCGATCGCACAGCCAATGAAAAATTGCGCAGCTAAAATGGCTTCACGCGGCGGCCTGGTGTGGATAAAGTCTCCAAGGGACAGCGCTGCCGTCAGGATCATTGGCCCCAAGATCGATGCCCCGAACAGGCCGATGCGCTCGCCGCCCTTCCAACCGATAACAGCGGCCACCACCATAAGTGCCAATTCGTGTATTGGGAGGTCCCGAGCAGGCTGGCCTATGGGATTGGTTAAGTCCGCGTCGTAGAAAACTGTCAGGAATATTGGGGCTAGGGTGACGATGATCAAAACGCGCGTTCCATGTATCAGCGACAAAGTGCGCGGGTTGGCCCCTGCTTCAGTGCCGAAAATGATCATGTCTTGAAGCCCACCCGGCATTGCCGCGTAAAACGCGGTTTTTGGGTCAAAACCCCAGACTTTGCGGAAAAACGGCACACCGACCATCGCGATTAACAGGATGAAGAATGGAACCAACAGAATCGAAGAGGCCATTTTGGGCAGTTGCACAAACAAGTCAGGTGTAATCGATGCCCCGACCGCAACGCCTAGTATGGTACGCGCTGCAACCGAGACCTGCCCAAACCCTTCCATGGGGGCATGAGCCAGAGCAGCAATCAGACAAGCGCTCATCGGGCCAAACAAGAAGGGCAGCGGCAAGTTCAATGCCCAAAATACACTGGTGCCCAGAACCGCCAGGCCGAACGTCAGTGCCCGTTTGGTCATCAAAGAGGGTGAATTCAAGAGGGTGGGCACAATGGAGGTTCCGGCGTCGTTGACTCGGTGTGTATCCAAATGTATTCAAATGGACGCAAGTAAGCAAGTGAACCTGTGATGACGATTCAAGACGCCTCCTTCCAGCCTGGTCCACAAGGCAATTCTGCGTACCAGCGCCTGCTGGACGAGATTCGCGGGGGCACTCTTTTGCCCGGCGATCGACTGCGCGAGATTGAATTGTCTGAACGGCTTGGTGTCAGCCGCACCCCGGTGCGCGAGGCGATCCGGCAATTGGAGGCTGACGGGCTGGTCATACATGTTCCGCGGCAGGGCGCGACAGTGCGCAGTCTGGACTACGCCGAAGTCATGGAGCTTTACGAAATGCGCGCAGTGCTGGAGGGTACTACCGCCCGGCTGGCGGCCCGCGCGGCGTCGGACATCGAACTGGATGAATTAGGCATATTGAATGACCGGCTTGCCGAGGCGGGCACAGGTCCTGACGCGGGTCAGATCAACAGGGTTTTCCATGCCACGCTTCTGGATGCCGCCAAAAACCGGTTTCTGGCCAAATCCATGCTGTCACTGCAAAAGGCTTTGCTGATCCTTGGCCCTTCGCAATTGTTGGACAGCGACCGGGCCGACGCGGCAGTGGCGGAGCATCGGCTTATCATGGCCGCTCTGAAGGCCCGCGATGGCGCGGCGGCTGAAACGGAAATGCGCGCACACATTCAGGCCGCGCAACGGATGCGAATCCGTGCGTTACAGGAACGCGACCGCACAACCGATGAAATTCAATAGGCAGTCAGAATATGGCTACCCAAAAGAAAGCTTACGATATTGCTGTCATTGGCGGTGGAAACGCCGCCTTGTGTGCCGCGATGACGGCCGCCGAGGCGGGTGCCCGCGTATTGATCCTTGAGACCGCTCCAAAACCCTATCGCGGAGGGAACTCGCGCCATACCCGGAACTTTCGGTGTATGCATGCGGGGCCGTTAGGCCCTTTGGTCGATGCGTACACCGAGAATGAATACCTGTCCGACCTGATGAAGGTCACCGACTGGAAAACAGATGAGCATCTTGCCCGCTTGGCCATACGCACGTCCGAGGAATGTCTGCCATGGATGGAACAGCGCGGGGTTCGCTTTCAACCGTCTCTGTCCGGGACACTTTCATTGGCGCGAACAAACGCATTCTTTATGGGCGGAGGAAAGTCTCTGGTGAACGCGTACTACAGGACAGCGGCGGGTCTGGGCGTCGATGTGCTGTATGAGGCCGCTGTGACGCATTTGGAGCTGAATGGTGATCGGATCGAATGGGTGGATTACACCTGCGAAGGCCAGTCTCACCGCATCGCACCGAAAGCAGTCATAGTCGCCTCGGGCGGGTTTCAGGCTGACACGGATTGGCTAACCCGCGCATGGGGGGAGCCCGCGAAAAATTTTCTGATCCGTGGCACTCCGTATAACCGGGGCGTAGTTCTGGCTGACCTTCTGGATCAAGGCGTCGAGAACGTCGGCGATCCTACGCAGTGCTACGCCGTGGCCATTGACGGGCGTGCGCCGAAATTCGATGGGGGCATTGTCACGCGGCTGGACTGTGTGCCTTTTTCCATCGTCGTGAACAAGAAAGCCGAGCGGTTTTATGACGAGGGCGAAGACGTATGGCCCAAGCGCTATGCAATCTGGGGCCGATTGGTGGCGGCGCAGCCGGATCAGGTTGGTTACGTCATCATTGATGCAAAATAGCTGAACCTGTTCATGCCGTCGGTTTTCCCGCCTCTGAAGGCGGATACATTGGAAGAACTGGCCGGTATGATGGGTCTTCCGGCAGACAAGCTGTCAGAAACGGTCGCCGCGTTCAACGCGGCCTGTGGCGACACCAGTGGCTTTCATCCAACCGAATTGGATGGCGTGGCGACCTCGGGATTGAAACCACCTAAAACCAACTGGGCGCGCCCGATTACCGAACCGCCTTTTTATGGCTACTCGCTGCGCACCGGTGTGACCTTCACATATCTTGGGCTGAAGGTTGACGATACGGCCCAGTGTTCGACACCGGACGGCAAGATCAAAAACCTCTGGGCAGTAGGCGAGACCATGGCCGGATCGATTTTGGGGCAGGGGTACCTGGCTGGGTTTGGCATGACCATCGGAACCGTCTTTGGACGTATCGCAGGACGTGAGGCCGCTGCTTATGCAAATTGATCTGATACAAGAAGCCCGCCGTCAGGCCGAGGTTTGCAACGCCTGCCGGTATTGCGAAGGCTACTGCTCGGTCTTTCCATCGCTTCACGCTCAACGCGCATTCTCGGATGGCGATATCACGCAACTGGCCAACCTGTGCCATAACTGTCGGGGCTGTTATTATGCCTGTCAGTATACGGCGCCGCACGAGTTCGACCTGAACCTGCCCAAGGCTCTGGCAGAGGTGCGTCGGGACAGCTGGGAAAGCTTCGCTTGGCCGCAACCTCTGGCCCAGCGGTTTCACACCCAAGGAGGGGCCATAGCTTTGGCACTGGTGATAGGGTTTGCTTTCATGTTCTTGGCTATTCGCGCGATCAGGTCTGACGGGGGGCAGGGGTTCTACGCCGTATTGTCACACAATGCGATGGTCGCAATCTTTGCGCCGGCGTTCCTACTGCCTCTTATAGGTGTCGTCGTCGGTCTGAATCGCTATTGGCGTACGGTTGGGGTAAACCGATAAAGTGGGCAGACCTAAAAGTTGCCTTAAAACGTACCGGCAAAATGCAGGATCTGGCTGCTGGGCACGGAGAAGGCTGCAACTTTGAGGACGAAGACCGGTTTAGCCAAGCTCGTCGTCACGTGCATCACACGATCATGTACGGATTTCTGCTGTGCTTCGCCTCGACTTCAGTAGCGACGGTTATGCGCTATGGTTTCGGAATGCACGCGCCATACGGCTTTTGGTCCTTACCTAAACTATTTGGGGTCACTGGTGGCGTTCTGCTGACAATAGGTTGCGGTGCTATGGCGCTTCTCAAACAAAAGTCAGACCGCGATCTTGGTGATCCTTCGGCATGGGGAGGCGATATCGGCTTTATCCTGTTGCTGGGTTTTGTCGGTCTGAGTGGGCTTGTCCTGTACGCAATGGGGTCAACCCAGATGATGCCGGCACTTCTGGCGGTTCATCTCGGATCGGTGCTGACGTTTTTTCTGCTTATGCCTTTTACCAAGATGGCACATGGGTTCTATCGCCTTGCGGCCCTAGTTCGGGATGCACAGAGGAAACGGGTTGCAAGCGTGTAAGCAGTATCCTCTCGCGAATCTAAAACTCTTGGGTGTGGTGAGCCTTCCGTTCTACAGTTTTATTCTGAACTCAGGCGAGGGTCGCGGTGCCTGTCTTATCATCTTCCGTGCAACATGCTGTTTTAATAGAAAGATTGCACTTTGGGTGTGAACCCACCCTTGAATGTATATGCGTGGTATAATCATAATTATGTTAAATTTGGTGCGGGTGGAGGGACTTGAACCCCCACGCCTTGCGGCGCCAGAACCTAAATCTGGTGCGTCTACCAATTTCGCCACACCCGCAACCATGCGCTTCAGCGCCGTACTGCTGCGCTCTTAACAAAGCTTGATGCCGAGTGCGAGAGGTAAAATTTACGAAACAGCAAGTTTGTTCACTTGAATGGAACTGATAGGGATTATCGGTTCTGGCCTGCGTGAAACGTGTCGTTGGTTCGGAAGACATATACCTTGATGAAGGTTGATCGCGTGCGGTTGACTCGACCAGACATCGGCATTTTTCAAAGCAAAGCTTCCACAAGTTTGCGGTGAATGAGGCACTCCAATCAATTCGCAAGGCGAACGCGCTTACGTTGAGAAGACGTTCAGTCTTCCGCAAGTACGTTGTAGTTTTCGGATGTCGAAGTAGGATAAAACACACCCATGACTAGCGTATCTGGCATCGTAAAAATCGAGCGATCGGCCACATGCTCATCCAATAAATTAGTATTTTCAATTAATTACTGAACGGGAGTTCACAGTCGACAAGCCAACCCTGCAAAATGGTCGGCAGAAGCGACTGCACCAACTGGTTGAAAGCACTATACTCGCAAAGGTTGAGGCATTCTTAGGTTGGCCCTGCCATGTTGCCGCCACATTTCAACCGCCAAAAAATCTTATTCGCGTCAAATTAAGACCGCCTTGAAGGTTCTTCTTGGTTGCAAGGAGTTAATGAGTCTTTTTCGCCAATTTGGCACCGGTACGAGTTTTCTGCTCAACTCCAGTACAAGGTTTTCTGCTGTGACCGATCTGAATTCCTCCGTTGCCGCCGAGCAAGACGCTGTCTTTTTCGCTCGCGAGAGTTTTCTTGGCGAACTCAAAACTCTGAACCGGGACTATCCAAATACGGGCTTTGGTATTTCGTTGCGCACCCATTCGGGTGAGCATTATCTGCTGGCAAACGCCCGGATGCCTTTGCCGGCGGCGAAATCTCAGGGTTTCCCGACAGGACGCCGCGTGGCGCGACTTGAGAACGGTGATCGCTTCAGCTCTATCGAAGTGCTGGCGGATTCCAAAGCCTACGAAACAATTACCCCACGTGCCGAAGCCGAGATTCTGGGCAACGCCCTGGATTTGATCGCACGTATTGACACATTGACAGGCCTACCTTCGGGGCGCGTGTCGCACGAACCCCAGATTGCTGCTACGGGAACCGGAGGTTAAGCATGGCGCGCAACGATCACCTTTTGTCTGTCGGCAACGAGGCATTGGCTCCGATGACCTCTGCTATGTCGTCGCTGACGGCGCAGATCGATCAATTGACTGAGGTGGCAGATGCGCGCTCCTCGGCGCGGCTGGCCACCCTCAAGACGCGAATGGAAAATTTCACCGCCAGCATCACGATGGTGGGCCAGGTCAAGGCAGGCAAGTCGTCGATTGTTAATATTCTGGCCGGGCGCCCTGCCCTGTTACCCTCAGACGTCAACCCGTGGACGTCGGTTGTCACGACCTTGAACATCAACACGCGTCCGCCAGGCGACACCAAAGCCAAGTTCACATTCTTTGAGCAGGAAGAATGGGACAACCTGATGGTCGGCGGCGGTCGTTTGGGCGAATTGGCGAACCGAGCGGGTGCGGATGACGAGATGGACGACATCCGCCGCCAGATCGGTGACATGAAAGCCAAATCCGAAGAGCGTTTGGGCAAGCATTTCGACCTGATTCTTGGTCAGAGCCATCAGTATGATCATTTCGACGAGGAATTGATCCAACGCTATGTTTGCTTGGGCGACGAAGACGATCCGGATATCGATCCAAAAACCGGACGGTTTGCTGATGTCACGAAGTCAGCTGAGCTGTACATGGACATCCCGCAATATCCGATCGCGCTCAAGCTCTGCGACACACCCGGTGTGAACGACACATTCATGGTGCGCGAACAAATCACTCTGCGCAGTCTGCGAGGGTCTGAGGTTTGTGTCGTCGTTCTGGCCGCAAGTCAGGCGCTAACCACCATGGACATGGCTTTGATGCGCATTATTGCGCAGTTTGAGAACCGCCAGATTGTCCTGTTCGTCAACCGCATCGATGAACTTTCAGATCCAGTCAATCAAGTGCCTGAAATCCGCGACCGCATTCAGGATACGCTGAAGCAGAACAACATCGACACCAATACCAGCGTCGTGTTTGGCAGTGCTTTGTGGGCCGAAGCAGCCTTGACCGGAAACCCGGACATTCTGACCGAAGAGTCGCGTGAGGCACTGAACACGTTCTACCTGGCCGCTGGGTTCGGGGATCAGGCACCTTCACTGGATAAGATTTGGGCCTTGTCCGGCCTGCCCGATCTGCTTTTGGCCATCAATGAGCGCATTGCTGAAGGGGCCGGAGCGCGGCTGATGGATCGTGTGCGTCATCGGGCGCGCAACATCGCCAGCCAAATCCGTGCCACAGCAGTTGCAAAGAACTTGTCCGACGGTGAAGGCATTTCGAGGGATTTGGAAGGTGTATCGCCTGAAGATGCAATCAACACCGTGGCAGCGGAATATGAAAAGAAAGCGGCCGAGCTGACAAATGCCCTGCGTGACAAGGTGTTGGAACGTCTAAGCGCAGCCGAAGCCAACTTTGTCAAACGGGCAACGGATTCTTTGATCGCCCATCTTGAGAAGAACGGCGAACAAGGTACATGGCAATACGACCCGGCTGGGTTACGCACACTGCAAAAGGCAGCTTATTTCAGCTTTGCTCGAGCAATGCGTAAGGATGCTGGAGCGTTGTATGGAACCGCTGCGGCAGATGTCGAGGCGTTGTACCAAAAGATATTGGGCAACCATCTGGGCGAGTTCAGCATTGAAGCACCCATTGTGCCCCGCGTCCCGCCGCCTCTTGGCATCGGTCGGACCATTGCTCTGGATCTGCAAAGCACCTGGTGGCGGCGATGGTGGCAAAGGCGCAAAGGCTTTGAAGCCTACGCTGCGGACTACACACGTCTGATTGCATCCGAGGCCAACTCGATCACTAAAGATATCGAGGAAAACCAGATTGCCGCGGTGCTGGAAAACGTCCGCGCAACCCTGACAGACTTTATGCGCGAGCAGAAGGAAACTCTGCTGAGCATTTCGTCGACGGCCGATAAAAACGCAGGTCAAACTGCAGCGGCCATGGCGGGTTTGCAGCCCCAGAAATCCAAAGATGAGATTCTGGGTGACATCCTAAAAGATCTAAGCAACGAAGCGGCATAAGTAGAAAAATGGCAAAAGATACACAATCACGCTTTGTTTCACCGAAGACATGGGAACGTATCGAGCAGTGGTCCCGCCGTAAGCCTGTTTTCGCCCTGATGGGCGAATTCAGTGCCGGTAAGTCTACGTTGATGAATTTTCTGCTACGAACGCAGACCTTGCCCACGCAGGTTACCGCAACCCAACTGCCGCCAGTCTGGTTCAGCTGGGGTGATCGCTCACCCTATATCAAGCGCCATGACGGCTCGGTCGAGGTTATCGAACTGGACGATCTGGAATCCGTGGGCGTCAACGACGCGCAATTCATTCGGGTATTTCTGAAAGCCGATATTCTTGAGGCCGTCGATCTGATTGACACGCCCGGTATCTCGGATCCTAAAATCTCGACGGATGTCTGGCAACGGGCCGTCGGTCAGGCCAATGGGGTATTGTGGTGTACACACGCGACCCAAGCCTGGCGCGAGACTGAGCGTGCGACATGGGTATCACTGCCTGAACGTTTGCAAAACAACTCGCTGCTTTTGATCACTCGCGCGGACGCGCTGAACCTCAAGGACCGTCAAAAGGTTTTGCGTCGCGTGAATCGTGAGGCAGGTCACCTGTTCAATCGTTCTATTCTGTTTTCCGCTCGGGATGCGATTGTTGCCCGCGACAAAACCGGTGATGCTGAGATGTGGTCTCGCAGCGGTGGCGGAAAGATGATCGACAGCTTCCTGGAGATCACTGAGCAGATTATGGACAAACGTGCCGATCAGCTGGCCCGGTATCAGATCGACAAAAGCCCCTCGGACGCATCCAAGGTGCAGCCGGTGCGCCCGGCTCGGAAATCCGACAGCGAGACTCAGGCCGAAGCCGCACCTTTAAGGTTGGTCAACCCTGTGGAAGAAGAAGCGCGGCCCGAGCACGATGGCGCCGCGGTCGTCACCAGCTTTCCCGTCCGCCCCGCCCGTGTAGAGCGGCGCTCGGATGAAGCTGAACGGGTGCGGATCAATGCGGAAGAGGCCGAGCGTCTGCGCGCTGAAATGGTCTCGGACCCAGAACCGACATCAGCGGAATCCGACACAAGTGATGATCTGCGCGCTTTCTTCAAGGACACGTCTAACGATCCGTTGGAGCTGACCAATGTCGCCGGACTTGACGGCAGCGTTGATGAATTTGACTTGTCAGATGGTACCGACCTTGATGACGAGCTTGAGGATTTGGCCGACAACAGCATCGAAGTTGAAGAGACCGGTGGTGCAGCCCTTGAGATTGAGGCCTCCGAGGATGTCCTTGCATCTCTTAACACGACTCTGCGGGACGCACCGTCTAACACGCAACCTGCGGAAGACGCGGTCGACGAGGCTGATAACTCCGAAGATCGTGGAATTGAGGTTTCGGTTTCTTCCATTGCGGCGTTGATGGCAGCGCAGCCCAACGGTAGTGCCGACGATTATGAACCAGAACCCGAGACCAGCGGGCTGATCGAAGCTGCTCTGACCGATCAGGTGGATGCCATCGAGGCTAACATCTCAGTACTCGGAGAACGGCCTGAGGATGCGGATGGCTCGCCCTTGAGTGCATCGGATATGTGGCGTGAAATTGCGGACAGCGAAGATCTGCCTGACGATGCGGATGGCCTGAAGAACGTGTTCAAGGCGTTTTTGGCAGAGTTTGACCAAATCGCCATCGAAAAAAGTGAAAAGCACTCAAAGGAGACATTGCAATCCATTCCGAAAGCAAAGGAAAACAGCGCTGCAGAATGGCATGTGTTGTAGTGTCACCAGAATCGATATGACCGGCAACCTTCAATTGAAAACAATAACTTAGATGTCCATCCAAAACGCCTTAAGCACAGCGATCGAAACAATACCCGACTGCATTGCAGCCGGGTATATCGATATGGAAACCGGGATGCTGCTGGGGAGCAGCGTTTCGGAACCGGAATGCACGGAATCTTTGGACAATTTGTCGATTGCGGTTGCTAATCTCTTTCAAGGACGCGGGGTTGCCGCGTTTGAGGCGTTGTTGCGTGACGCTGGTGGCGATGATGAGGCGCAGAACACAGGATTTGGGGAAATCGCCGTGTTTTCAAAAGATCGTCTGAACATTTTCTTGCGGACGAAAGAATATCCGGACCATGTGGTCTGCTACATTTGCCGCAATAGCGCAAATGTCGGTTTGGCATTGACAAAATCACATCTCAGCCTGGGGTCGGTTGCGGCCGCAGTTTGAACGGGACCAGAGGGGGTCACGGTATGATGGACACAGACATTCTGGACATGCTTGAGGATATCGGGCGGTCCTCGGTTGCGCGGTTGTCACCTGCTGTGACAATTGCAGCGGACTCGGCTGCGGCACGGCGCGCGGCAGTCTTGCGCAGCATTCGCGGCACTATTCTGCCTCGTCGGCTGGACTTCACGGCCGCCAATGGGATGTGTCTGGCGATCGAGGTGAATAGTTCGCGGGTCACGGATATCTTCCAGGTGCCGAGCGGACCAACGCCGGATTTCGAAACGGAAAGTCGCGGCGAACTGGTCGAAAAGCTGGCTCAGTTGGTGTCAGAGATTGCAACCGCCCCTGCCCCGCTTGAGCTGAAGTCAGGTAAACCGGACTCGGATCTCGAGGCGGATGAAGTGGGTTTGACTTATAGTGAAATCGAGAGCGCTTGCGCTGCCATTGACTTGTCCACAGAACCGATTGTGTCCGTTGTGCCGGATTTAGAACCGTCGACAGACGACGACCCTGCACTTGCAATGAATGTTGATCCTTCAACAGAGCTTGCGCAGCGCTTTTTTGACGGTGCGGGCCGCTTTGCATCTGGCCGCGTGTTGATCGACAGCGCGGACAAGACCGGCCTGGCCTACGAAGGGTCTTGCCAGCCGTCGCAAGGCATGCATCCCGGTCCGGACGTTTTGGCCCGTTTTGCAACCGATCTTGCGGGTTGGGATAACGATACCCAGGACGAGTTCGACGGTTCCCAACTTATCGTCATACGGCCGTCTGGCGGGAAAGGCGCTGGACTGGCAGTGCTGAGCGATAGTGGTCAAATAGCTGTTGCCGCCCACGACGCGCGTAAGCTGGGGGCAGTTGTTAATCTGTGGACTTCTTTACAGGGGACTAAGGAATGATTGTCCCTGTAGGATTCAAATTTTCGATTAATTCAATCCTTTTTTGTGTGACCAAGGTAGTGAGTAATGAGTGAAACAAATCGCCGCGAGCTTATACGCATCGCAGAAGATATGCATGAAACCAGCAATGATGAAACGCGCCATTTCATTTCGCGTATCATCGGAGATCTGGCAAGCCTGAAGCCGTCAATCGCTTTTGTGGGGCAGATCAAGGCTGGGAAATCCCGTTTGATCAACGGGTTTACCGGGCAGGCTGAATACCTGCCGTCGGACGTCAACCCATGGACCACGGTAATCACCGACATGCATTTCGGGCATCCCTCTGGTCGGACTGAGGGGGCCGAGTTCCATTTCTTTGACAATCACCAGTGGCAATCTCTGATCGCCGAAGGTGAAGAGCTGCGCAATATGTTCCCCGATGACGAGGACAGCTATAAGCGCGAGATGATCGAAGAGCAGGTCGAAGCTATGAAGACCCGGGCGCGCCTGCGTTTGGGCGACAGCTATGAGCAGCTGTTGGGGCAACATCACGATCTTGAAGAACTGAACTCGGACGATCTTGCGCGCTATGTGTGCGCAGGGGATGATCCTGGCGAAGATGGCAACGTAGATCCAGGCAGTGATCGTGGACTGTACAGCGATATTACCCGCAAGGCCGAAGTTTATTTCGACATCGGGCATTTCCCGTTTCCTCTAACCGTTACGGACACTCCTGGGGTCAATGACCCCCTGCTGATCCGCGAAGAGATTTCGCGCCAATACCTGAAGGAATCAGATTTCTTCGTGGTGGTTCTGTCCGCACATCAGGCATTGTCGCGCGCGGATCTAAAACTGTTCCGGCTGATGCAAGCGCTTGAGCTTGGTCAGATCGTTGTTTTCATCAACCGCGTTGATGAGTTGGGCGGCGGCCCCGAGGACGCGGCCAAAGTGCGTTTGGATGTTCTGGACGGGTTGGAAAAGGCCCTCGGCAATGCGGACATCGACGTTCTGATGGGCAGCGCTCAATGGGCGCATTATGCGCTGACCGGTGATGAAACCGGTGTGAACCATGACGATGTTTTGGCGTGGCTGCGCGCGCATCCGGAACAGATGAAGCAATACCTGAACGGCGTGGCCGAGATCAAACAAGGCCCTGGCCCCATCAGTCGCGAGGCTGTTTTGCGTTTTGCCGCAATGATTGCTTCAGGTCTGCCAGATCTACGCAGGCATGTTACCAAGGCTTTGACAAACGGGCCCATTGACGAACAGCTTCGGATGGCCTGGCAGCATCTTGACAGTTTCGCACGCGGTGAGCTTGAGCGGTCTCAGGTTCATCTGCGGGCGCTGCAAGATGAAAATAGTTCCGATGCGCGCAGCGCAGGTGACAGTGACAAATCCTTTGGTGAGCTGCGCAAACTGATAGCAGATAAGACACAGGAAATCACTCGGGACATGGATGATGTCCTTTCCAATCTACGTGGCGTGATGGATGATACAGTTGCTGAATCCGTCTCGGGCGTAGTGCGTGGGCCCAACGGTCAATCACCCCTGCTGGCCAAAGGTGGTGCGACCGAGTTGAACTTTACCCCTTTGCGCGAACACATGCGGGAACTGGTACAAGGCGCTTCTCAAGTAGTGCGCCAGCGCATGCTGAGTGAGCTTTATGCGGTCGACATGCAATGCAACGCAGCTTTGCGCGCTTTGCCGGGCTGGCAAGAACCGGTCGACAATCGCATGAACACCAGCGCTGTTCGGTGGTTCCGACCTGACACCACTGCGCTCACCCGTGGAATTACGGTTGAATTGCGTGTAAACTGGTTGTCGCGTCTGATCTCGCGCAACAGCGTTGTAACACGAGCGGAACGGATGATTGTGCAAGAGTTCGAGTTGATTGGTGACGATTTGATCGACACCACGCGTGACAACTTGCTGGAACGGTTAAATACAGTTTTGGATCATTATGTGGCCCTGTTGGCGGGTCATTTCGAACACCGCTCGGGCGCGGGTGAATTGAATGCTCAGGCCGAAGCACAAGTTGCATTCGACCGAGCGCGCCGCATTGCTTCGGACCTTGAAAGTGTCTTTGGAACCGGCCATGCGGACGAACGACAAGCAGAGGCAGCGGAATGATAGAATTTCCCGGAACCGAACAGGAAGTGCGCCAACTGGAGCGTTTTCTGACCGCGACTGAAAAACTGTCGTCTGATGACAAGTTGGAGGACATGCGCGCGCGGGCTTTGGCCCACGCCGAGCGGTTGTCCAATGCGGTCAATATCGGGTTTGCCGGGGAGTTTGGTGCAGGTAAATCGAGCCTTGCTAACATGCTGGCCGGTGCAGATATTCTTCCTACCGGTCCTCAGCATCTGAAACTGCCACTAGTCATTGTGGCCTTCGCGGAAACGCCCGAGACGACCGTGGGTTGGTGGGACAAAGAACCCAAGACCTACTCTGGAATAGCACTGGAAAAAGCCGCGGCGGATGAGCCGGATTTTATTTCGGTGGGGATCAACACGCCTGCACTGAAGGAAATCTCACTGTTTGACCTTCCCGGCTCAGGTGCTTTGGACGATACCTATAAAAAGACCCTGGACTTGCTGAAGTTCGTCGACTGCGCAATCTGGTGTTCAAACGGGACAAACGCATGGCGTGAGACAGAGCGCCACTTGTGGTCCAAAGTGCCACCTGAATTGCGCGCCAGCAGTCTGCTGGCTGTAACTCACGCTGATCTGCCGCACGTGCAAGGATCATTGGACCGCGTTTTGTCTCGGCTTAACAAAGAAAAGGACGGGATGTTCTGCGAAGTAGTTCCGATCGGCACTCCTTTGGCAGTGAAGGCCATGGCTCAGGAGCCGGAGCCTGATTTTACCTTGTGGGAGACGTGCGGTGGTCAGAACCTTGCCGAACAAGTTCTGAACGTAGCGTCCAGCCGACGTCGCAGCGATCTGGACGCGGCTCGAAAAGAGTTGCAGCAGGAATTTCTGCCATTCCTCGAAGCGCTCCAGGGACCGGACTCAGAACCGACACCGCCCGATGCAGCAGCGATGCAATCCACGCTGGGCTCTGCCCTACCGCCTTTGAACAACCCCATTCTCGAAGACTGGCTGGCCGCAATTGCAAGCATCTATGAGGATCTGCGCGAGTCCTCGGATATAGAGCCAGTTTCGTTCCTGCAAAGTTGCCAGGAAATCGTCGAAGACTTTGCAGAAAGACTGGAGCAAGGTGGCGAGATTGACCCGGATGCAGACTGGATTCCAGCAGAGTTTGAAAAGGCCACCGACCTGCTTTTGCTGTTGCAGTTCGAAAGTGGCGATGCGCCCCTGAAGGACGCAATCAGCATATTGGTGCAACTGGGTGACAACCTTGCATGGGCTGGTAGCACGGTCGCCGCAGCTCAATCCAAAACCGGGACCTGATAATCTCTCGTTAAGATTGAGTGCAGTTTAGCGATTCGAAGGGCCAAGGAATCGGCCCTTTATTGTTTCGAATTCGTAGACCAACCTGCGTTTTTAGGGGTGTGCGTTTTCATTACCTCTACCCAATTTATCAATATGTAGTGTTAAGGGCACGTGGGAAACTACATGTGCTATGATCAAGAGAACGATCCATAGTGAAGCCATCAGGCGGCCCCAATAAAGTCAAATTTGAAACGTCTAACCGTTCTTAAGTGTCCTGCGGTTGTTTTTGGTTGTGAGTTCGTGGGCTGTTGGCCCTGTTAAATTTAGCCGCAAAAAACGAGTAGAACGGGCGGATTAAAATGAGCCACAACCAGGCTGTCGGTGCAACGCACGACGAACCAAAAATCGAAGGATTGCAACCGGGCGCAAAACTACTGCGCGGTCAGTATGAGATCCTCCGCTTTCTGAGCAACGGAGGATTCGGCATCACCTATCTTGCGCGCGACAGCCTGGAGCGCGACGTGGTGATCAAGGAATGCTTCCCCGGTGCCTTGTGTCGTCGCAATGGCGATCTCGTTGAACCCAACGATCCGTCCTACAAGGAAGACCTGCGCGCCATCATTGATCTGTTTATTCAGGAAGCCCGCAATCATGCGCGGCTGGTGCACCCGAATATCGTCGATGTTCATCAGGTGTTTGAAGACAACGACACCGCCTATATCGCGATGGACTTGATCCGCGGTTGCGATCTTCTGGATTATGTTGAGAATCCTGAAAACGATGCAGGCCCTGACTTTATCGTGCAAGTCACGGAAAAGATGTTGTCGGCGGTTTCGTTCATCCACCAAAGCGGGATGTTGCATCGTGACATTTCGCCGGACAACATCCTGATCGACGAGAACGACGACCCTGTCCTGATCGACTTTGGTGCGGCGCGTGAGCAGGCGGCCAACAAATCTGCGGCTCTGCTGACCCTGCGTGTCATCAAAGACGGGTATTCCCCACACGAGTTTTATGTCCGGGGTGCGGAACAGGGGCCAAGCAGTGATCTCTATGTTCTGGCGGCAACGTTGTACCACGCCATTAGTGGCGAACGCCCGGTCGACGGCCAAAGCCGGTTGAATGCCTTCAACAACGGGCAGGATGATCCGTACACCCCGCTTGCGGGCCGCTTCGAAGGATATCCTGAAGGGTTCCTCGAGGCGATTGACAAGGCCATGGAAGTTCACACCACAGATCGTTTGCAGACTGCGCTGGATTGGTTGCGCATGTTCCGCGGTCCGGGCGTGATGTTTGATACATTTGCCTATCGCCCTGTCTCGGTGATTGTGGGCATGGACCGCAAGGACAAAGAAGAAGAAAAGGCACGGATCAAGGCCGAAAGCGAAAACGCCGAGGCCGTTGTGACCGCACTTTTGGCGGGCAACCCGGATATTGTTGTTGGAAACGATGACAAAAGGAACGAAGACCTGGCCAAGATCGTCGCGAAGGAAGAAGCTCCTGTCGCCGTCGATACTGTGGTTCAAAGCGGTTCTGGCGGCAGTGGTAAGCTGATTGCCGGCGCCGCTGTGGTTGCAGTCGCATTGGCGGCTGGCGGTTACTTTGCAATGTCTGGCAACAAAACCGAAGAACAGGTTGAAGCACCAGCTACGCAAACCGCGGCAGAGGTGGAAACGGCAGATGTCCCGGCAACAGCGGTAGAAGCACCAAGCTCTGTTTCGGAAGAACAGGAAACCGAAGTCGCCTCCGCGCCGTCGCCTGATCCAACACCAGTCGCAGAAGAGCCTATCGAGCAGGTACAAACTGAGCCTGCAGAGACTGCTGTGGCAGAAACTGCGACTGCAACCCCAGAGCCCACAGCCCCTGAAGTGGCCAAAGCTCAGGCGCAGGACCCTGCGGTTACAGAATTTGAACCCGAGGTCGCCACGTCAAGTGCCGTTCCGGCAGAGCAACAGGTGTCCTTTGCGCATTGGGATGTGGAAATCCCCTTCCAGACATCTCGTCGCCGCGCCTCAACCGGTGCGACCATCGCTATAACTGGTCTCGAACCCAATCAGGACATGAGTGTGATCGGCGAATGGGTGCAACGCGGTGCCGTGATCTTTACTTTGAACGGAAAGCCGATACGCGAGGATGCTTCTTTTGCAGCACAGGTTCTGGACAAGCTGAGCGTTGATCCCGACGGTTATACCCGCGTCGCGGCCCGCTATCGTCCGATTGGTCAGACCCGGGCGCAAAACGGTCTGCTTGCCTTGCCTGTTGAGCGTTCTGTCGGACTTAAGAACGGATTTACCTTTACTGTCAGCAGTTCTGGCAGTGAGGGCTGGCAAACCAAGGTGGACGCGACCCCATTCAGTGACGCAGGCGGTCTGCAGCGTGGCGATGTGCTTCTGAGCGAAAGCCAGTCGGGGATTGCCTTGGGCGGGTCGGAAAGCCTGGATGCCATGCTTGCAGAACTCGTCTCTGAGGGCCGACCCGAAGCGAAATTGACCGTCCTGCGTAACGGTGCTGAAGCCGCTGCAACCATGCAGCTTGCACAGGAGTAATCTGACCGGTTCGTTTGTGATCTGCCAGCGTGTGTTTGCTGAGGGTGGCATCCAGTTTGTCACCCCGGCGGGAACCGGCCCGCCGCAGAATGTACCAGTTTCCTTGAGTATCCAATGAGTGTCTCTGCGCTTTTGCGCGCGGGATAAGTAGCAGCTTACGGCACAAGATATTCGTGCCGCCAAATCGAAGGTGTCGACACCATGTTCAAATACAAAAGCCCTCTGAGCCGGCTTCTAGAAGGTGCCGGCAAATCCAAAGAAGAAGACGTTGCAGAAAACTCGGACGCGGTTGAAACCCCTGCGGTCGAAGAAGAAAAGCAAGAGCCGATTGCAGACTTTGATGCTCTGCGTGCGGCGCTGGCTGGCGGCAACATGACATCCGAGTCTTACGAGGAAACGGATGAGCTGATCCCCGAAGAGAAGATGCCTGAATTCGACGAGGTCGCGACCGAAGAGACTGTCGAGGACTCCATTTTCGTCGAAGATACCGCAATCGAACACGACGCGCCGGAAGAGTTGCTGACGGCTGAGCGTTTGGAAGAAGAGGCAGCCCTCGAAGACGAACACATCATCACTTTGCATGTTGCCGAGGACCCAGCACCGACACCGGTGGAAGAGGTTTCGGAAAACGTCGCACCCGAAGCGGTTGAATCGCCAGTTGCCGAAGCTGCGCAAGATGATCCAGCCGAAGTCGAGGAGGCCCCGGCCGAAGTTTCAGAGGCTTTGGTTGAGGTTGCAGAGGCTCCGGTTCAGGAAGCGGAAAAGGTTGAACCAGCGATTGAACCGGTTGCCGAGCCCGCACCTGCCCCTGCACCAGCGGAAGATCGCCGCTCGCGTGTCAAAACAACTTTCCTGGGTTTCGAACGTGCAGACACCCATGTGCAAGAGTTGATCGAAACCGCAGAACCCGTCGCCAAAACTGAGGCAGCGCAAGAGACATTCCCAGTCGGCTGGCTGGTTGTCACCGCGGGGCCAGGTCGGGGTGCCAGCATCACTTTGACAGAAGGCCTGATGCAGATCGGTCGTAACGATGATCAGGCTATTCAGCTGGATTTCGGCGACACGGGCATCTCGCGTTCAAACCATGCGGTTATTGCCTATGATCCGGAAGATCGTAAGTGCTACTTGGGTCACGGCGGCAAGGCCAACCTTGTGCGCTTGAACGGCAAGCCCGTACTCAGCACCGTGGCATTGTCCAGCGGGGATCTGATCCGAATTAGTGAAACAACCATCCGGTTTACGGCCTTCTGCGACGAAGGTTTTGATTGGCGGGATTCCTGATAGATGCTGGCGACTCCGGCATATGATGTGGCGCTGATCCTGCACCAGGGTCAGCGAGAGACGCAGGAAGACGCCATTGCTGCGCGCATGTTCGACGCGTCGGATGCGGGCTATGTCGTGATTGCAGACGGTATGGGTGGTCACGATGCAGGCGAAGTCGCTTCTGAGCTGGTGATTTCGGCTTGGCGTGAAGCCCTGGACCCCGAACTTGAAGCGGAAACCCTGAATGAGGGATCCATAGTTGATGCCCTTCCTTTGGCAGCCATGCAAGCAAACGCTGCTATTGCTAATCATAACGAAGCGCAAGAACAGGGTTTCAACATGGGTTCGACCATGTTGGGTGTTCTTCTTTTGGGGCGTCGCGTGTTCTGGATCTCCATCGGGGACAGCCCTCTTTATCTGTTCCGCGAAGGCGCTTTGTCTCAGGTAAATGAAGACCACTCTATGGCGCCCGTGATCGACGCGAAACTCGCTGCGGGAGAGATCACTGAATCAGAGGCACAGGATATGGATCGCAACCAGCTGACCTCGGTCATAATGGGGGGCGCCATTCCCAAAGTGGATTGCCCCGAGCAACCCATTCTCGTGACACCGGACGATATCCTGATCCTTGGCAGTGACGGTTTGCAATATCTAAGCGATGCCGAAATTCAATCGGTTCTGAGCAAGCACAAACAATCGCTGGCGCAGGAAATCGCCGAGGCGTTGCAGTTGGCCGTTCAGGCCAAGGGTGACCCGGATCAGGACAATCTGTCCATCGCAGTCGCGAAACTCACAAGAACATAAACAGGCAAAGCAACAGGACTCATGAAAAAACACCTCATCATATCCAGCCTTGCTCTTGCTGCCGCCACCGGCGCAGCGTCGGCGCAAGAGGCTTGTACCAGCTATGAAATCCAACGCGGGGACAGCCTGCGCGAGTTAGCCATTGAAGTTTATTCGACCGAAGATTTTCGGATCATTTTCGATGCGAACCGGGATGTCATTGGCTCGAACCCAAACATCATCCGGGTGGGCGACGTACTTGAGCTACCGTGTCTTGAGGATATAGGTCGTGCACCTGTCCTTGCCGATACCGAGGCAGAACGCCTAGCCGCGGAAATGGCTGCAGAACTGGTAAAGGCCGCCGAAGAGCGCGCCGAAAAAGCCGTGGCCGAAGCAGAAGCCCGCGTGGCAGCAGCTGAAGCGGAAGCAAAGAAAACCAGTGAAGAAGCAGTTGTTGCAGCACGGGCCGCGGCCAAAGAAGAGATTGAGGCCGCCCGTTCTGAGGCAGCCGCTTTGATCCGGAATGCCGACACCGGCGAGCGTCCGGAAATCCGAGACCGGCAGCTTTTGCTGATCACGGGCGGGAACTATGCACCGTTCACCGATGAAGCGCTGCCCAACCGGGGTCTTTACACCAGCCTGGTGGAAACAGCCATGCTGCGTGCCGCACCGGAACAATCCTACAAGATCCAGTTTGTGAACGACTGGTCATCACATTTGGACCTGTTGATGCCCACGCTGGCTTTCGACGGCACTTTCCCCTGGTCGCGCCCAAACTGCGAAGAGGCAGAAGCCTTGTCCGAAAGCGATCGCACACGGTGTGAAACCTACAATTTCTCGAACCCGTTTTATGAAGTTGTGGACACATTCTTTGCGCTTGACGGATCGGGCTATGAACAAGCGTTCAGCTATGCGGACTTTGCAGGTACAACGATTTGCCGCCCGGAAGGCTGGTCAACATCCCACATGGATTCTGTCAGCCTATATGAACCGATCATCAAGCTTTTGCGCCCTGTTTCGCCCGATGATTGCTTTCACGCAGTAATAGAAGGTCGCGCGGACATCGTTGCAATCGAAGCGCATCTGGCGGTCGAGGCGATCTCGCGGCTGGGATACGAACACCGGATAATCGAAAACCCGAACCTGGCGGCAATCAAGTCACTTAACGTCATGACCCACAAAGATAATCCTGACGGGGAAGCGATCCTTGAGACGCTGAATCAGGGTCTGGCAATCATGCAGCAATCCGGAGAATGGCGCGACATCGTGTCGACCGCTCTGCGGCATCAAATGGAAAACGGATAAGGCCCCAACTGGCCTGGCAAAACTAAGTCTGGAGGACGTGGACATGTTTGAATTCAACCTTAAGAAAGTGGCGATGTCGGCGAGTGCCGTCACGGCTCTGAGTGCGGGTGCAGCAGCGGCGCAAGAAGCCTGTACAAATTACACCGTTGCAGATGGTGACACGATGGCGACCATTGCAATTGCAGCCTATGGCACCTCGAACTATCAGCCGATCTTCAACGCGAACCGCAACATCATCAACAACCCGAACGCACTTGAGCCCGGTTTGGTTTTGGCATTGCCTTGTGAAGATGGCAGCCTGCCAAACGGCCAATCCGCGCAGGAAATCATCGCAGCAGAAGAACAGCGGGCGGCCAGCGTCAAGCGTTCGAACGTCTACGCTCCGCCGATAAAGATGGTTGCCGGTAACGGCTGGGAACCGTTTACGACAGAGAATCTTAGCGGTGGCGGCATCATGACTCGTCTGGCTACCACTAGCCTCCAACGCGCGGGTAACCAACGCGATTATTCGGTCAGTTTTGTTGATGACTGGAGCTCGCACCTTGATACCCTGTTGCCACTTGGTGCGTTTGACATCTCTATCGCTTGGACTGTCCCGGATTGCACAAACCGCACATACGAATGGTCAGCCGAAACAACCGCGCGTTGTACCCAGTTTGTTGCGTCGGTGCCAGTCTACGACGTTGTCGGCGGCTTCTTCACTCTGCCGGAAAGCCAGTATGCAAGCGCTACGGATTTCAGCGATCTTGAAGGTTCCACCATCTGCCGGATGGCAGGTTGGAGCATGGTTGTTCTGGAAGAAGTCGGTTTGAACCGTGAGAATACAACTGTCGTCCAGCCGAATTCCGCGCGTGAATGCCTGGATGCGGTTTTGACCGGCACGGCTGATGTGGCCGCGTTCGAGGTTGATCTATTCGCATCCACAATGAACGATATGGGCTTGACCTCGTCTGATATCATTGAAAACCCATATGTTTCGACACTGTCGTCGATGAGTTTCCTGGCGCATCGTACAAACCCGTTCGCGCGCGAGTATATTGCGATGATGAACAAAGGCCTAAACGAAATGCGTGAGTCCGGTGAATGGTACGCGATTATTTCGGACTCGCTGCGTGAACAAAATGCAAAACTGAACGCAGCTTCGAACTGATCCCTCGGTTCAGCTGAAACTATGGGCCGGTCTACGCACCGGCCCTTTTTTCTTGCCTGAGCGTACATGATTTTGTAGGAGGACAAATTTTGGCCGTTTATCTGCTGCATAATCGCCTCATCAGCACTTCAGTCTAAAGCTGAAGCGCAATCATCAATCCCTTGATGGGATAGCAAGAGCATGGGTCACGCATGATACAAGGTGCCTTGGATCTCAGGAAAAGATCGGTGACACCGGTGAACAGACCGGACTTGGAAATTGCCGTGATCTTGCCATGCTATAACGAGGCGATTGCCATCGGCGAAACCGTCAAGCAGTTTCGCGCAGCCCTACCGGATGCAGTTATCTATGTCTTTGACAACAATTCTACGGACGACTCTGTCAGGATTGCAGAAGAAGCTGGTGCACTGGTCTTTTCAGAACCGTATCAGGGCAAAGGCAACGTTGTGCGCAGAATGTTTGCTGATGTTGACGCCGACGTCTATGTCATGGCGGATGGCGATGCGACTTACGACAGCTCGGCTGCACCAGAACTGATCAACCTTTTGGTGTCAAAGAACCTGGACATGGTTAACGGCGCGCGGGTGAACGACGAGACGGACGCATACCGCCCGGGCCACAAATTTGGAAACGCCGTGTTCAGTGGGCTCGTGAAGTTTTTCTTCAAAAGCAAAATTAACGATCTGCTGTCCGGCTACCGGGTATTCAGCAGACGGTTTGTGAAAAGTTTTCCTGCAGTTTCGAATGGCTTCGAGATTGAAACCGAACTCACCGTGCATGCGATGCAGATGCGGATGCCGATTGGTGAAGTTGAAACACAGTATTTCTCACGGTTGCCGGACTCGAATTCCAAACTGGCAACTTTTTCGGACGGGTGGCGCATACTCAAAATGATTGGCCTGCTGATCAAAGACGAAAAACCAATCTCGTTTTTCCTGTCTTTGGCCTTGTTGGCATTTTTACCCTCGCTGTTTGTCTTTATTTCGGTTTTCCGCGAGTTTCTGGATACCGGTCTTGTTGACCGGATACCGTCGCTGGTTGTTGCCGTGTCCGGATTTGTCGCATCGATGTTGTTCATTGTTTGCGCCCTGATCCTGCAGTCTCTTGCTCTTGCACGGCGAGAGGCGCGGCGTATGTCCTACTTGCAATATGAAGGTGTGGCCGCATCAGGTGCGAACAGGATGCAGTCTTACCTTGTACAGCCTCAGGCACGCCGTTTCGGCTGAATTACAGCGCACTCCAAAACATTCCCTTGCTCAACCGACCGCGCACAGCCGCAGCTGACGCGAATCTGCCAGGATTGGCTTGGTCAGGGTTAATCTCGAGATTTTGGGCTTTGAAAAGCAAAATGACCAGCACCCCAAATGCTGGTCATCTTCTGAGTGAGTGATAGAGCCCAAGGGGCCTCACCAGTGAAATTCTTTGTTGTCACACGTGTAACTTAGGCTCATTTCAGTTTCTATTGGGGGAATCCCGTAGGTAGATGAGGTATTCTTGTAACTATCTGTAATAATGTACTTAAAATCTAATACAGGAGTTCTGTAATGCAGTTTCGTATTCGGTCCAGCACCGTAGGTGAATTCGTTGATCCTCTGCTTAAATCGGCACGTTTAGCGATGGCCTGTCGTCACAAAAATTAAGGGGCCGCACTCTGTGCTGGCCCCTTTTCTTAGCTTACAGAGTAGATGCACGTGCATCTGCTCTGTCGGTACCGATTACCCGATGATCTCGTTCAGTGTCGCACTTGGACGCATTACAGCAGCCGTTTTGGCGGGATCGGTGTGGTAGTATCCGCCCAGATCCGCAGCAACACCCTGAGCCGCAGCCAGTTCCGACAAGATTTGTTCTTCCTTATCGGCTAGGTCTTTGGCCAGGGGCACAAACTCCGCCGCCAGATCAGCATCATCGGATTGCGCTGCCAGAGCTTCTGCCCAGTAGCGCGCGAACCAATAGTGGCTGTCACGGTTGTCCGGCTGGCCTACTTTGCGGCTGGGCGAGCGGTTGTTGTCCAGAATGCCCTGTGTTGCTGCTTCGGCTGCAGCGCCCAGAACACCTGCTTTGGCGTTGCCTTTGCTGTCCGCCAGGAAGTTCAGAGATTCACCAAGTGCACAGAACTCACCCATCGAGTCCCAACGTAGGTGGCTTTCCTCAACCAACTGCTGCACGTGTTTCGGGGCCGAACCCCCCGCCCCGGTTTCAAACAGACCGCCACCATTCATCAGTTTGACAATCGACAGCATCTTGGCCGAGGTGCCCAGTTCGAGGATCGGGAACAGGTCGGTCAGATAGTCGCGCAACACATTGCCAGTGATCGCAATCGAGTCGTTGCCCGCTGTGATAGTTTCCAAGGATTGGCGGGTCGCTTCGCGCGGGGCCATGATCAGGAACTTGTCGGCAACACCTGCAGCCTCGAGCGCGGGTTTCACGTATTTGATCAGTTCCGCATCATGGGCGCGGTTTGCGTCCAGCCAGAAAATCGCCTCGGACCCGGTCAAGCGCTGACGGTCCATCGCCAGTTGGATCCAGTTTTCGATAGGTGCTTTCTTGACGGTGCAAGACCGCCAGATATCACCGGCCTCGACTTCGTGGCTATGCAACGTTTCACCATTCGCAAGAACGATGCGGATCGTACCATCGGCAGGGGCTTGGAAGGTGGTCGGGTGCGAGCCGTACTCTTCGGCCTTCTGTGCCATCAGACCCACATTGGCAACTGCACCTGCGGTGGCTGGGTTCAAGGCGCCGTTGGCTTTGAAGAACTTTATGGTTTCGTCATACACCGGCGCGTAGCAGCGGTCAGGAATTACACAATTGGTGTCACCCTTGGCGCCTGTTTCATCCCAACCCTTGCCGCCTGCACGGATCACGGCAGGCATAGAGGCGTCGATGATCACGTCTGAGGGCACGTGCAGGTTGGTGATACCACGATCCGAGTCGACCATGTACATCGACGGACGATCACCTTTGATTGCATCGATGGCGGCCATGATATCGGCGTTGTCTTTCGCACGATCCAACAGGTCGCCCAGGCCCGAATTCGGGTTCACACCCAATGCGTCCAACTCGGCACCAAATTTCTCAAATACAGGGGCCAGCCACGCTTTGACGGCATATCCGAAGATGATCGGGTCGCTGACCTTCATCATCGTCGCCTTCATGTGCAGCGAGAACATGGTGCCGTCTTTCTTGGTGTCCTCGATAGCGTCGGCAAGGAAAGAAGACAAAGCCTTGACCGACATGAAGGTCGCGTCGGCCACAGTGCCTTCTTCCAGCGGCCAGGCGTCTTTCAGAACGGTGATGCTGTCGTCTTTGCCGACAAACTCGATATTTGCGTTGCCGGCCTGAGCAGCGGAAATGGTCGCAGACTTTTCGTTGGCATAAAAGTCGTTGCCGGTCATGGACGACACTTTGGTTTTGCTGTCCGAAGCCCATTCACCCATCGAATGGGGGTTCTTCTGGGCATAGTTCTTAACCGCACGCGCCGCTCGACGGTCGCTGTTGCCCTCTCGCAGAACCGGGTTCACGGCCGAGCCCTTGATCGCGTCATACCGCGCGCGGATTGCTTTTTCTTCTTCTGTGGCCGGTTCTTCAGGATAGGCAGGAATGTCATAGCCTTGCGACTGAAGCTCTTCGATGGCGGCAACCAGCTGCGGAACCGAGGCCGAGATATTCGGCAGCTTGATGACATTGGCATCCGGTGTTTTCACCAGATCACCCAACGCGGCGAGATCATCGGTAATGCGCTGCGCATCTGTCAGCTTCTCAGGGAAAGTTGCCAGAATGCGCCCAGCCAGTGAAATGTCCTTGGTGCCAACGCTGACGCCCGCAGCAGATGCGAACTTGCGGATGATGGGCAGGAACGAGGCGCTGGCCAGCTCGGGCGCTTCGTCTACAATGGTATACAATATGTCGAAGTTCGATTTATCTGCCATATTCTTTTACCTTTTTAAGCCTTTCGGGGCGTGCGATCTAAGAGTTAAGGGCCGCAAAAGCGCGGCGCGGGAGGGGCGCGATCACGATACCGCCCCTGGGTGACTCTGTTTTGACAAGGCTTCCCATAAATCAGGTTTGGCTTGGAATCAATCGCCTACAGGCGCGCGTTTTGCCACGGGTCAGATTTGAGTGTCGTGAGTTTCGCACGGCAAAACGTTTCCAACGTTCGCCATTAGTTGCTCTGCTGTGAAGCACGCAACACCATTCAGTGGTACTTTGCGCAGGCGCAACCAAACTCTCGGTCCAGGTCCAGCGGATTACCGAAACCTCTGCCCTGTTTTGGGGTCGAACACCATAGCGCGGTCAGGTTGAATCGAGATACCAATCCGTTCGCCTGTTTTGCTGCGTTGATCATCCCGTTCCTCGACAATCAGCTTGTCGCCATTTGGGGTGAGGAGATAGGAGTATGAAACGCCCCCAAGCGCTTCGGTCAGGTCCACGGTGCAAGTGTCTGCCGCGCGATCAATCTGAATATGTTCCGGGCGCATCCCCAAAGTAACTTTTACCTGTCCGGCCGGAATCTTTGCCGAAATCGGCAGCGGTTGCGCCAGTGCGGGATGTGTGACGTGCCCATCGGCATAGTCGCAGTCTAAAAAGTTCATCGCGGGTGAGCCAATGAAACCGGCCACAAATCGGTTGTCGGGATCGCGGTACAGATCCATCGGGGCGCCCACCTGTTCGATTCGACCATCGCGCAGAACAACGATCTTGTCGGCCATGGTCATTGCTTCGACCTGATCGTGGGTCACATAGATCATGGTCGCGCCGATTTCCTGATGCAGACGCGCGATTTCGACCCGCATCTCGACCCGCAATTCGGCGTCGAGATTCGACAAAGGTTCATCGAACAGAAAAACCTCGGGCCCGCGAACAATGGCCCGACCGATTGCAACCCTCTGCCGTTGGCCCCCTGACAGAGCCTTGGGTTTGCGCTTGAGGTATTGATCCAGCTTCAGAATGTTCGATGCTTCCTGAACCTTCTTTTCAATCTCGGGTTTTGCAACACCGTTCATGCGCAGGCCGAACCCCATGTTTTCGGCGACCGTCATGTGCGGATAAAGCGCGTAGGTTTGAAACACCATCGCGACCCCACGTTTTGCAGGGTCCATATGCGTGACGTCTCGCGCACCTATGTGAATCTGACCTTCTGACGTTTCTTCAAGCCCGGCGATCATGCGCAGCAAGGTGGACTTGCCGCATCCAGAAGGGCCAACAAAGACGCAGAATTCACCGTCGTCGATCTGCAGGTCGATCCCGTGAATGACCTGTGTCTGACCATATCGCTTGATCGCCTGGTTCAGTGTTACTCCTGTCATGTCACTTGCATCCTGTCATTGCTGTGGTTTCGGCCCGTTTCGGGAAAGCGCCATGCCTGCGCCTCGGCCCCGACCTGTTCGGCCACGCGGCGTACGCGCGGCACCCAGGCTTCGAGTTGTTTGAAATCCATCCGTTCCGTCGAGCCTGTCACGGAAATCGCGCCCAGCATTCGACTGTTGGACGTCAGAACCGGGCAGGCGATACAGATGATACCGGGTTCGTGTTCTTCATCATCAACAGCGAACCCGCGGTTGCGTATCTGTTTGAGGTCGTCGCGCAGCGCCTGTTCCGAGGTGAGGGTCTTGTCAGTAAAGCGATGATAGCTTTGTTGGGAAAGGACCCTGTTCAGCGCCTCTTCCCCCAAAAACGCCATCATCGCCTTGCCAACCCCGGTGCAGTAGGCGGGCCCGACTTTGCCGGCTTGCGAATACATCTCAATGGGCTGCGCTGCGTTGCGTTTGTCGACGTACAGAACCTGGCCTGAGTCGAGCTGCGCCAAATGTACAGTTTCACCTGTTTCCCGGCTCAACGCGTCAAGGAATGGGCGTGCTATTGGGGCCAGAGAGCTTTGAGTCCACGCGGCATGGGCAAGGCGAACCAACCTCATTCCAGGCGCATAGGTTTGTCTGTCCGGGTCGTAAGACAACATTCCCTGATTCGTCAGGGATTGAAGGAACCGGTAGAGCGTTGCCTTGGGAAAGGCACTGCTGTCCAGCAATTCAGAAAACCGCACAGGGCGTTGAAATGCTGCGACGTGATCCAGCACGTCACATGCTTTGCCTATGGTTCCATCACCTGACACGGGCTTGCGTTCTCCTCCGTTTTCCATCGCTTCCTCTCGATGGGTCTTGACAAGACTAACCGAGTCGATGTGTAGTTTTCAATATATAAAACTAGGTTTCAATATTTGGAACCTCACATGGGAGCAACAGGGAGGAGACCATGTATTCCACTTTCAAGCGCACAACGGCTGCGCTGGCGCTTGGCGTCGCAATGGCGGCACCAGCAGCTGCGGAACTGACCGGAGAGCTGCGCATTTTTCTGGACACGTCAAACCCGGCGCCACGCGCAACAATGGAGGCGATGATCGAACGGTTTGGGGAACAGCACCCAGGACTGGAGATCGAAACCACCGTGATCGACCGAGAAGCCTACAAGACTCAGATCCGAAACTTCCTGACGGCCGACACCCCGGACGTTGCCACATGGTACGCGGCCAATCGCATGAAGCCGTATGTTGAGGCTGGCCTGTTCGAAGACGTATCAGACCTGTGGGCCGAGCCTGAAATTGCCGAGAACCTGGCTTCGACCAAAGGCGCGATGACAATCGATGGCAAGCAGTGGGGTGTGCCGTACACCTACTATCAGTGGGGCGTTTACTATCGCAAAGACATCTTTGATGAGCTGGGTCTGAGCGAACCGACGACTTGGGAAGAAGAACTGTCCAACTGCCAGAAGATCGTCGATTCAGGTCGCGCCTGCTATACCATCGGCACCAAGTTCCTGTGGACCGCCGGTGGCTGGTTCGACTACCTGAACATGCGCACCAACGGATTTGACTTCCACAACCAGCTCGCCAATGGCGAAATCAGCTGGGAAGATGATCGAGTCAAACAGACCTTCGCCAACTGGAAACAGCTGATCGACATGGGTGCGTTCATCGACAACCATCAGACCTATAGCTGGCAAGAGGCCCTGCCCTTTATGGTCAACGGTGAAGCCGCTGCGTACCTGATGGGCAACTTCGCCGTTGCGCCGTTGCGTGATGCCGGTCTGACGGATGATCAGCTGGACTTCTACCAGTTCGTTTCGATCAATCCCGACGTCGAATTGGCCGAAGACGCACCGACAGATACTTTCCACATCCCGGCCAATGCGTCTAACAAAGAAGCCGCGCGTGAGTTCCTGCGCTTTGTGGTTTCGGCAGACGAGCAGACCGAGATCAACAATGGTGCAAACCTAGGTCAGCTGCCTGTGAACGCGCAGTCTTCGGTGGATGACGACAAGTTCCTGCAGCAGGGCTTCCAAATGCTGTCATCAAACAGCCCCGGCGGTGTCGCTCAATTCTGGGACCGCGATGCTCCGGCTGAAATGGCCAAAGTTTCGATGGAAGGTTTCCAGGAATTTATGGTCAAGCCGGACAATGCTGATCGTATTCTGGCGAAACTGGAACGCGCCCGTCAGCGCATCTACGACAACTAAGCGGATCGGGCCGGGCTAATTGCCCGGCCTACCTATCCCCTGAAATGTAGGACGGACTTCAGCCCGCCACCCTTTATCACCCGGAACACCGTCATGACCGTTGCCGCCGACATCCCAGAACAAGAAAGCTGGTTTCACCGCAACCAGCAGCGAATTGCGCCGTGGTTGTTCCTTGCGCCGGGTCTGCTGTTCTTCATGGTCTATGTGATCATCCCGGTATTCCAATCCTTCAACCTGTCCCTTTACGAATGGGACGGTTTGGGCGCAGCCGAATATGTCGGGTTCCGGAATTACGAAGACCTGTATTGGGAATGGGTGGATCGGGATGCTTTTTTCATCTCGTTGAAAAACAACCTGATCTGGCTGATCCTTTATCTTCTGGCGATTCCGGCGGGCCTGTTCATCGCATTATTCCTGAACCAGACGGTTTGGGGCATCCGCCTGTACAAATCCCTGTTCTTCTTCCCGTTCGTAATCTCTCAGGTGGTCGTGGGCCTTGTATTTACGTGGTTTTATGACCCGACCTTCGGGCTCTTGAACGAATTCCTTGGTTTCTTCGGCCTTGGCCCGCTGAATGTGCTGGGCGACGAACGGTTCGTCACCTATGGCATCATCTTCGCCGGTCTTTGGCCGCAAACCGCATATTGCATGATCCTGTACCTCACCGGCCTAAACGCTGTGGATCCGGAACAGATCGAGGCCGGACGTCTGGACGGGGCAAAAGGCTGGAAAATGCTGTGGCACATCATCCTGCCACAACTGCGCCCCGCCACCTTCATCGCATTTGTTGTTACAATCATCGGCGCTTTGCGCAGCTTCGACCTGATCTCGATCATGACCCAAGGCGGACCCTTCGGATCATCTCGGGTGCTGGCTTACTACATGTTCGAGGTTGCCCTGTCCGAATACGGCTTCCGCATGGGATATGGCGCTGCAATCGCAGTGATCCTCTTCCTCATCATGCTCTGCTTCATCGCCTACTTCCTGTGGTCGATGTACCGCGAAGAAAAGGGGCACTGAGATGTTTCCCAAACCCATCGAAAAACAACCCCGGGCGGCGCAGATCACCTATCAGGCCATGCTGCCGCTGGCCTTGTTGCTATGGCTGGGTCCACTGCTGGCGGTTGCCCTGTTTTCGGTCAAGCCCGCCGCGGATTTCACAAACGCCAATTACTGGGGATTGCCATCAAGCTTTGAAGGCGCGTTTAACTATGGGCAGGTGTTCTTCAACTCGGACATGCCGCGCTATCTGTTGAACTCGTTCATGATCACCATCCCAACTGTAATCGGAGCCGTCGCTCTTAGCTGCATGACCGGCTTCGCGTTGGGGATCTACAAGTTCAAATCGAACCTATGGATCTTTTTCATGTTTGTCGCGGGCAACTTCGTACCCTTCCAGATTCTGATGGTACCCGTACGCGACCTCACCCTTGAACTCGGTCTATACAATACCAAAACCGGTCTTGTCCTGTTCCACATTGCTTTTCAGACCGGGTTCTGCACCCTCTTCATGCGGAACTTCATTCGCGCCCTGCCCTTCGAGCTGATCGAGGCTGCTCGGGTGGAAGGCATTAGCGAATGGCGTATTTTCTGGTACGTCGTGCTGCCATTGATGAAACCGGCAATTGCAGCGCTTAGCGTGCTGATTTTTACCTTTATCTGGAACGACTATTTTTGGGCCGTCGTGCTGACCCAAGGCGCTGAAAGCCAGCCTGTCACCGCAGGCATCACCAGCTTTAACGCGCAGTTCAGGGCAGCCTATCAGTTAATGAGTGCAGGCTCGATCGTCGCAGCTTTACCGCCGGTTGCCATGTTCTTCCTGATGCAGAAACACTTTATCGCGGGCCTGACCCTCGGTGCCGTAAAATAACGTCAAACCAAGAGTTTGTAAGATGACAAAGATCACCTTTATCGGGGCTGGTTCCACGATCTTCATGCAGAACATCGTAGGTGACGCCCTGCTGACCCCTGCATTGGCCAACAGCCAATTTGCACTGATGGACATAGACCCCGAGCGGCTTGCCGAAAGCGAAGCTGTAGCTCGCGCTATGATCCAGTCGGTCGGTACAGGGGCGACGGTTACAACCCATACTGACCGCCGCGCTGCGTTGGATGGCGCAGATTTTGTCATTACCGCCTTTCAGGTCGGGGGGTATGAGCCCTGCACTGTCACCGATTTCGAAATCCCCAAGCAATATGGCCTGCGCCAGACCATTGCCGACACGCTGGGCGTCGGTGGCATCATGCGCGGGCTGCGCACGGTTCCTGTGTTATGGGACGTAGCCCGGGACATGATGCAGCTCTGTCCCAACGCAACACTGCTACAATACGTAAACCCGATGGCGATCAACACCTGGGCCTTGGCCGAGCAATTCCCCAGCCTAAAACATGTTGGTTTGTGCCATTCGGTTCAGAACACGGTCGAGGAACTAGCTCATGATCTGGACCTGCGCAAAGAGGACATCCGCTACAAGGTTGCGGGCGTCAATCATGTTGCCTTCTTCCTGAAACTTGAACATCAAAACAGCGATCTCTACCCCGCTTTGAGGCAGGGGTATGCCAATGGCCAAATCCCAAAACCACCCCTGCTGATGCCGCGCTGCCCCAACAAAGTGCGTTACGAAGTAATGGACCACCTGGGCTATTTCTGCACTGAAAGCTCGGAACATCTGGCGGAATACGTCCCGTGGTTCATCAAGGAAGGACGCCAGGATCTGATCGAACAGTTTTCGATCCCGCTGGACGAGTACCCAACCCGTTGTGTCGAACAGGTCGCTAATTGGAAAGAACAGGCCAAGACGTTGACCGACGGCCGCGACATTGAAGTCATTCGAAGCCACGAATTCGCGGCCGACCTGATGAACGCCATCGTCACGGATACGCCCTATACAGCCTACGGCAACTTGCCCAACACCGGTCAAATTCCCCAACTTCCACTGGGTGCCGCTGTCGAAACGCCTTGCCTGGTTGACAGTAATGGTGTCCAGCCTTCGGTTGTCACGGACATCCCGCCCCAATTGATCGCGTTGATGCGCAGCCAAATCAATGTGCAGGAACTGACGGTCCGCGCATTGGTCGATCAGAACCCCGAATACATTTATCACGCCGCGATGATGGATCCACACACCGCTGCCGAATTGGACCTTCGTCAAATCCGCAGCCTGGTGAGCGATCTACTGGACGCACATGCAGACTGGTTGCCGGATTGGTGCAAACCCGCCAAAGCCGCCTGACCGCGAGACTAGAAGGCTAACAAAAATGACAAAAAAGCGCCGCTCATCACATTGGTATGGAAAACTCGACAAGGACGGGTTCATCCATCGTTCGTGGATGAAGAACCAAGGGTTTCCTGACCACGCTTTTGATGGGCGCCCTATCATCGGCATCTGCAACACATGGTCCGAACTGACGCCTTGTAACTCGGGCCTGCGCGATCTGGCCGAAGGCGTCAAACGCGGTGTGTGGGAGGCAGGTGGCTTTCCGGTCGAATTCCCTGTCATGTCGCTGGGCGAGACGCAGATGAAGCCGACAGCCATGCTGTTCCGCAATCTGCTGGCGATGGATGTCGAAGAAAGCATCCGTGCATACGGAATTGATGGCGTTGTCCTGCTGGGCGGGTGTGACAAGACAACGCCTGGGCAGCTGATGGGCGCAGCCTCGGTCGATTTGCCGTCAATCGTGGTCAGCTCCGGCCCGATGCTGAACGGCAAATATCGCGGGCAGGATATCGGTTCGGGCACCGACGTTTGGAAATTCTCCGAGGCTGTCCGCGCTGGGGAAATGACGCTGCAGGATTTCATGAACGCCGAATCCGGCATGTCTCGCAGCGCGGGGGTTTGTATGACCATGGGGACTGCCAGCACCATGGCCTCGCTGGTTGAAGCGACGGGTATGTCCCTGCCTACCAATGCTGCCCTGCCCGCAGTGGATGCCCGCCGTATGGCGCTGGCACATCTGACCGGCAAACGGATCGTCGAGATGGTGGACGAAGACCTGAAGCCCTCGGACATTCTGACCAAGGAAGCGTTCGAGAACGCCATTTTGGCGAATGCTGCTGTTGGTGGGTCAACCAATGCTGTGGTCCACCTGTTGGCTCTGGCAGGCCGTGTAGGAGTTGATCTAACGCTCAAGGACTTTGAGATTGGGTCTGAGATTCCTCTACTGGTGAACTGTATGCCCTCGGGCAAATACCTGATGGAGGATTTCTGCTACGCTGGCGGCGTGCCGGTCGTGCTGAATGAGCTTAAATCATTCCTTCGCCCGGCCAAGACGGTGTTGAACAAGGACATTTCAACTTATTATGAAGGTGCTGAATGCTTCAACACGGACGTCATCCGTTCCTTCGACGATCCGGTGAAACCTGCCGCTGGACTGCGCGTGCTGCGCGGCAATCTTGCGCCGAACGGGGCGATCGTGAAACCATCGGCGGCGACGGATGAATTTCTGGAAACCGAGTCCGAGGCTTACGTTTTTGAAAACATCGAAGACCTGAAAGCCAATATCGACCGAGATGATCTGCCGGTCACACCTGATACTATTCTGGTCCTGAAAGGCTGCGGCCCCAAGGGATATCCCGGCATGCCCGAGGTGGGCAACATGCCGATCCCGGCCAAGCTGGTGAAAGAAGGTGTGCGTGACATGATCCGCATCTCAGACGCGCGCATGTCCGGTACCGCTTATGGCACTGTCATTCTGCATGTCAGCCCCGAAGCGCAAGCCGGTGGTACACTGGCACTGGTGAAAACCGGTGACCGCATTCGTATCTCGGCCAGCAAGGGTGAGATGGAATTACTGGTTGATGAAGCGGAACTGGACGCCCGTCGCGCCGCGTGGCAGCCGGATGAGCCGTATTACTCCCGTGGTTACGCGAAACTTTACATCGACCACGTGCTTCAGGCAGATCAGGGCGCTGATCTTGATTTCCTTGTGGGCAAAGACACCCGCCTTGTAACCAGAGAGAGCCACTGATGCCCCAACTAGCAACATTTCATGACCTGAAAGGGGCGTCTGTCTATATCACGGGCGGAGGCTCGGGCGTCGGCGCGGCGCTGACCGATGGTTTTATGGCTCAGGGGGCCAACGTTGCGTTCATCGGTCGCTCGGACGCCAGCGGGTTTGTTGACGAGATGCGCGACAAGCATGGCCGCGCGCCGCTTTTCATGCAGGGTGACATGACCGATACCGAATTGCTGCACGCAACCATGCGCAAGGCCGCCGGCGTACATGGGCCTTTGCATGTACTGGTCAATAACGCGGCCAACGATCAGCGGCACGCCTTGGACGAAACAACGCCAGAGTTCTGGGACTGGATGATCGAAGTCAACTTGAAAGCCTATTACTTCGCCTGTCAGGAAGCCGCCCGGCAGATGAAAGACGGGGGTGCGATCATCAATTTCAGTTCAATCAGCTATATGATGGGCAACGCGGGCTATCCGATCTACACGACGTCAAATGCCGGGATCACGGGCATGACACGCTCTTTGGCGCGAGAGCTTGGGCCACAGAACATCCGGGTCAACGCCCTGGCGCCCGGCTGGGTTCTGACGCAGAAACAGCTGGACATGTGGGCCACGCCCGAGGATTTGGCTGCACATCTGGACCGGCAGTGCCTGAAAGAGCATCTGACACCTGAAGACATGATTGCGCCCACCCTGTTTCTGGCGTCTAAGGCCAGCCGCGCGATGACCGGCCAATGCATGGTTGTTGACGGTGGCGTTGTGGTTACGGGGTGACGTGATGAATACTGAATGGATCGCTGTTGATTGGGGTACATCCCATCTGCGCGCGTGGGCCATGCAGGGGCGCACCGTGCTGGATCAGGCACGGTGTGACGCAGGAATGGCCCGAGTTGGCAAGGATGGGTTTCAGGCGGCGTTGCTTGCGCTTGTTGAAACATGGCTGGCGGATACCCCGGTGGACGTAATCGCGTGCGGTATGGTTGGTGCGCGGCAGGGCTGGGTCGAGGCACCTTATGGTGCAGTTCCAAGCCAACCACTGTCCGACGCGCCGATCCGCGTTCCCGACACCGATCCACGCATCTGTGCCTTTGTCGTGCCCGGTCTGAAACAGATGGCACCGCCGGACGTTATGCGGGGCGAAGAAACGCAGATCGCAGGATTTCTTGCCGCGCGGCAGAATTGGGATGGGGTGATCTGTTTGCCCGGAACGCATACAAAGTGGGTTCAGGTCAGCGCGGGCGAAGTTGTCAGCTTTCGGACATTCATGACGGGAGAGATGTTCGATCTGTTGTCTGGGCAATCGGTGCTGCGACACTCGGTTTGCGAAGGTTGGGATGATAACGCATTTGTGGACGCCGTTGCAGATACCCTGTCCAAGCCCGAACAACTGGCTGCACGCCTATTCGGTCTGCGCGCAGCAGATCTGCTACACGGTCAGGACAAAGGCACCGCTCGGGCGCAGCTTTCGGGGTTGCTGATCGGTGCCGAGCTGGCCGCCACCCGACCCTATTGGTTGGGACAACAGTTGGCCGTGATTGGTGCCGACGGTGTTTCGCAGATTTATGCAACTGCGCTGAAGCAACAAGGTGCGTTTGTCGAAACTGAAAATGCCACTGCGGCGACACTGGCAGGGCTTGCTCTGGCAAAAGACAAGGTGAATTCATGAGCCGTCCCATCATCGCCATTCTTCGTGGGCTTAATCCGTCCGACGCCGAAGCCGTTGGGCGCGTGATACTTGACGCGGGAATCGACCGTATCGAAGTGCCGCTCAACTCACCCGACCCGTTAAATAGTATCGCTATTCTTGCCAGGGTATTCGGGCATCAGGCACTGATCGGAGCAGGCACGGTTTTAACCATCGATCAGGTCAATGCTGTTTCGGATGCCGGGGGTAAACTGATCGTATCGCCAAACTATGATGCCGAGGTCATTGGGCGCACGGTCGCTTTGGGGATGCAAAGCTGGCCGGGTGTTTATACCCCAACCGAAGCGTTCGGGGCACTAAAGGCCGGCGCCACAGGGCTAAAGCTGTTTCCCGGTGTGATGGCAGGACCTGCCGGACTGGCAGCTTTGCGCCCGGTTTTGCCTGACGGTGCGCTGGTGTTTGCCGTGGGTGGTGCGGGCCCTGAGAATTTTGATCAGTGGATCAAGGCCGGGGCAGATGGGTTCGGGATCGGATCGGCGCTATATAAACCTGGCATGGACGTGACCGAGATATCAGACCGCGCCCGCCAGATCGTTGCCGCCTATGACAAGGCGGTGGGATGAGCACTGTTTTCGATGATCGCCCCTGTGAATTGGGTGAAGGGCCTTTGTGGCATCCCGAACGGCAACAGTTGTATTGGTTCGACATCATCGGCAAACGCCTGATGACCCGTAGCGCACAAGGGCCGCAGAGCTGGGCATTTGAAGAATATGTCTCTGCTGCAGGATGGGTGGACCACGATACGCTGCTGCTGGCGTCGGAAACCGGGCTTTGGCGTTTTGACTTGACCACTGCGGACTGCAGCCTGATCACACCGTTGGAGGCAGATAACTCAGTCACCCGCTCTAACGACGGTCGGGCCGACCCTTGGGGTGGCTTCTGGATCGGAACGATGGGAAAGCATGCGGAACCAGCAGCCGGATCGATCTATCGGTTCTGGAAAGGCGCGTTGAGGCGTCTGGTTGCGGATGTGACAATCTCAAACGCGATCTGTTTTGCTCCGGATCGGTCGGTTGCCTATTTTTGCGATACCGTGACAGGGCAGGTTCGGCGTTGGAAGCTGGACGCGGAAACCGGGTGGCCTGAAGGGGATCATTCGGTCTTTCTGGATCTTCGGGCGGAAGGGTTGAACCCCGACGGCGCTGTGGTTGATGCAGCTGGAAACATCTGGATTGCCCAATGGGGTGCGAGCCGGGTTGCCTGTTATACATCTGAGGGACAATTCCTGCGTGCCGTTTCTTACGACGCGGCGCATACATCCTGCCCGGCCTTTGGCGGCAGTGATCTGAGCACCCTTTTCTGCACAACAGCGCGTCAGGGGTTAAGTGCCGACGAAATCGAAGCGCAACCAAACAACGGAAAGACCTTTGCCGCGCTAAATGTCGGGCGGGGTCAGGCAGAACACAGGGTCATTTTATGAAGCCGGAACTTGGCGTTTGCTACTATCCCGAACACTGGCCCGAGGCGATGTGGGCGGAGGACGCAGCGCGCATGATCACCACCGGTCTGACCTGGGTTCGGATCGGTGAGTTTGCCTGGAGCCGTATGGAACCTCAGCCGGGTAATCTGCAACTCGATTGGCTGGACCGTGCGATCGAAACACTTGGGTCCGCCGGGTTGAAGGTTGTGCTGGGTACGCCAACGGCGACACCGCCCCGCTGGATGATCGACAAACACCCGGATATGCTTGCAGTGGATGAACTCGGGGCCCCGCGCAAGTTTGGGTCGCGGCGACATTATTGCTTTAGTCACCAAGGCTATATCGACGAATGTTCACGCATCGCCCGCATCATGGGCGAACGGTATGGTCGTAATCCGCAGGTGGCAGCATGGCAGATCGACAACGAATACGGGTGTCATGACACAACGGTCAGCTACAGTGCCCCTGCCCTCCGCGCCTTCCAACAGTGGTTGGCAGTTCAATATGGCACCGTCGAAGCGCTGAATACAGCATGGGGCAATGTGTTCTGGTCAATGGAATATGCCAGTTTTGACGAGATTGACCTACCCAATCAAACCGTAACCGAACCGAACCCGGCTCATGTGTTGGCGTTCCGACGGTTCAGCTCAGATCAGGTTGTGGCTTTCAACAAAGCTCAGGTTGAGGTTTTGCGGCAGCTGACCGACGCGCCACTGCTGCACAATTACATGGGCCGGGTTCTGGATTTCGATCACTTCGAGGTCGGCGCAGATTTGGATATTGCCACCTGGGACAGTTATCCAATTGGATTTTTGTCGGATCGGCTGGAAGATGACGATGCGCAAAAGATCGCCTTTCTGCAACAAGGCGACCCGGATATGCAGGCGTTTCATCACGACCTGTACCGGGCCGTCGGGCGCGGACGTTGGTGGGTGATGGAACAGCAACCCGGTCCCGTGAATTGGGCACCGTTCAATCCGGCCCCTCTGACGGGAATGGTGCGTCTGTGGTCGCTGGAAGCTGTGGCCCACGGGGCTGAGGTGGTCAGCTACTTCCGTTGGCGACAAGCCCCCTTCGCACAAGAACAAATGCATGCAGGCTTGTTGACGCCGAATAACCGCCCCGCGCCTGCTTTGACCGAAGCCCGCCAAACCGCAGATACACTGTCAGAATTGGGTGAAGTGCGGCAAGAGCAAGCCAAGGTGGCTATCGTGTTCGACTATGCATCGGACTGGGCATGGGCCACTCAGCCGCAGGGGGCCGGGTTTGATTACTTTCGATTGGTCTTTTCGGCCTATCGCGCGCTGCGCCGCGCGGGGATGTCGGTGGATTTCGTATCTACTCATGACCTCTCAGGAAAATACGATCTGATCCTTGCGCCGGGTCTGGCGACGCTTGACCAGGATTTGGAAAGCCGTCTGCAATCGGCATGTAAACTCGCCATCCTTGGCCCCCGAAGTGGTGCCATAACGCGCAATTTCCAAATTCCCGAGAATGGCCGCCCCGGATTGAGTGCATTGGACTGTGTCGTCGATCTGGTCGAAACGCTACCTCCGACGGTTGAGAGACCCGTTAATGGCGGTGGCGCAGCCCATCATTGGGTTGATCGATTGTCAGGCTCCGCCACCGACTTGCTGAATTTCGAAGATGGGGCAGCCGCGCTCAAAGGGGAAAACGGAGTTTGGTATCTGGCGGGATTTCCTGACGAAACGCTTTGGGATCGGGTCATTGCGATGGCGGCAAAGCAAACAGGATTGAGCGTGCAGGCCATGCCACAAGGCCTGCGGATGCGCGAGACAGCTGATCATGTGTTCCTGATCAACTACAACGCAAGCCCGGTGATCTGGAAGGGGCAAACTGTTCAAGGCTGCGATGTCGCCATCCTGAAACGCACTTAGCCCGGACAGGGTTAATCCTGATCCGGGCGGATGCCTTGGCTATCAACCTGCGACGCTAGTCGTCGCTTTGCAGGCTGTTGGGATCGAAAACGTTTCCGAACCCACTGTTGTTCGATGGGGTCGGGTCGGCCTCGGACGAACCATCGTTGCTTTCGCTTTCGTCTCCGCCCAGAGAGTTGGGGGCAAACACATTTCCAAAGCCACTGTTGTTTGATGGCTTGGGAGTTGATTGCGACCCACCCTGTTCGGCTTCTTCGGCTTCGCGTTGCTTACGGCGCTCTTCACGCTGCTTGCGCAGTTCCTGAATGCGTTGTTCGGCTTCCAGCTGTTTCTGCTCACGCACATCGGCGATGCACTGACCGGGGTCGTATGCCGTTGCAGTGCCCACAACTGTGATCGTTGCAATGGCAAATACAACCACCAGAACCGCCGCTGCGTTTCCGGCAAAGAAGCTGGGCACTTTGATTTTGCCGGCCAGTTCCTCAACCGTTGCGTTCTTGCGCGCCGCTGCGACCAGTTCCTGACGCTTGAGCTTGGCTTCGTTCAGTAAGGCAAAGAATACGGTCAAGGCTACGATGATAAATGCTAGCGCAGAAATCGCGGGTGTGATGCCATACCGGACCTTCTGGGCCAGCTCGATTGTCAGCGTCGGGTATTCGCCAAACGTAAAGGTGGTGGTGTTGTAGTTCTCGAACGAGGCAAGGAATGCCAACACCGCCGCCGAGGCAATCGCCGGGCGCATGAACGGCAGCAAGATCTTGCGGAAAGCCTGGGCATGACTCGCGCCAAGGTCCAGGGCCGCTTCGGTCAGAGCTACGTCGTAGCGCTGCAACCGTGCCACCAACACCAGCATGCAGTAGCTGGCGATAAAGGTGGATTGGCCGATCACCGTCAGAAAAATGCCATTTGACAAGAAGCTGTCTGCCCCCAGTCCGAGCATACGGTTGATCCGATCCCAGAACACCAGTGTCGAGATACCCAGAACCACGCCCGGGATCAGGATCGGTGCGATGATGATCGTGTAATAGGTCGCGCGCAACTTGGACCAGATCTGAGTCAGCATCAGCGCACCTGCCAGACCCATCGCCACGGACAGAACAACCGTTCCAAGCCCGATGATCAACGAGTTTTTGATACCGTTCAGGATGCGCTGATCCTGAAACAGTTCGCCAAACCACTGGAAGGTCAGGCATTCCCACGGGCTCATCCGGGGGAAACCGGACGAGTTGAACGCGGTGATCGACATGATCACAAGCGGTCCCAGCAGATACAGGAAGAAGATCGCCAGATAGACCCAGATGCTTATGCGGAGGAAGGAATTGTTCATTTCCCGATATCCCCCATATTCACCTTAAACAGGCGCATCACCGCCAACACGAACAGGATACAGGTCACCAACAGCACGATCGCGTAAGCGGCTCCTTGTGGCCAGTCATTGTTGTCGTTGAATTGCTGATAGATCAGCTGCGTGAACCACAGGCTCGACGGACCGCCCAAAATCTGCGGTGCGGCCAGCGCACCAGCGCTTAACATGAACACCATAGTACAGCCTGAACTGATGCCCGGCTTGGCGTAAGGAATAACCACGCGCCAGTGAATCCGCCACCATGGCGCACCCAGGTCCCGAGCGGCTTCGATCTGGTTTTTATCCAGACTTTCAATGACGTTATACATCGGGAAGATCATCAGCAGGATATAGGCATAGCCCAAACCCGCATAGAGCGCGATATCGTTGCGGATGAAGTCAAACGGTGTATCCCAGATCCCCATGCCCATGAACAACGTATTCAGAACGCCGGTTTCACCGAAGATAATGCGCAGCGCGAAGGCGCGTAGGATCTCGTTGATCCAATAGGGAATGATAAGCATGATCGCAAAGATGCGGATATGGCTACCTTCGGATTGTCCCAGGTAGTAGGCGATTGGATAGCAGATGATCAGATTGAAGATCGTCACACAGACAGCCGCCACAAGGGTTCGGAAAAACACTCTCAGGTCGACCGTGTTGTAATCCTGACTGCCGCCCTCGGGGCCGTATATCAAGTACTTGTAGTTCTCCAGCGTATAGACGTCCTTGGGCCCGCCAATCTCTGGCGGCGGCAGGTTCGGACGGAATGAAAAGTCCAGCATCGACAACTGCGGCAAGATAATCAGCCCGATGGTCCAGAACAGGACCAGGCCCAAAATCGCCAACCCCATGCCGGTGCCATTGCGATTGAAGAAATCCTTTAGAAACTGGGGCATGAACTGTTCCCCTTATTCCGCAGCCAGCTCACCCGCAGGAACGACGACGGCGTTGTGCGTCTCATATTCCAACGTGATGTTCTGTCCGGTGTGATCTTCGAAGGATTGCCCGTGGTTGGGGATCGATACTTTGATCTCTTTTCCGCCCTCGCCTTCGGTGAAGATGTTAAAGACGTTGCCCTCGAACTCTTCGTGGTTGACACGCGCGGTGACGAAATGGTCGCCCGACGCGCCATCGGGGGCGATGGCAAATGCCTCGGGGCGCACGAACATCATGGCATCGTCGCCTTCTTTCATCTTGCCTTGATTGGCCGTCGAAATCCTCGCTACCAGATCGCCTGAGCGGTTAGTCGCGATCAGAGCCTCATTGCCCATGACTTGTTTAACTTTACCCCGGAACACATTGTTTTCGCCGACGAATGAAGCCGCAAACGCCGTGTTGGGATCGTTGTAGATGGTCTTGCCGTCGGCAATCTGATCAATCACACCCGCGCGCATAACGGCGATGTTGTCGGACATGGTCAGCGCCTCACCTTGATCGTGAGTGATGTAGATAAAGGTGATACCCACGCGCTGCTGGATTTCGCGCAGCTCTGTGCGCATGTGTTGGCGCAGTTTCAGATCCAGCGCTGACAGAGGCTCGTCCAGCAGTAACACATCCGGCTCTGCGCAAAGCGCGCGGGCGATGGCCACACGCTGACGTTGCCCGCCTGACAGTTCGCTGGGCAGTTTGTCGCCCTGCCCGGGCAAAGCGATCATGTCCAGAAGCTCATCTGCACGCTTGCGGCGTTCAGCGGCGCTGGCCCCTTTAATCTCCATCGAGAAGGTGATGTTTTCCCAAACTTTCATCAACGGAAACAACGCCAGGTTCTGGAAAATCAGCGCCGTGGGCCGCTTGTTTGGTCCGATGCCGCGCATGTCATTGCCGCCAATCAATACCTTGCCCTCGCTTGGCTCCAGGAAACCTGAAACGGCGCGCAGGATCGTTGTTTTTCCACAGCCAGACGGCCCGAGGAACGAAAAGAAATCGCCCCCGTTGATGTTCACATTCGCGTCCCGCACGGCAACGAAGTCACCGAAACGGATCCACAGCTTTTCAAGATCGACGCCGACCCCTGCACTCATTTTTGGTATCTCCCTGGGGTGCACATTGTCTTCACACCACATTACTGTCCGTTACGCCGGGACGGCGCACAGAGTGTAGCCCCCCGCGCAAGGCGGAGGGCATGTTTTCAATGCGTTTAAGCGCTCTTGAATTTGTTGACGAACTCGGTCCGTGTTTCTGCATACCAAGGTGCTTCGGCCGGCCACGGGTTAAGGTTGGCCAACGAGTCGCCCGGATAGGCTTCGGCGAAGTTCTTTTTGTAAGTGTCGCCCGAATATTGATCAGCTCCAAGAACCGGCGAGTTGTAACCGTGGCTGTCGATGGCAACACCGGCAGGCTTGGCCTGATAGGCGAAATCAATGAACGCATAGATCTGGTCGATATTCGCGGCACCTGTTGGAATTGACATGCCGTCAACCCAGGCCATCGCGCCTTCGACCGGCGCTTGGTAGTGCACTGGTTCACCTGCAGACTTCAACGCCAGCGGCGGGCCATCCCAAGTTTGACCGACAATCACGCCTTCGTTCAACAGACCATTTTTCTGTGTGTCAGCGTCATTCCAGATCAGCTTGATGCGATCTTTGCGCGCAACGCACCAGTCGGTGATCTGGCCCCAAACCTTGCGCATGGTTTCTTCGTCACCATACGCCGCCCAGACCGAGCCCGGCTCCATCTCGCCCGAACGCTCCATGTAAAGACCCGCGCCCAACATCATCGAATGCGCACGGCCCATAGTTTTTCCGGCGTTTTCTTCGGACCAAACGTCGCCATAAGACGGTGCGTCACCTTCCGGCAGCCACAGGTCGGTGCGGTAGGCAATGCCTTCGGTGCCCCAGATATGCGGCAGCCAATGCGCCCCTGATCCACCAAAGTTCCAAGCGTCTGTGCCGATCTTGGCCATGGCTGGGTTCACTAAGTCAATCGGAACCTTGTTCATATCAAAGGGCTGAAGAAGCTCCAGCGGCTCCCATTGCAACGACCGGTTGTTGGTGGGCGAGACAATGTCAAAGCCCTGACCTTTGGTGGCCTTCATCTTGTTGATGATTTCTTCGTTCGAACCGATGCCGGTGTAGTTCACCTTGATGCCGGTCAGAGTTTCAAACTCTTCGATGAAGCTGGGCGGAAGATAATCCGACCACATCAGAATATTAATCTCGCCCGACGACGCCAGCGCGCTTTTGCTGTAAAGCGGCGCTGCCAAAGCAGCTGCACCCGCGCCCTTTAGCATCTTGCGTCTGGAAAGAGTCAATTTGTCAGCCATGTGCTTTCTCCCATTGATGAACTGTTTGTTTTTATTTTTTTTATAGGACTTTCTGTGTCAATTCGGCAGTGAAAAAGTGACAGTTTTGAAAATTCATTAGCCCAGCCTCCTGATCGAACGCGTTCAGATTGATTTTTTAAGGGGTACATCTTCTTGCCAAACGGTCATGTCCCGGACATCCACCGGGTCGGTTCCTATCAACAATCTACGATGATCACCGGCTGGCAAGGGTTTGGGAGTGTCACCAAAGTTAAACGCGAAATGCAACGTACCGCGCCGGGCAATGCGGATGTCGTGATCACAGTCCAGTGCGCTCAGGCCAGCCCACTCCAAAGCCTGATGTAAAATGGATTGCAAAAGCGCACCACGTGGAAGCATCGCCATGTATATTGCCCGGTTTGACTGCACGACCGCAGGGCTTCCGTCGCAATAGGCGCTTTCAAAGCGCGCTAAGACACTTTCGTTGGTCTCGACGATCTCGCGCCAACCTACGAAAGCGTGCCGAGGGCCGCTGATCAGTTGCACATGTTCTTGTGCCAGGAGGGGAAGTGACTCGACGCGTGTGACATGAACGCCGGTCAACTCTGTTAATGTGCCAGGGGCAAGGTTCGCAGGTGTGTGCATCTGGGGTGTTTTGCTGCCTGACCTGGCTCCAATCACGAGTTTCGCGTCCGAATCTGAAAGCTTGGCAGCAAGGTCTGCGCTGACGATCATGCTCTGCGGCAATAGGATCAGTGCATAGCCGTCCAGATCATCTTCAGGGCCTAGGAAGTCGACGTCTGCCCCTAATTGACGAAGGCTGGCATACCATTCACGGATAATGTGACTGTTTGGGAACTCGTCATCATGCGGCAGGATATCCGCAGCCCAGATTGAGCTGTAATCCAAAAGTATCGCCACATTGGCCTTTGAACGCGTCGCAGATGGTATAGTTTCGCGATCCTTTACGATCTGTGCCAATTCAACCGCCGCTTGATCTGGGCTGTTATCCGAGCGCAGCAACGCCGTATGATATTGTTCCTGCGCGAATTTTACTTGTCGCCAACGAAAGAACATAACCGCTTGCGCACCATGCGCATAAGCTGCCCAGGTCCAAAGCCGCACCATGCCCTCTGCCGGAGAAGGGTTTTTAGCCGCCCAGTCCACCGGACCCGGCTGCTGCTCCAAAACCCACACCCGCCCACGTCCTTGACTGCGGTATAAATCGCAGTGAAAGCCTTGATAATCCGGCGCACCTGTCCGCAGATAGCGACGCTTTTCATCGTCGGAGAGGGTCGAACCCATAAGGTTGCCCAGCGGGTAACTGTCAAAGCCAACCACATCCAAATCGGCCGCAACGGCGTGATGGTCAAACTCGAAACTGCCTGCCATAAAGTTGTGGGTGATGTCTCGGCCCGCAGAATGTTCCCGCAGAATGTCGACCTGCGCTTTGTTGAACAGACGTACCCTGTCCGAAGAATAACGCATGAAATCCAATGCATGTGTTGGATTCGGAGCTGCGACCAGACCGTTGGGCAGCTCAATCTGGTCAAATCCGGAATAGAGCGATCCCCAGAACACGGTTCCCCATGTTTGGTTTAGGGCATCGATTGTTTCGTATCGCTTCTGAAGCCAGCGTTGAAACCCGTTGCGCGCAGCCATTGAATAGCTGAGTACCGTGTCGTGGTCGTTGTATTCGTTGTCGATCTGCCAGGCGTGGACATGAGGGTTCTTTCCATGTCTGCTGGCATATTCGGTGGCGATCCGTTTTGCCTCTGCCAGATAAATCTCAGAGGAAAAGCAATAATGCCTGCGCGAGCCATATCCCCTGACCCGTCCATCCGGTCCAACCGGCAGGATTTCAGGATGCGCGTCGATCAGCCATTTTGGCGGGGCCGCCGTTGGGGTCGACATTATGACCTTCAGCCCGGCCTGACCCAGAATTTCAATGACTTCGTCCAGCCAACCCCAGCGAAACTGCCCGCGTGCAGGTTCGATTAGGCCCCAGGTGAATTCGGCAATACGCACCCAATCCAACCCCATCTCGACCATACGCTTGGCATCCTCTTGCCATTGCGACCGATCCCATTGTTCAGGGTAGTAGCAAACCCCCAGCTCAAGCTTGCTCATCTGCTATCCTTTGCGGTACGACGTTCGATCCATTTCAGGAAGCTGGCGCAACCCAATGTGATCACGACGTAAAGAATTGCTGCCGTATTGAAGGGGGCGAAAGGCAGGAAACTTGCCGCCTGAAACTCTCGCATTCTTTGCGTCATGTCACGGACAGACAGGATCGACAGCAGCGAGGTGTCCTTGATCATTGCTATGAATTCGTTGCCCAAGGGCGGGGTCACGATCCGCAATGCCTGCGGCAAGACGATGAGCCGAGCAGTCTGCCATCGAGACAAGCCCAAAGAGCTGCCCGCTTCCAACTGCCCTTTGGGTATGGCCTCGATCCCGGATCGAAAGATCTCGGCCATATAGGCTGAATAGCCAACCGAAATGGCGATGATACCGCGGGTCATATTGGTCATGTCGATGCCGCCGCCTGTGGCATCCTTGACTGCACCCGCCAGAGGCAGGCCGATGTAAAGGATGATCACCAGCATCGGGATGCCCCGTATCGTATCCACAAAGAACTCTGCGCCAACGGCTAGCGGGTGGAGTTTGTGCTGTGCGCCACCAATGGTCAGCGTCAATAACAAAAAGCCAAAGACAGCAAAAGCCAGCGCCGGGTTGCGGTACTTGTCGGGCAAAAAGCTGGTTTGCCAAAGCACCGGATAGCCCTGCGTGTGTGCCTGAACGGGGACAAACGCGCCCGAGACACTTTCAACGGTTTCGATTTGCTCCAGGGCCGCTGCGGCGTCTGTTGCACTGCGGATGCGGTATTGCTGCTCTCCACCGCCTTCGAATTCACCAAACCGGATGATATCTGCCTGCGCTTGTGGTGTGCCGCGCACAATGGCAATGCGGGCTTCGGTGCTCCCGACAAGGATGTAATTCACTTGTGGTTGCATGAAGAAAAACGTGGAAACCGCTAGCAGAGCCAGGCTGATTGCGCCGTAAACCATCGTAGTACGCGCTTTGGGTTTGAACGATTGCAGCCCCACCCAGATCAGCCCCAGGATCGCTGCAAAAATATAGGCAAAGATCGCCGCGCGGAATGTAATGGCAACGCCAGTTGCAAACTGCCAATGCGCCATGAACATCAAATAGAACAAGGTGGCCCCGGTCAGGATTTCAAACCCAAGTTGAGAATAGCCGCGCAACGGGTTGTTCAGACGGGTGGATAACACGCACAGCGCGATGATCACCGCATAGATTGCCAGCAAGACCTGCAAACCAGTCTGCACTTGCGCCACAACCTCAGGGAAAAGCACCCAGGTCTGGTTGGTTCGGTCGATAAGTGCCGATGTGTTTTCACTCAGCGCATGAAAGAAGACCGACTCGGCGAATGGCATCAGGATCTGAGGTGCGACAAAGGCAAGCATCGATAGGCCAACCGCCGCAGGAAATGCAGCCAACGCCGCCACGCGCAACCAGGCCGGGGCTTGCGAATGGAACCGGGAATGGCGGGCGCAGAGATAGCCCAGGATCGCCGCGGTCAGGATCAGCAAGAACCCAACAAAAATCGGCCCCGCGTTGTTGCCGATCCCTAGGATCGCGACCAGAGATCGCAAATATTTGGACGAGGTAGCAAACAGGTAAATGATGAATGGCGCTGCTGCGAGCAACACAAGGTTGCTCGGGCGGATCGAGCTGAGACGCGACATGGGGTTCTCCGCTAGGTCAAAACCCCGGCGAAAATTCCGCCGGGGCCGTTAGGTATTCAGGGTTCAGTTTGTTCCCCAGTATTTGGCTTTCAGCTTGTCCAGGGTGCCGTCGTCCTGAATCGCAGCCAGTCCCGTGTTGATGGCATCAACGGTTGGGTCGCCTTCCTGAAAGACGATGCCCAGTGGGTCGGATTGCAGGCCAGTGATCCCAACGGTCAACTCGCCTGCAAACTCCTGCTCATAGGCCGACGCCGAGGTGCCGTCGATGATGACTCCTTGCACGTCGGCGTTTTGAAGTGCCAGAATGGCGGCCGAAAAATTGTCATACAGGCTCACATTCTCGCGGCCCACCAGCTCTTCAGCGAGTTGCGCGTTGGTCGTACCGGTCTGCGCCGCAAGCTTCTGGCCTCCTGCCTTGAAATCTTCCAGCGTCATATCCGCATTGTCGACCTGAAGAAGAATGGCCTGACTGACAACGATGTAAGGTTCGGAGAAATCCATGGTCTCTTCCCGCTCCGGTGTGATCGAAACGCCCGAGATCACCAGATCGAACTCACCCTGCTGAAGTGCCGCGAAGATCCCGTCCCAAGCCGTGTTGACGAAATTCGGAACGCAGTTCACGCGCTCGCAAATGGCATTCATGACGTCGACGTCAAAACCGACAATCTCGCCAGTTGTTTCATCCACGGTTTCCATCGGTGGATATGTCGCGTCCGTCCCGATCTTGAGCACACGGCCTTCCAGGTCGTCGGCAAAGGCGGCAGGTGCGGTCATCGCGGAAAGCGCCGCCGCTGCAATTAAATGTTTGAACATGTTTGGTTTCTCCTTTGTTGGACTAAGTCAAATCGCCGGTTCCGGCGGTGGCGTGTCAGGTTGCCGCTCGATCAATTGGGCCCTGATCTTTTTTTGAATCTTAGATGGGTCGGCTCCGGCCAAGGCTTGCAGCATAAACTCGCCCAAGAGGCGGCTGGTCTCGCCAATGGGCAGATAATAGGTGCTGGGCGGGGGTACGAAATACCGGCTGAGTTTCAGATCATCGTTTGAAATGACCACAACATCCTGCCCCACCCTCACCCCTTGTTTTGCTGCCGCCGACAAGGCCCCAAGGGTCATCGCCTCGTTGGCGCAAATGATGGCGCTTGGCGGTTTGGGCAACTGCATAAGTGCCGCGAAAGCCGTTTGGCCGGTCTCCGCTGTTGTTGGACCGGTCGCAATCAGCGTAGGGTCAAAGCCAAGCGCACCCTTTGACAGAGCATCGGCATAGCCCCGGCGTCGTTGCAGGGCATAGACAAGGTCATCCGGGGGGTTAATCAACGCGATCCGGCGATGGCCAAGGCCAATCAATCTGGCCGTCGCTTCATACGCCGCAGTCTCACTGTCGAGATCAACATATGCATGTGGCAGGTCGCTGCTACTCATGCCGTAGGTGACAAAGGGAAATGCCTCAGCCTGAAGATACGCTATCCGCGGGTCGTTCACTCGCGTGCCCGAGAAAATCACACCATCGGCCAGCCCTTCTTGCACGATCGAACGCAGAGTCTTCAGTTCAGTATCATCATCGCTTGTGCTGAAAACACTCAATTGATAGCGCGATCCCTGAACTGCCTTTGAAATCCCGGCTAGGATCCGTGTGAATTCAACGCCTTCCCATTCCTCAGCGGCATCTTCCGAAACACTGACCAGAACAGCAATCCGATAGGATTTATTGGTCCGCAACTTAAGCCCATCGAGGTTTACCCGATAGCCCAGAGCGGTCGCTACCTTGTGGATTTCATCCCGCGTTTCTTGTTTCACCGAGGGCGCATCCCGTAAGGCGTTCGAAACCGTTCCGACAGAATAGCCAGTCTTCTTTGCAATTGATTTTATTGTCGCCCGCGCCATCAGGTAATCCCGATCAGACGTTCGGTCAGGAACCCCCGTCCCGTGTTCAACGTACGTCTGTGATCTAAGGTTTCGTCATGTTCGACAAACAAATCGGAACAATTGCTGTCTGCGAGTGCCTTCAATACAGCGTCCCAATCCACGACGCCTTCCCCCAGATTGCGCCAGCGCTCGTCACCTGTGCCACAGTCTGGATCCGCATCCTTTGCATGAACCGACAGGATTCGGTCCGCATGACGTTTGATCATTGCGGCGGCATCTACGCCAGTAACTTGCAACCAACCTATATCTGGCTGCCAGTAGATATTCCCTTGCGAAAGGGCTTGATCCAGGGGCGTTTCACCCTCTGCTCCCACCAGATCAAAGTCGTGATTGTGATAGGCCAGACGGATGCCGTGCCCGCTTAGTCGATCAGCCCATTCTGACAACTGGCCCGACACTGCCATCCATCCCCGGGCAGTGTCGGGCCGCGCCTGGGGCGCCAGCCAAGGCATGACGGCCACCTGGCATTCCAAAAGGTCCATGACCTCGACAATGTCATCGAAACGCGTGTCGAACTCTTCCCAGTCAAAATGTGCAGACCGAACGTTAAGACCTGATTGATGAATGGTACCCGCCATCTGCTGCGGGTTCAGTTCATGCAGCCCTGTGGTTTCGATATCTTCAAATCCGCAAGCTGCAACCAGACGTAACTGGTCTGCCAGATCACCGCATTGCCGCACTGTATAAAGCTGGGCTGAAACTCTCATTCCCCCACCATTGAAACGTTTCAATTATGGTGGAATATGAGCAGTTGAGTTGTCAAGCTTCGCGTTGATTAGCCGCCGTTCTCACTTTCGCATCGATACGCCGTTGTGGAACAAGTGTACTTTTTCAGGGGCTGCGGTCATGGAAACGGTCTGTCCGCGCATGTTCCGTTGAACTCCTGGCAGTTTGGCAATCGGCGCGTCAGCGTCCGTGGTCTTTTCGAAGTACAACAGTGTGACCTCGCCTAAAGCCTCGGTGAAATCCACCTTTCCGGTCATGATCGCGGTATCGTCAGTCATGACAAAATCTTCGGGGCGTACACCGATATTGACCTGCTTGCCCAGATCGCTGTCCTCGGTCGGGATCGCGGAAACGGCGGTGCCGCCAGACGCAAGCTCCACAGTCGTTGTCACCCCCGTTCCGGTGATCGTTCCGGGTAATAGGTTCATTGACGGCGAGCCAATGAATTGGGCCACAAACTCGTTATCGGGAGCCTCATACAGTTCAAGCGGCGTGCCCACCTGCGCAATACCCTTGTTGGCCAAAACCACAATCCGGCTGGCCAATGTCATCGCTTCGACCTGGTCATGGGTCACGTAGATCATGGTACTGTCGGGCATGGCCTCTTTCAGGCGCGCAATTTCGATCCGTGTTGCCACCCGAAGGGCTGCGTCAAGGTTCGACAAGGGTTCATCAAACAGATACACCTTTGGGTCGCGCACAATGGCGCGCCCGATGGCGACCCGCTGGCGCTGACCGCCGGACAGAGCTTTGGGTAAACGGTCAAGAAAGGGTTCGAGTTGCAGAATTTGGGCGGCTCGATCTACCGCAGCATCTATTTCACCCGCAGGCATCTTGGCAATTTTCAGGGCAAACGCCATGTTTTCGCGCACGGTCATATGGGGGTACAGGGCGTAGCTTTGAAACACCATCGCGATGCCGCGTTGTGCGGGCGGAACATCGTTCATGACCTGCCCTTCGATCTCCAGCGTCCCGCCTGTGATCTTTTCCAAACCGGCTATCATCCGCAGCAAGGTGGATTTGCCACATCCGGAAGGACCAACAAAAACGACCAGTTCGCCCTGCTCAATGTCGAGATTGATGTTCTTCAGAACGTCAACAGGGCCATAAGACTTGGCGACACCTGTAAGGTTGAGTTCAGACATGCCTTACCCCTTTTTCCGAGCCATCAGGCAGAACTGCGAAGCTGTCAGAGTGATTGAATTTCCGCCTTCAATGCCACCCAGTTCCTGACCAATGGTCTGCCAATTGCCGTCAGGCACTTTGATCTCGGTTTGATCTGATCCGAGATTGAACGCACAGAAAATTTGCTCGGAGCTGTCTTCACGAATGAAAGTCAAAACTGAGCTTATTTCGTTCGTCTCAGAAAGACGTCCAGATGCCAGAGCCGGGTGGGCGTGACGCAGCGCGATAGCGCGACGATAGTGGTTCAGCATCGATTGCGGGTCCACCTCGGCCCGATCGACCGCGTGTTCAGCTTGTTGGACGCTGACCGGTAGCCAGGGTTCTGCGGTGCTGAAGCCTGATTGTTCATCCTGCGCTTGCCAAACCATTGGCGTACGGCAACCGTCGCGGCCTTTGAATTCGGGCCAGAATTCGATGCCATAGGGGTCTCGAAGCTTCTCAAACGGCACATCTGCTTCATGCAGGCCCAATTCTTCGCCTTGATACAGGCAAGCCGAACCGCGTAGGCACATCATGAGAACCGCATGCTGTCGGGCTGCGGCGTCATCTAAGTTCCAGCGAGAGGCATGGCGTTGCACGTCATGGTTTGAAAACGCCCAACAGGGCCATGCATCACCTGCCTTGGCCTGCAATTGGTCAAAGACATGTTTGGTGTAACTGGCAGTCAACGCGCGTTTCTCGAGGAACTCAAACGCATAGCACATGTGCATCCGCTGATCGCCCGAGGTGTATTCACCCATGATCTCGAGCCCACGCTGCGCATCGCCGACCTCGCCCAGACACGCACGGCCTTCGTATTCGTCCGTAAGCGCCCTCAGCCGTTCAAGGAATGCAATATTCTCGGGTTGGCTTTTCGAATACAGGTGGTCCTGATGGTTGTACGGGTTGACTGCTGGTGCGATCGTCGCGTTGCGCTGATCCATTGGCAGGGCTGGGTTGTCGCGCAATTCCTTGTCATGGAAGTAAAAATTGATTGTGTCCAACCGAAAGCCGTCGACGCCCAGATCCAGCCAGAACCGCGCGACGTCCAGCAAAGCATCCTGAACATCCGGGCAGTGGAAATTCAAATCCGGCTGCGATGTCAGGAAGTTATGCAGATAGTACTGCAGGCGACGAGAGTCCCATTGCCACGCCGAGCCGCCAAAGATCGACAGCCAGTTGTTTGGTGGCGTGCCATCCGGCTTGGGGTCAGCCCACACATACCAGTCGGATTTCGGGTTTTCACGGCTGCTGCGGCTTTCGGTGAACCAGAGGTGCTGGTCCGACGTGTGCGACAGAACCAGATCGATCATGATCTTTAACCGTTTGGCATGCGCCTTATCCAGAAGCTCTTTGAAGTCCTCAAGCGTTCCGAACATTGGATCGACATCGCGGTAATCGCTGACATCGTATCCAAAGTCTTTCATAGGCGACTTGAAAAACGGTGAAATCCAGATCGCATCAACGCCGAGCGACGCGATATAATCCAGTCGCGCAGTGATGCCTTTCAGGTCGCCGATCCCATCCCCGTTGCTGTCCTGAAAGCTGCGGGGATAAATCTGATAAATCACACCCCCTCGCCACCAATCCAAAGACAGTTTTGTTGCTTTGCTGTGTTCAAGGTTGTTCTGCACGTTCATCAGACGCCTCTATTTAACAGATCCGGCCAACAGGCCCCGGACCAGATATTTTTGCATTGCGAAGAAAACGACCAGCGGCACAAAGATCGAGACAAAGGCGGCGGTCGCAAGAATTTCCCAGTTGCCACCTCGCGTCCCCAAAAGCTCGACGATGCGGTTGGTCATCACGGTCGTCTGGCCAGTCGCATCGATCAGGAAGACCTTCGCAACCAGAAGGTCGTTCCATGTCCAGAGGAACTGGAAGATCGCGAAAGACGCCAGCGCCGGGAAGCTGAGTGGCAGGATCAGTTTGGTGAAGATCTGGAATTCGGTGGCGCCGTCGACGCGGGCATTTTCGATCAGATCACGCGGTAACCCGGCCATGTAGTTGCGCAAAAGATAAATCGCCAGGGGCATCCCGAACCCGGTATGTGCCAACCAGACGCCCAGATAGCCCTTCCCGATCCCAATGTTCAGGTGGAATTTCAGCAAGGGGATCAGGGCAAGCTGAAGCGGAACAACCAGCAGGCCGACAACTGCCGCGATCAACAGCGCCCGACCGGGAAAATCCATCCACGCCAGCGCATAGGCCGCGAAAGCAGCCACCAGAATGGGGATGATCGTCGCTGGGATCGTCACGGTCAAAGTGTTGAAAAACGCCTTGGCCATGCTGTCCGTACTGCTCTGATCCAGAAGAACTTTCTGGTAATTGTCCAAGGTGAACTCAGGCGGCAACTCGGCCGTCACAAAGATACGCGCGCCGCGGTTTCCGGAGAACTCTTCGGTGTTTTCCATCCGATAGTTTCCAACCGCATCGACGGTGATCGTGCCACCTCTACGCAGTTCGGCCGTTTCTCCGGGTTGAAACGCATCCACATCACGCGAGCTGATACCCCATCTCGAAATTGTGGCTTGCTCATCCGCGCTGAACAGCGCGCCCTCAATGACATACAACCCGTTTTCCAACGCCTGTGTTTCAGGCGCGGCGCTGCGAAGGGTCAGATTCTGCTCGGATGGAAACAGCGATCGCCACCACCCGCTTGATGAGATTTGGTCGGCTGTCCGAAAGGACGAGACCAACAGACCCAAAGTCGGAATAACCCACAACACCACAAGAAAGACGACCGAAAGGTGCACAACCCATCTGAGCGCCGGTTTGGTTCCTGCAATATCGCTCATGGCTTACTCCATCTCCCTGCGGGCGTTGCGCACATTCCACACCAGGATCGGAGCAACCAGCAGCATAATCACCATGGCCGAGGCTGACCCGACGCCCCAGTCATTGGCCCGAAACAGCTTGTCGTACATGTAGTTGGCCAGCACCTGTGTCTCCCACTGGCCGTTGGTCATGGCAAAAACGATGTCAAAGACCTTGAGCACGGTGATTGTGATTGTCGTCCAAACAACAAGGATGGTTGTTTTGATTTGGGGCACCTTGATCTTGAAGAAAATCTGGAACGGATTCGCGCCGTCCAGAATGGCTGCTTCGATGGTTTCTTCGGGGATGCCCCGCAAGGCTGCCGAAAGGATGACCATGGCAAAACCGGTCTGAATCCAGACCAAAACGATCATCAGGAAAAAGCTGTTCCAGAACGGGACCGTCAGCCAGGTTTGCGGTTCGGCCCCACCGAAAAAGATATAGAGCGCGTTTAGGATGCCAATCTGGTCTTGTTCTGCAGGACGCGCATCATAAACCAGTTTCCAGATCACCGACGCGCCCACAAAAGAAATCGCCATCGGCATGAAGATCAGAGATTTGGCGAAGTTGCCCCAGCGGATCCGGTCAGTCAGTTGCGCAACAAGCAGACCAAAGGCTGTGGACATGGCTGGTACGACGATCAGCCAAAACATGTTGTTACGCATGGCCTCCCAAAATTTGGGCTCAGCCGCCATCTGTGAGTAATTGTCCAGACCCACCCATTTGTACCCGCCGCCGGGCACACGCTCCGTGAGTGACAGGCGCAGTGTTTCAACAACCGGATAGGCCAGATACAGCCCCAGCGCAGCAAGCGCAGGGAACAGAAACAGCCATGGCCGGATCATGTTGGCCCGGTTGATGTTGCGCCCCGCATTCGGCCCGCGCGGCGGGAACAGAACTTTGTCCAGAAACTGGTTGGAGAGATAGAAATAGCCCACGCAACTCGACACGCCGATGGCGATCGTCAGCAGGCCTTGAAGTGCCGGTGTCATGGTGCGCTCATCCGTTTGGCAAGCGGGGCGATCTTAAGACCGCCCCAAACGTTTATCACTTGGCTGCGTCCCAGGACGACTGGATTTCGCCGGCCACGGTTGCTGCGTCTTTTGCACCCGATGAATAATCTACCATCCCGGTCCAGAAGGTACCGGCGCCAACGGCACCTGGCATCAGGTCAGATCCGTCAAAGCGGAAGGTGGTGGCATTGGTCAGGATTTCACCCTGCCCCCGCTGAGTGTCGTTGGAATAGTTTTCGGGGTTCGCACCAAGATGCGGTGTCAGGAAGCCGTCTTGCGACATCATGATCTCATGCGCAAAAGGTGTCTTGAGGAACTCCATGAACGCTTCGGCAGCAGGGTTCGGGTTGGTGACTGTAAACAGCGTTCCCGCCCCAAGTACCGGAGTACCCAGATCCTTTTCGGCATAAGCCGGGAAATAGAAGAAATCAGCATCAACGCCCAATTCGGTGCCCTCAGGGAAGTACGCCGGAATAAACGACGCTTGGCGGTGCATCATGCAGGCCGGGGGGCTGTCGAACAGACCCTTGGGGCTGTCGCGGAAGTCAATCGCGGCAGTATCGTCGGCGTCCCCGACAACATAGTCGTCATTGCGGGTAAAGCTGCCATATTCCTCAATTGCGGCGATCACCCGAGGATCGTCAAACTTCATCTCATTCGACACCCATTGGTCATAGACTTCCGGTGGCTGAGTGCGCAGCATCAGGTCTTCTACCCAGTCAGTCGCAGGCCAACCGGTTGCGCCTCCTGAAGCCAGACCAACGCATAATGGGGTTTCGCCATCTTCGACCATTTGGTCCATCAGAGCTTTGAACTCTTCCATGGTCTCCGGTACTTCGTATCCAAAATCTTCAAAGTTCTCGGGGATGTACCAAACCAGAGACTTGACGTTTACGTTGAAGAAAAAGCCATAGAACTCGGCAGCGCCTTGATCATTCTCGAACGTGCCCAGATCGACCCAGGACTGACCTGCAGCAAAGTTATCTTTGATCCAGTCAGCCGATCCGTCCGCAAGTGGCGTCAGGTACCCCTGCTTCGCAAGGTTTGCCGCCAGACCAGGCTGTGGAAACACTGTCAGGTTCGGCGCCGAGCCCGCCGCTGCATCAATGAGGATTTGTTGCTCAAGCGAATCTGAACCCACATAGCTGGAATTCGCGCCTGTTGCTTCGTCGAAATACGCGACGAGGTTTTCAAAGGATTTGCCCTCACCCGCTAGCCAGGGGCCAAAGATGGTCAGGCTTTCCCCGGACAGATCGTTAGCATCGGCAAAGGCCTGGAACCCGTCCCAGTCAAAGCTGCCTTCACCTGCGGCGTGGATCAACTCACCCTCCGCCTGAACCGACCCAGCCATCAGGGCGAACATCGCCGCACCTGCATAAAGCGAGTGTTTCATCTAATCCTCCTCCCGAATTTTCACGCGCTTAAAGACTCACTTTCAAAGCGCTTTGGATGCGACGTGTTATCCGCTAACACTTTCATCCTGTCAATCACTTGCTGCCTTATGCTGCCAATATTAATAAATTTGGCAATAACGGTAAAACAAGTTGACGGGCGCTCAAATTGGCCACACAACAAATGTTGCAGATAATTGAAGGCGCTTTGAATAGCAAAATGAACCTGAAGCAGCTCTCGGAAATCCTGGGCCTTTCGCAAACAACGGTGAGCCGCGCGCTGAACGGATATCCGGAGGTCAGTGAAGGAACGCGTGTACGTGTGCAAGCCGCCGCGCAAAAACATGGATATCGCCCCAACAGCCGGGCGAAAGGGCTGGCAACAGGGCGATCCATGGTCATCGGTCATGTGATCCCCAGTTCGTCGCAGCATGAAATGGTGAACCCCATCTTTGGTGACTTTGTTGCCGGAGCCGCGCGGAAATATGCGGAATATGGCTACGACATGATGTTTACCAACGCCGACGACACTTCGATCGAAGAAGCCTATCGCAGTCTTTTTCAGCGGGGTGCGGTCGATGGCGTTGTCCTGCAGGGGCCGAAAGTAAATGAGCCTCGGATCGCTGTTCTGAAACGCATGGGCGTGCCGTTCATCGTGCATGGGCGTTCGACTGGCGTAGATACGCCTTACGACTGGATCGACGTGAACAACAAAAGCTCGTTTCTACGGGCGACGCGGTTTTTGATTGATTTGGGTCATCGCCGGATCGCCTTGATCAATGGCCTGGAAGATATGGATTTCGCACAGCGCCGACGCGCCGGGTATCTGGAAGCGCTCAAGCAAGCTGGCCTTGCCGCCGATCCCGAACTGATGCGCAGCGCAGAGATGACGGAAGTGTATGGCCATCACGAAACGCGAGGTATGTTACAGCTTGAGAATCCGCCAACCGCCATATTGGCGTCCTCGATGATTTCCGCCATAGGGGTAAGGCGCGCCTTGGATGAAGCGGGCTTGAAGATGGGGCGCGATGTTTCGGTCATAGCGCATGACGACGACTTGTCTTATCTGAAGAACGGTCAAGACGTTCCTATTTTCACTGCAACCCGATCATCCGTCCGTCACGCCGGGGAAATGGCGGCAGAGATGTTAATTGAACGGATCAAGTTCCCCGATGATGCGGCCAACACCAGATTGCTGGAGGCTGAACTGGTTGTCGGACGCTCAACTGGCCCTGTGCCCAACAGGACGTAACAAAGAATGAAATACACTCGCTCTGACTTCCCAAAAGACTTCCTTTTCGGGGTCGCAACCTCAGCTTATCAGATCGAAGGGCATGCACAGGGTGGTGCCGGGCAAACACACTGGGATACGTTTGCGGCCTCACCTGGAAACGTGGTTCGTGGAGAAAATGGCGATCTCGCCTGTGATCATTTGAACCGGTTCGAACAGGATTTCGATCTGGTGCGCGAGGCGGGGTTTGACTGCTATCGGTTCTCAACCAGTTGGGCGCGGGTGATGCCGGAAGGTCGCGGGCAGGTAAATCAGGCCGGTTTGGATTACTATGATCGACTTGCCGACGCGTTGCTGGAACGCGGAATACGGCCCTGCGTAACCTTGTATCATTGGGAGCTGCCCTCGGCCCTGGCGGACCAGGGGGGGTGGCGCAATCGCGACATTGCAGGATGGTTTGCAGACTTCACCGAGGTCATCATGGGCCGCATCGGGGACAGGATGTACAGTGCCGCACCGATCAACGAACCATGGTGTGTCAGCTGGCTAAGCCATTTCGAAGGTCATCACGCCCCGGGCCTGCGCGACATCCGCGCAACGGCCCGCGCGATGCATCACGTTTTGCTGGCGCATGGTCGCGCCATTCAGGCCATGCGTAGTCTTGGGATGAGCAATCTGGGCGCGGTGTTCAACCTCGAATGGGCAGACCCGGCCGATGACAGCGTCGAGGCGCGGCTTGCTGCGGACCGGTATGATGCGATTTACAATCGGTTCTTTCTTGGTGGTGTCTTCAAGAAACAGTACCCCAAACTGGTGTTGGATGGGCTTGAGCCATACTTGCCATCTGGTTGGCAGGATGACTTTGAAACGATTGGGTCTCAGGTCGATTGGTGCGGGTTGAACTACTACACCCGAAAGCTGATTGCCCCAAGCGATACCGCGTGGCCCAGTTTGACCGATGTTCCCGGGCCTTTGCCAAAAACGCAAATGGGTTGGGAAATAGACCCTTCTGCCCTAAACCGTTTTCTGGTTCGCACACAGAAGGACTATACGGGCGCGTTGCCAATCTATATCACCGAAAATGGTATGGCGAGCGCAGAGCGCGTGCGGGATGAGGACCGTATCGAATATCTTGATACACACCTTGCAGCCGTGCTGGACGCTTTGGCACAAGGTGTTCCGGTTAAAGGCTATTTTGTCTGGTCTCTGCTGGACAATTACGAATGGGCCTTCGGATACGAGAAAAGGTTTGGACTGGTGGACGTGGATTTTGAAACTCTGGAAAGAACGCCCAAAGCGTCGTTCGCGGCGCTGAAATCCGCCCTTTCAGAGGGGCAGAACGTCTCTCTTCCGTTAGCGCAACCATCTGGTTCTGTGCATGAACACTGGAATTTGGTTGCAGACATTGGCGGAACAAACACCCGTCTTGGCGTTGTGACAAATGGCGAGCTAACGGACCTGCGCAAGCACCCTACGGGCACATTGGACGATCTGCTGAACGCATTTCACTCTCTGCGAGATGAGGTTGGCACAAATCCTCAGGCGGTCGTTGCTGCTGGGGCTGGTCCTGTAAGAAACGGAGTCATCCGTCTTACAAACGCTAATCTGGACTTGTCCGAGGTTGAACTGGCGCAGGCGACCGGGGCGGAGCATACTTTTGTTATTAATGACTTCACAGCGGCAGCTTGGTCAGTTGCTGACGTCAAACAGAACGAAGTTTCGGTTTTGCAAGGTCAGGCGAAACCGCCTGTGGGCACGCGTTTGGTGGTTGGCCCCGGCACTGGGCTTGGTGTCGGAGCTTTGTTGTTTTCTGAAGGGCATTATCACACGGTTTCCGGCGAAGGCGGCCACGTGGGACTGTATCCGCGTCACCGCGACGAGGTAGAGATCTTTGAAGCAGCCCGCCGAATTGCACCTGAATGCTTTTTCGGGAACAGCCTGGCTCTGGAAGCGGAAATGTTCCTCAGCGGAACGGGCTTGCCCATCCTGTATCAAGCCGTTGGATTGGCGGCTGGAAACGCACAGCCTTCATTGCGCTCTGCCAAAGAGATTTTGGCCGAAGCCCGCGATGCCGCGGACCCCATCGCAGTCAAAACAGCGCAGATGTTCACCACGCATCTGGGCGCACTTATGGGCGACATGGCAGTTACTCTGATGCCTGCCGGTGGGGTATTTCTTGTGGGCGGCGTCGCCGAGAAAAACCGCTGGCTCTTTGATCAGGACTTCAAGGACGCGTTCAACGGCGGTGGACGTTTTAGTGAGTTGCGAAAGTCATTGAACCTGTACGTCTCAGAACAAGCCGAATTTGGCATCATTGGTGCAAACAACTTTTGCAAGAACGCCCTCAAGCGTTAAGCGACGTGCCCCTCAGGAACTCTAGGAAAGGACTGTCGAATGATCTTGTGCTGCGGGGAAGCCCTGATTGATATGATCGCCGAGCCGACAGTTTCCGGTGCGCACGGCTTTGTTCCACATACTGGCGGGGCGATCCTGAATACAGCAGTCGCCATGGGGCGTCTGGGCGTACCTGTGGGGATGTTGACGGGCATTTCAACGGACATGTTCGGTCAGCAGTTGATCACCGCATTAAACGCCAGTCACGTTGATACATCGCATGTAATCGTCTCGGATCGCCCCAGCACGCTTGCCTTTGTTCAACTTCAAGATGGGCACGCAACCTACAGCTTTGTCGATGAAAACACGGCTGGGCGTATGTTGACGCCGGAAGATATGCCAGATCAGCTTCCAGCGGTTTCTGCTTTGTATCTAGGGGGTATTAGTGTGGCGTGTGAGCCCTGCGCGGATGCCTACGCGTCATTGTTGAAGCGTCATGGTGGCGAACGTGCGGTGATGCTGGATCCGAACATCCGTCCGGGCTTCATCGAGGATCAGACCCGGTTCCGAACACGCCTGAACCACATGATTGCGCAATCCGATATCGTCAAAGTTTCCGACGAGGATCTGGACTGGATCATTCCCGGTTCCGAGCCCGAGTCGGCGAAAGCCGCGTTGTTGTTGCAGGCCGGGCCAACGGCCCTGATAGTGACCCGGGGCGGTGATGGCGCACATGGGTATCTGGCAGATGGATCAAAGGTTTCGGTGCCGGTGAAACCGGTGCAGGTCGTAGACACGATCGGTGCCGGCGATACGTTCAATGCCGGTGTGCTCACCGCACTCAGCCGTGCTGAGCAACTGACCAAACAAGGCCTGCGAAACCTGACCCCAGAAGCGTTGCGCGCGGCCATGGGACTGGGAGCCGAAGTCGCAGCTGTAACCGTATCCCGTGCCGGGGCTGAGCCGCCCTGGGCGCATGAGCTTTAATTCTTGGAAAAACCAATGAAACGATCCGAAATTAACCGCATCAAGTCCGAAGCGCAGGCTTTCATACAATCCTTTGGAGCCGTGTTACCACCTTTTGCCGATTGGTCGCCCGATCAGATGCGAAGTCCTGTAGCTGAAACCATCCGCAGTCGGGGGCTGGGCTGGGACATCACCGATTACGCTCAGGGCCGGTTTGATGAACTCGGCCTGTTCCTCTTCACTCTGCGCAATGGTGAGGTGAATGATCTGAAATCAGGTCGCGGGATGTTGTATGCGGAAAAATTGCTGATCTCGAAAGATAAACAACTGTCTCCGATGCATCGTCACATCGTAAAGGCCGAGGACATCATCAATCGCGGCGGGGGTGATCTGGTGCTGGAGATTTACGCATCTGACCCTGACGGGGGCATCGACCGGGACACGCCAGTGACGGTACCCAGCGATGCCTGCCCTGCTACGTTGCAACCAGGTGAGCATTTGCGGCTGAAACCGGGGCAAAGCGTGACCCTGATGCCGGGTGTCTGGCACGCATTCTGGGCAGAACACGGCGATTGCCTAATAGGCGAGGTTTCGACCGTGAATGATGACCGTACGGACAATGTCTTCGAAGATCCCATCCCTCGGTTTTCACAGATCGAGGAAGATGCAGCGCCGGACTTCTTGTTGGTTTCCGACTACTGACATCAACAAGGCTAGAACCGGCCAACGTGAATGTGTGCCGCGCCCAGATGTTTTGGATCGGCTCGACTGCTTCTCCTTCTTGACAAGTCCAGCACCGCCAGCCTAGCTGAGTTGGATGGTTCCGAAAGGGATGAAAATGGGAATACGGTGCGGCGCTGTATTGCGCCAAGTCCGTGACTGCCCCCGCAACTGTAAGCGGAGAGCGACGCCACTGCGCCACTGACCCCGAAAGGGTTGGGAAGGTGGGCCAAGCTTTGACCCGCAAGTCAGGAGACCTGCCATCCGATGTTTAACCAACCCGGGGCGGGGCGTCCTGGAAGGAGGCTTTGATGGCACGGTTTTCGCGTGTTTCCATTTTTGGCACCTTCTGTCCGCGCTTGGTTTCAAGCAGAGCGGACAATGCAACAGGTGACTGATAGCTTTATCCTCAACCCCAATACCTATTGTGCTGTGGCCTCGCGAAAAGATCGCGATTCTCAAAACAGTAATGTTATAACATTGTATTGTAGTTTGATCAGCGGTAACCGGTGCGCACAATGACGAAAACTGCAGATCATTTCCTACTTGTATGCACGACATGCACAGGCGCGATGTCCACCGATCAAGTGAGTGGCGCATTGGCGCGAAAACTGCCCGAAGGGTTTGCAATCCGGGAGGTCGCGTGCATGGCGGGCTGCGACCGGCCAACCACCGTCGGTTTTCAGGCACCGGGCAAGGCGCAGTATTTGTTTGGTGACATCGTTTCGGAACAGGATCTGGATGCAGTGGTGGAATTCGCCGGGCAATATCAGCTCAGTTCCGATGGTTGGACAAACGCAACTGACCGCCCACTAACACTGTTCACCAAAACCTTGTCGCGCATGCCTGCCTTGCCATCGCAGAGGCCGTCATGAGTTTCCTGGCTGTCGAAAACCTAGAATACTATGCCTTGAACGGTGATGTGCTGCTTCAGGATGTGTCCTTTGGCTTGGAAGAAGGATCAATTCTGGCGATTGCGGGACCGAATGGGGCTGGGAAGACTACGCTGCTCAAGCTGCTTTGCGGAATCGAACGTATTGCGCTGGGTGATGTGCAGATAAAAGGTCAAAGCCTGCGCACCTTGTCGGCCCATGAACGCGCGCGGACGATCGCTGTGGTTGGCCAACAGGAAATGCCGGATAGTCGGTTGCGATTGCACGACTATGTTGCACTTGGCCAAATTCCGATCAAGGCTGACAAGTCCGCGTCTGAACACAGGGAAGATCTTGACCGGGTTTTGGAAACAACGGGTTTAATGCACCTTTCCCGCAAACCTATGGGTCAGCTATCGGGGGGTGAGAGGCAACGGGCGCATATCGCACGTGCGCTGGCTCAAAACCCGTCTCTGTTGTTTCTGGACGAACCGACCAATCACCTAGACCCGGATGCCAAGGGGCACATGTTGTCTTTGGTCGCTGAATTGGGCGTGACGGTTGTCATGATCGTCCACGATCTGGTCATGATCCCGGAATTTGCCACACATGTGGCATTGATGAAGTCAACACGCCTGACAGGGTTTGGCCCTGTCAACGATGTTCTGACAACGGATCGTGTCCGCGATACATTTGGAGTGGATTATCTGTGTTTCCAGCATGAGGGCCGCATGATCCCTGCTCTGGATATTCGAAAACGTAAACTGTCATCATAACAGGAGCTTACAATGATGCGGAAACTCTGGCCTGTGGCTTTGTTCACTGGCCTGGCAAGCGGCGCAGCCGCGGATGCCATTACAGTGGACAATTGCGGCGAGCCACTGGTTTTTGAAACAACGCCAGAACGGCTCGTTGTTCACGACATGAACATGACTGACATGGCGTTTGCTTTGGGTCTGCAAGACAAGATCGTCGGCCTGACCGGCATCACAGGCTGGTACAAGACCAGCCCGGATTTTGACGCACAGCGCGGTGACATCCCCGAGTTGGCTCCGAAATATCCTAAAGTTGAAAACCTTGTCTCTGTCGAACCCGATATGTTTTTCGCTGGTTGGTATTACGGAATGCAGCCAGGTGGCGAAGTGACCCCAGACACGCTGGAACCCTTTGGCATCAAGACCATGGTCTTGACCGAAAGCTGCGTGCACCTGAACAAAGACCGCCCCGAAGCCAGCATGGATCTGCTGTTTGACGACGTCCTGCGTTTGGGTCAGGTGATGGGCGTCGAAGCCAAGGCGGAAGATCTTGTTTCGGGCTGGAAAGACCAGTTGGAGGCCATTGAGGCAAAAACCGCTGATCTGGCAAAACCTCGTGTTTTCCTGCTGGACGGGCCGGCAGATGCGCCTTTTACCGCAGGTAAATTCGCCATCCCGGACGCCATGATTGCCGCTGCGGGGGGTGTAAACGTCACACATGACATGGATACCAGCTGGGGTCGCACCTCATGGGAAACCGTGGCAGCCGCAAACCCGGAATTCCTGGTGCTACTGGACTATCAAACAGGAAATGGTGCAGAAGATACCTTCCAGTTTCTGAAAGATCATCCTGTCATGTCACAAACCGATGCAGTCAAGAACGCGCGCTGGATCGGCCTGCGTTACGAGGAATTGACACCCGGACCGGCAAATATTGAAGCCATTGAAAAGATGGCCAATGCGATGCATCCGGAGACCAACTGACATGGTCCATTTGGGCCGATCGATCTTGCTGGGGGCGGTCATTCTGACCGCCCTTTTGCTGCTGTCTACGATCTATGGCACAACCTCGATCCCAATGGCCGAGGTCTTTACCGCCATTGGCTTGGGGACCGGCCTGACAGAAGGTGAAATGTCCCCGGTGCATCGGATCGTTTTCGACCTTCGCCTCCCCCGAGCCTTGTTCGCCGCTGTGATCGGCGCAGGGCTGGGGGTAGTTGGCGTGGTTTTGCAAACAACCACGCGCAACGATCTGGCCGATCCGTTCCTTTTTGGCCTGTCCTCGGGCGCGGCGGCTGGGGCCGTTCTTGTCATAACGGTCACTGGCGATGTGCTGGGGGTCTGGACCCTGCCTTTGGCGGCTTTTTGCGGGGGGCTTATAGCCTCTGGCATTGTTCTGGCTCTGGTTCAGGGTTTGCGCACAAGTGCGCCGGAAAAGCTGATCCTGGCCGGTTTGGCTGTGTCTTTCCTGTTTTCCGCGATCACAAATTATTTGATCTTCTCCGGCGACAGTCGTGCGGCCCATTCGGTTATCTTCTGGATGCTGGGCGGATTGGGTCTTGCCCGATGGCAGACTTTTCCACTGGTCCTGACCGGGCTTGCCCTAATCCTGAGCTACGCGCTTTATCGCAGCCGCTGGCTGGATGCCCTTTTGACCGGAGATTTCACTGCATCGTCGCTGGGAATTCCCGTCCAAGGCCTTCGATTCCGAATGTTCTTTGTGGCTGCGTTGGCTACGGCCAGCTTTGTGTCCGTGGCTGGTGTCATAGGTTTTGTTGGACTGATGGTGCCTCATATTGCGCGCGGCATTGCTGGTACGCTGCACCGAAACCTGCTGATTACCTCGGCCATCGTAGGGGCGATTCTGCTGACACTGTCGGATATTCTGTCCCGGCTGCTCCTGGCCCCACAGGAACTGCCCGTGGGTATCGTGACAACGTCTATCGGGTCTCTTTTTGTTTTCCTGTACCTGTTCAAATCCGCGCGTGGTGACTGACCTCAGACACCGACCTGCGTGTCCGATCCATGCGACAAGAGCTCTTGCACCAAAGGGTTCGGGAACCGGCGTTTGAACGTGATCGCGTGGAAGTTTTCCTTGATTTTCGGGTGCTCTTGCGCCTCGACCAGACGACCCGAATTCAACTCATCCTGAACAACGATCGGAGCCACCAGAGCCAGCCCGATATCCTCCCGTGCAAGCAGCCGCATCATCGCCATGTCGTCCACCTCGGCCGCCACCTGAGGGCGCACCGACATGCGGCTGGCCATGGCGTCAAAGGCCGTGCGGACACTGTTGTTCGTTGTGGGCAGGATGAAGGGTTGTTCTTCCAAAAGATCCCGTATTGAACGTGTCGGTTTCAGACGATCGGGGGTTCCGACGATGCTCACCGGTTGTTCGGCCAAATGATGAGTGACAAAGCTGGTTAAACTGTCGCTTGCGGGTTCGTGGTTCATCAAGACCAGGTCGAAATTCAGCGTTTCGAGCCCCTCCAGCAACTCGCTTGGGCTTCCGGACCTTAAAATAACCTCGACGTCAGCGCGCGCCAAAATGGGCCGCAAAAAACGAATCTGAAAGTTGCGAGAAAGGGTGGACTGTGCCCCAACCCTAAGAGCTTGCCGCGTATTCCCCGCGTCCTGCAAGGTTGCCACAAGTTCCTGACCTGTCGCAAAAATCGCATCGGCGTGGTCCAGAGCGATATGTCCGGCTTCGGTGAGATGCAGCTTGCGGCCCCGGCGTTCAAACAGCGGATGACCAAGCCGGTCTTCCAGCTCTTTTATCTGCACGGACAAGGCAGATTGAGAAAGATTCAAACGCTGCGCCGTACGGGTCAGGTTCCCGTCATGAGCGACGGCCCAGAAGTAGCGCAGGTGATGATAGTTGAGCGGCATATCGTTCTATTTATATGAACGAAACACATCAAACAATGTATTTTTCTTATGTTGCACTGCGAAATATGTCGAACGGAACAAGTCGAGTCAGTATCGAAAGTCAAGGGACACACGCATGAGTTACCTGCTTCTACCCCTCCTAAGTCCAATGATCTTGTTGGGATCTGCATATTACTGCAGCCGACATCAGGGGATTCGTCCGGGCAATTTGCCGAAAGTCGCAGAATGGGCGGCCCTGGCGGCCTTTGGCGTGTCTGCCTTGGCGGTCATGCTGCTGATTGCAAAAGGGTCCGGGACCTCGACGATGATCGGCTTTTGGGGAGTGGGCCTTTCGGTCCGGTTGGATGCTGTAAGCGCCACAATGTTGGTTCTGGTCAGTTTCATTGGCTGGATCGTATTGCGGTACTCTGCAACATACATGGACGGAGAACCAAGGCAGGGTGCCTTTAGCGGTTGGATGTCTGTCGCGCTGGCCGCCGTTCTTTTGTTGGTGACGTCCGGCAACATCGTGCAACTGCTGGTCGCCTGGATTGCAACAAGCCTGGCATTGCATCAACTGCTGCTGTTCTACCCCGAACGTACCACGGCACAACGCGCAGCGCGCAAAAAGGCTGTTGTGGCGCGGATCAGCGAAGTTGCGCTTGGTCTGGCCGTTGCCTTGCTGATCATCGGCTACGGCACCAGCGACATCGCTACGATCCTGTCAGAAGCACAGCCGACAGTAACCACAATTGTCGCCGCCCTGTTCATCGCACTGGCGGCCGTACTGGCTTCGGCCCAGTTCCCGGTCCATGGGTGGCTGACCGAGGTGATGGAAGCACCAACCCCGGTCTCGGCCCTGTTGCACGCGGGCGTGATCAATGCGGGCGGGTTTCTATTGATCCGCTTTGCGGATGTGATGCTGGTGGCTCCTGGAATTATGGCCTTGTTGGTCATGCTGGGCGGTTTCACCGCGCTGTTCGGAGGCTTGGTCATGCTGACGCAGCCCGCGGTCAAGACATCCCTGGCGTGGTCAACAATTGCCCAGATGGCGTTCATGATCATGCAGTGCGGTCTTGCCCTGTTCCCGCTGGCGCTGCTGCACATTGTGGCGCATTCGCTCTATAAGGCCCACGCCTTCCTGAGCGCGGGTGAAGCTGTGCGCAACGTGGCTGCCATTCGCCGTCCGGGGCCGGTGGCAGTACCAAGTGCCCGCAATGTACTGCTGGCCTTTGCAACCGGCATTCTGATCTATGGTGCGGTGGCTTGGGTGTTCGGAATCAACGGGAAATCTGTTCAGGCCATTGCATTGGGCGTGATCCTGATCTTTGGCGTCGCCTACCTGCTGGCGCAAGGCTTTGCGGATGCAGCGCCCGGTGCGCTGACCCGGCGCACTGTCATCTATGCGGGTGCAACATCGGTCAGCTACTTCGTTCTGCAAATCGCTGCGCAGAATCTAACGGCGGGCACCCTGCCGCCTACGCCTGCTGCAGGACCGCTGGAATGGGCTTTGATCGTTCTTGCGCTCATCAGTTTTGGCGCCGTGGCGCTGGCCCAATCGACCTTCCCGCTCTGGGCCTCGCATCCGGCGGCGGCGGGAATGCGGGTGCACTTGTCCAATGGACTTTATGCCAACGCAATCTTTGATCGGCTGCTGGACGGGCGGTCCACGCGCCGGACTGTGTGAAAAGGGGATCAGATATGTATATGAAACACGAAAGCTATCCTGCTCCGCTTTTGGAACTCGTCGCGATTGCTAATGACGCTGTGCGTCAGATCCCTCCTCTGTTTCCGCTGTCTGCGAATGTCGCTGTGAACCCCTTTTTGGGTCAGACAGGGGATACCCTCGCTGTAACGGCCGCACGTCTTGGCCGTGTTGCCGGTGTGCGCATCACCCCTGACAGGCGCATTATGGCCGAGAAGTTGAACTCTGGTGAGATGACCGAAGGGGATCTGCGTGAGGCGATTTCGCATGTAGAAAGTCGCTTTGATCCTCCGGGGCTTGAAGAAGTCACAGCCGCTTTGACGGATGATGCCGCACCTCTTGCCCCGTTTCTGACGGTGGCGGAATTGGCCGCAGATGTGTCTGGCATCGACTGGCCCGGATTAATCGAAGAACGTATCGGAGCTTGGGCCGCAAGTCATTTCGACGAAGGCCAGGCCCTTTGGCAACCCAGCCGTGCCGGCGGTGCGTTCAGTGCATGGCGGGAGTTCGCATCGCGCGACCTGACACCTGAAATCAATGGGTTGAAAGGCTTTGGCGCATTTGTGGCGGCCACCAACCGTTCGCAATGGCGCGCCATCGGGCGGGCCTCGGAAACGCTGGGCGTGACGCCTGACGCGGCTGGAACAACATTTCATCGTTGGCTAATCACGCTGGGCGGTTGGGCGCAATACGCGCGCTATTTGTTGTGGCAGGCCGAGCTTCAGGGTCAGACCGACACAACAACGGCGGAACTTCTGGCCATTCGGATGGTATTTGAAGAGGCCCTGTTCCACCAATACCGTGATCAGATTTCGGCGCGTTGGCTGGAAACCGTCGCAATGCACGAGACCCCGATCACTCCGTCCCGTGACATGGTGATTGATGCCATTCTGCAGGATGCTGCGGAACGGGCTCAACAGCGCAAGCTGGGTCAGGTTTTGGCTAGTCGTCAGCCACGGGCGACCGAGGGCCGCCCACTGGTGCAGGCTGCGTTCTGTATCGATGTCCGGTCCGAAGTTTTTCGCCGGGCGTTGGAAGCACAGGACTCGGGTATCGAAACCATCGGCTTTGCCGGGTTCTTCGGGTTGGCCAGCGCACATAAATGCGCGGGATCAGACGTGACCGAATTGCGGGGTCCGGTTCTGCTGAACCCCAATGTTAAGTCCAAAGCAGCAGAAGACACACTGTCCGACCTGGATCGTCGCTATACGGCCCGTGCCAAAAGGGCGTGGGGGCGGTTCAAGCTGGCCGCTGTTTCATCCTTTGCCTTTGTCGAGGCGACTGGTCCGATATACGCTGGTAAATTGTTGCGGGATTCGCTGGCTGCGAGTGGTAGTGGCAGCAAGTTTGACCCTGCGCCTAAACTGGACCCTTTAATGGATCTGGTCACGCGCATCGGTACCGCCAAAGCCATTCTGGGCGCGATGTCTCTGACAGATAATTTCGCGCGCATCGTGATGCTGGCGGGACATGGGGCGGACGTCACCAATAACCCCCATGAAAGCGCGTTGCAATGCGGTGCCTGCGGCGGTCACGCGGGGGATGTAAGCGCCCGGCTACTTGCCAGCCTGCTGAACGACAACCAAGTACGGGACGGACTGCGAGACAAAGGGATCGACATCCCCACTGACACGCTGTTTCTGCCAGCGCTGCACAATACCACGACAGATGGCGTTACTCTGTTTGATCAGGATCACCCCGCGGGATTGTGGGCGCCGCAGATCGCTCAGCTGAAAACCTGGTTGGCAGAAGCCGGACGCCTCTCACGTAACGAGCGTGCGGCCCGGCTGCCTCGGGCCCATGGGGGCGACGATATCGCCCATCGCGCCAAGGATTGGGCAGAGCTTCGACCCGAATGGGGTTTGGCAGGGTGCCGCACCTTTATCGCAGCGCCGCGAAGCCGGACTGACGGGACCGGTTTGGCCGGGCAGTCCTTCCTTCACAGCTATGACTGGCGCTCGGATGATGGGTTTGGCGTGCTAGAGTTGATCATGACCGCCCCGGTTGTCGTGGCCAGCTGGATCAGCTTGCAATACTATGGTTCGACTGTCGCGCCGGGGTTATTCGGTGGGGGCAACAAGTTGCTCCACAACGTAGTCGGCGGGATTGGTGTTGTTGAAGGGAACGGCGGCGCTTTGCGTCCGGGGCTGCCCTGGCAATCAGTTCATGATGGCGAGGCGTTCCAACACGACCCTCTGCGTCTGTCTGTGGTGATCGAAGCCCCACGTGAGGCCATGAACGCCATTCTCAAGCGCCACGCCAATGTCAAAGCGCTCTTTGACAACCGCTGGCTTCACCTGATCGCGATGGACGAAAAGGGTGATCTGGCATGGCGTTACACGGGTGATCTGGAATGGAGCCCAATTGCCAAGACGACTGGTTATGAACAGGCCATAGCAGCCGAATGACCAAGACCATGAAGCCAAGGCCCGGCGCATTCTGCCGGGCCTCTATCCGTGTATCAACGCCAGTAGGTTAGCACGTAATTCCGGCGTCGCCGCAGAAGCGACCGTGCATCAGACTTCAGTTTCAAAGCCCTACGCTGCCAATCGGTCTTCACACCACCGGCTGCCGCAACAAATGGCGTGACTGCCAGAAATGCTTAGGGTTGCAGTTCAAAATCCACCACGGCATCCACATGCCCCGCAGCCAACAGCGCATAAGGTTAACAGTCAGAGGTAAACCGACGGTTCTGCCAAGCCTGCATCAATCGGTCGAACAGGTTCGGATGATCGCGCTGAATCTTGTCATCTTTGTTCACAGACAGGATCGACTGATCCAAACGCGTTTGCTGCGGGGTCTGAATGGGCTGGCCATTCTTTGTGGCCCCCTCCCCCATGACACCCACAAATACCTCATCCAAGGCAGGCCTTCCAACCAACCCTAGCCTAGGCTGTCCCTCAACCGGATATGCACACAGGAAGCCAAACAACGGGTGCCGCCAACTGGATCAATGAACCACATATGCCGACCGTCTCCAGCCTCCTGCCCATGTTCCTCACCAAAGATTCCATGCTCGGGGAAATGTCGTTTCAAGTAGGACCGAACCTCAGCTTCAACCGGCTTGTCGGCTTGCGTCACAGGGCGTTCATCCAGCTTGAGTTCAACACCCAGAGATCCACGAAGGAACCGCATCCCGTTCGTGGATCCAATATTCGTCATCTGAATGGAGTGTTCTTTAAGCGTATGTGTGACAACCATTTCAATCTTTTAGGATGGAAGCACCTGTGAGATTTCAAAGACGGGTTTCATCAATTGCAGTAAGCGTGCGCTTCAGCCGCACCCGGCGATTTGAAGTTCTGTCGGGCGGTGCCGTCAATGCCGAATCCAGCTTTAGGCTTCATGAACTGCAAGAAACCAATCTGGCGCGTATTGCTGCTCGGAATGCGCAGGTCCAGATCGTGGTAACTGACGGGAAAAGCCGGGTAAGTGCGCGCTGGTCACTCTGGATTCAGACAGACATATCAATCTGCTTTTTACGGACCCTCACCCGTCAAAGGGCATTTGCCAAATGTTGTTTGCAAACGAAATGGTTTGGTGGTCGCCGAATAGCCGCTTACTGCTTTTGGGCAATGATCCAAACCGGGTGATATGTCAAAGACACCCCGTCATCCGTCGCAAAGCTTCGTACATAGTCTTTCTCAAACCGGGCCAGAGTGGACTTGGTCCACGCCCCTTGCGCGCGACCGTTCACCCCGGTTCGGCGCAAGTATTTCAAAACGTCACGCGGAGTTTCGAAATATGATGGCCGGATGCGTTCCCCGGCGGTCAAAACCCGCATTGACCCCTCAATGGCCGCGACAAGGGCGTCTGCCCCGCAAAGGCCAGGCGCCTGGGCTGTTGATCCGATGCTTGTCAGTTCTTTGTATTGCTGAGGTCCAAATCCTGAAATGGCCAGCCAGCCACCGGGGGCCAATGCATCGACCGCCTGCTGTAGCAGCCCGGTCGGGTCGTCCATCCATTGGATCATCGAGGCTGAAGCGATCAGGTCGATCTGGCCGGGCCATTGCACCATACGCACGTCGCCTGCGATAAATACGGCCGCTTCGGCGTCTGCCGTTGCCTGGGCTTGCGGCGCGATGTCGTTCAGAACAAGGTCAGGCAGATCGAAATTTTGCCGCAACGTCCGGGTGAGATGCCCGGTGCCACACCCCATTTCGAATGCGGTGCGAAATTGGCCTGGTGCGCCCACACGGCGCAGTTCAGAAACCAGTTTATCAGCAACCCACGCCTGTTGGCTGGCTGTGTCGTGATAGGTGTCAAAGCTTCTGCTAAAGCTGCGTTGGACCTTATCTGCCGGTTGCGCCGTCATGACAGCCACTCCGCCCAATTTTGGCCTGACCCGAAGGGTACATGTGACCCTGCAACACGTTTGACCGAAGCTGAGGTCTCCGCCCAGGCAGCCTCTTGCGCCTTCGTTGGAATGATACGGTCCCGATCGGGTATCCACACCAGGTCAAACCCGGGATTCAGGGCCGATCCGCGACGGATCACTGCGTGAAGCTCTTGTTGCGCTGCTGCGAGGTCAAGCTCTGGTGCCTCAACAGACAACCCCGCGCGGCGGCAAAACTTGGAAAAACTGGAGGTCGTCAGCTGATCCGCCGTCGCCCGTATCATTTCGGGCGCAATCCCACGGTCCGGACAGGTCGGATGCAGGGTGCCACTGACGGCAACAAGCCGGTCGGGGCGAAACTGCGTATTAGCCAGCCAATGCGCGGCAGATGCCACGCCAAAGGAAAACGCGAGCATGTCGACACGGTCAAACCCTGTCAAATCAGGCAAGGGGTCATCAAGCTGGGTGTAGTCATCAACCAACAGAACAGACGCGCCACCGGATAGACCCTGGAACGGTGCAGCGCCAAGCGCCCAACCCCCGAACACAAGGATCAGAATGCCGTCGCCTGATTTCTCCAGCCACCTGTGTTTCATCCCTGCCCCCCGGCCAGCGCGACCATTGCACTCGTGACCTGGCTGAGCTCGTCAGGAGAGATTACGTAAGGGGGCATGCAATAGATGTTGCGCGCAAAGGGGCGTAGCCACACTCCGGTCTTTGGGGCCAGCCGGTGGGCGACAGAAGGATCAACCGTATCCTTCATTTCGATAACGCCGATGGCGCCAAGGACTCTGACATCCGCTACGCCAGGCAAAACGCGAGCTGGCTCCAGTTCGGTGCGAATCTGGGCCTCAATATCAGAAACCTGCCGTTCCCAGTTCCCCTCGGCCAGCAGACGAAGGCTTGCCGATCCCGCGACACAGGCCAGAGGGTTGGCCATATAAGTCGGGCCGTGCATGAACACGCCTGCCTCACTGTTGCCGATGCCATAAGCCACCTGCTCGCTGGTAACCGTTGCCGCGAACGAGATATGCCCACCGGTTAGCGCTTTGCCCAAGCACAAAATATCAGGTTTGACGTCAGCGTGATCGATGGCGAACAGCTTACCGGTGCGGCCAAAGCCAGTTGCAATCTCATCAAAGATGATCAGCACATTGTGGGCATCGCACAAGGCACGTGCCGCGCGCAGCCATTGTGGGTGGTAAAAATACATACCTCCGGTGCCCTGAACCACAGGCTCAAGGATCAGGGCGGCCAGTTGGTCGCCTTTTTCGGCAAGCAAGCGCTCCAGCGGCTCCAGCCCGTTCTGTACCGAATCTGCGGGCCATTCGTCACCCAACCGCACGTGCGGGCGCGGCAGGAAGTGCTGGATCGACAAGGCTCCACGGAACAACCCGTGCATACCGGTGACCGGGTCGCAGACGCTCATCGCCTTCCAAGTGTCGCCGTGATAACCGCCCCGAATGGTGGCGAACTCGAACTTGCCGCCGCGGCCATGAGCCATTTGGTACTGCACAGCCATCTTCATCGACACTTCGACAGAAACCGAACCGCTGTCACAGTAGAAAATGCGATCCAGCCCTTCGGGCAGCATGTCGATCATCCTGCGCCCCAGATCAATGGCTGGATGATGTGTCAGCCCCCCGAACATCACATGGGGCATCTTCTCGAGCTGTTTCTGCATCGCAGATGTGATCGCAGGGTGTTTGTGACCGTGGATCGCACACCACCACGAGGACATGGCGTCGATCATCTTCACGCCGTCTTCCCGGTACAGATAAACGCCCTCGGCCCGGTCGATAAGGTGCATCGCGCCGGGATTGGCCACGTTGGTATAAGGGTGCCACAGGTGGCGGGCGTCAAACTCAAGCGGGGTCACAGGAACCTCCGAATGGTGACAACGTCAATTTCTGAGAAGGCATCTTTTAGGGTTTGCTGTGTCAGTTCGCTTAGAACCGGAAGGCGCCCAAGGTGACGGACATTGCTCATCTCAACGATGGTTTGTTCAACATCCGGCTCAGCCTCACCGACAAAGGCAACACCCACAACCTCACATCCAGCGCCACGCAAGGCCATCAGAGACAATGTGGTGTGGTTGATCGTTCCCAGCGCTGTGCGTGCGACCAAAACCACCGGAGCCTGCCATTGCGCGATCAGGTCCAGGTAATAGCTTTGGCGGTTTAGCGGCACCATCAGGCCCCCTGCCCCCTCAACGACCAGCGGCCCGTCAACCTGCGGCACAGCAAGGCGCGACAGATCAATCTCAACACCCATGTCTTCGGCAGACAGATGGGGTGAGGCCGGCAGGTTCAGGCGATACGCCTCAGGCAAAACTTCTGCACCGGACAACAAGCGGACGGTTTCTGTGTCCGTCGTATCTTCCAAACCCGACTGAACGGGTTTCCAATACCGGGCATTCAACGCTGCGGTCAGACCAGCGGAAAAAACGGTTTTTCCGACGCCCGTGTCGGTTCCGACGACGATCAACGCGCTCATGCGGCCTCCGATTGGTAGCTGGCGATGTTTGTAAACAGTGCCGAAGTGTCCTCGTGCGTTACATTTCCGGTGATCGACACACGCAGTCTGGACGTTCCCTTGGGAACGGTGGGGGGGCGAATACCCCGGATGTCAAAGCCCTGTTGCTGCAAGGCAGAGGCCGTCGCCATCGTTCTGGCCTCGTCACCCAAAATAACTGGGATGATCTGGCTGGTCAGGGCCGAATCCGGCAGTCCTGTTTGCCGGGCCACGTGATGGGCATGACGCAGACGGTCATGTGCAGCAGCGACCAATTGCGCGTTGGTCGCCAATTCCCGCAAAGCTGCCCGCACCAAAGCAGCGTTCAAAGGCGAAGGCGCGGTTGCAAAGATAAAGGGCCGCGCGCGATTGATCAGCGTATCAATCATTACACGCGGACCACAGATCAGACCGCCCGAAACGCCCAGACCCTTGCCGCAGGTATGGAGTGTCAGAACATCCGCGCTCAGATCATGCGCCAGACCTTTGCCGTTCAGGCCAAAAACGCCAGTGGCGTGTGCTTCATCCACGATCAGTACGGCATCGGCCTCGCGAGCCAAGGAGGCAAGATCCTCCAGCGGTGCAAGATCGCCTTCCATGGAATACACGCTTTCCACTGCGATCCAGATGTGGCCCGATCCACCCGTCGCCCGCCACTCGGTCAAAACCTTGCGCGCATCTTCTACGTCATTGTGGCGAAAGGCACGCAGATCCGCGCGGCTGGCACGCATCCCTTCATGGGCACTGGCATGAACCAGTGCGTCATAAAGCACCAGATCTCCGGCTGCTGGCAGGGTGGAAAAGATCGCCTGATTGGCCTGAAACCCTCCACCCATGAAAAGCGCGGCTTCAGATCCAAAGAATGCGGCAGCTTCCTGTTCAAGCGCCTCATGTTCAGGGTGATTGCCCCGCAGCAGGCGCGAGCCACCAGAGCCAACCGGCACGCCGCGCGCCAAGGCGGCCTTTGCGGCATCTTGCAACAGTTTTGACCCCGCCAAACCCAGATAATCGTTCGACGCAAAATCCAAACCCTGCGCAGGGATCAAAGCCCGGCGGCGGTGCCGGGCTTCAAGCGCATCGAGCATGGATTCCAGTCGATCGACTGCTTTCATTCGGCAGCTTCCGTGCGCTTGTGGTCTTCCGCCGTTTCAGCCTGAATGCCAAGTTTCGCAAACAGGACCGAGTCGGTGTCTTCCTCGGGGTTTTCCGCAGTCAAGAGCGTTTCGCCCACAAAGATCGAGTTGGCACCGGCGAAGAAGCACATCGCCTGCATCTCGTCGCTCATATCGCTGCGTCCGGCAGACAGGCGAACATAAGATTTGGGCATCAGAATACGGGCGGTTGCGATGATCCGCACAAAGTCGATGGGATCGATCGGCTCTGCATCGGCCAACGGCGTGTCAGCCTGCGGCATCAACATGTTGATTGGAACCGAATCCGGCGGAGGGGTCATGTTGGCCAGGGTCAGCAACATGTCGATACGGTCGCCGGTATGTTCGCCCATACCCAGAATACCGCCCGAGCAGACCTTGATACCGGCCTCCTGCACCCGGTTCATCGTATCGATCCGGTCCGAAAAAGTGCGGGTGGTAATCACTTCAGAATAATAGCGCTCTGAGGTGTCGATGTTGTGGTTGTAATAGTCCAACCCGGCGTCGCGCAGCTGGACTACCTGAGTGTCATCCAGCATGCCCAGTGTCATGCAGGTTTCCATACCCATCGCTTTGACGCCTTCGACCATCGCAACCAAGGCAGGCATGTCACGTTGTTTGGGTTCGCGCCAGGCAGCACCCATACAGAACCGGGTTGCGCCGCCATCCTTGGCTTTCTTGGCCTCGGCCAGAACGCGCTGAACCTCGATCAGCTTGGACGCCGGAAGGGTTGATCCGTTGCGGGCCGATTGCGAGCAATAGGCGCAGTCCTCGGCACACCCACCAGTCTTGATCGACAGGAGTTTTGACGTTTGGACCTTGTTGGGATCAAAGTTCTCGCGGTGCACGGTTTGCGCCCGAAACAGAAGATCCATCAACGGAAGATCATGAACAGCTTGCGCAGACTTTCGGGTCCAGCCGGAATGAGGGATGATCATTTTATCTATAAAACTTCCTGCAGCTTGCGTTGCTGCAGATTTATTATTGATAAAATAAAAATGCGCAACCGTGTTGGCGCAAACGCACCCAAATCAAGCGGAAATGCCACGCCCTCAAAGCCCAGCCCCGGATCGACAGTACGCGCCGAATGTGTCAGCGCGCTTATGGCCGACCTAAAGGGCGTATAAACCCTAAAACTCGGGAAGCTCGGCACACGGTCCATGCTGGCAAAAGAGTATTCAATCTCATTGGCCAGCACTGCCGACGAGGTGAAGGCAAAGGTCTCCTAAAGAACAGAACAGATATGTGTCGCATCGAGCAGCAGACGAGCCGCTGTGTTGAATTGTCGTTAGCCTTACGATCAGCTGAACGGCCTCGCCCTGGCCGAAAGATTCCCGCTCGGGACCAGTGCCCTCAGCACTGGCCGTCAGTACAATCAACGACAGAAAGGACAAGTCAGCCCAAAATGCCCGGCAAACGCAGCCCGTGCTTACGCGCACAGGCTTTGGCCTCCTCATATCCGGCATCTGCATGACGCCACACGCCCGAGGCTGGATCATTCCAGAGAACCCGCTCAAGCCGTTTGGCCGCTTCGTCCGTGCCGTCTGCGCAAATAACGACACCTGCGTGCTGGCTAAACCCCATGCCAACACCCCCGCCGTGATGCAGAGAGACCCATGTCGCACCCGACGCCGTATTCACAAGCGCGTTCAGCAGTGGCCAATCGCTGACTGCATCCGAACCGTCTTTCATCGCCTCGGTCTCGCGGTTTGGCGAGGCTACCGAACCACTGTCCAGATGATCTCGACCAATGACAACGGGTGCCTTCAGCTCGCCATTGCGGACCATTTCGTTGAACGCCAACCCGGCCCGATGCCGGTCGCCCAACCCGATCCAGCAGATGCGTGCGGGTAGGCCCTGAAACGCGATCCGCTCCTGCGCCATGTCGAGCCAGTTGTGCAGATGGGTGTTCTCGGGGAACAGCTCCTTCATCTTGGCGTCTGTCTTGTAGATGTCATCGGGGTCGCCCGAAAGCGCGCACCAACGGAACGGGCCGATACCCCGGCAGAAGAGCGGGCGGATATAGGCGGGCACGAAGCCGGGGAAGGCAAAGGCATTTTCCAGTCCCTCGTCCTGGGCCACCTGACGGATATTGTTACCGTAATCCAGCGTCGGAACGCCCGCATTCCAAAAATCGACCATGGCGGCCACGTGCTGCTTCATCGATGCGCGCGCCGCTTTTTCGACCGCTTTGGGATCGCTTTCGCGCTTGTCTCGCCACTGTGCCATGGTCCAGCCCAGCGGCAGATAGCCGTTGACCGGATCATGGGCCGAGGTTTGATCGGTGACAATGTCGGGTCGCATGCCACCGGCCTGCATCCGTCGGTAAATCTCGGGAAAGATTTCAGCGGCATTGCCTAAAAGGCCCACTGATTTTGCTTCGCCCGCCTTGGTCCAGCGGTCGATCATCTCAAGCGCCTCGTCCAGCGTTTCGGCCTTTTCATCCAGATATTTGGTGCGCAGGCGGAAATCGATGCTGTCGGGGTTGCACTCGACAGCCAAACAACAGGCCCCGGCAAAGACAGCTGCCAGAGGCTGCGCGCCGCCCATTCCACCCAGTCCGCCGGTCAGGATCCACTTGCCGGTCAGGTCGCCGCCATAGTGCTGACTTCCGGCTTCGGCAAAAGTCTCATAGGTGCCCTGAACGATGCCCTGCGTACCAATATATATCCACGAGCCAGCGGTCATCTGGCCGTACATCATCAGACCCTTTTTATCGAGCTCGTTGAAGTGATCCCAATTGGCCCAATGGGGTACCAGATTCGAATTCGCGATCAGTACACGGGGCGCATCCGAATGGGTCCGCACAATGGCCACCGGCTTGCCGGACTGCACAACCAGCGTTTCATCCTCTTCCAGATCCTTGAGGCTGGCGACGATCGTGTCGAAGTCGTTCCACGTCCGCGCCGCGCGTCCTATGCCGCCATAAACAACCAACTCGTGCGGGTTTTCCGCGACATCCGGGTGCAGGTTGTTCATCAACATCCGCATTGGTGCCTCGGTCATCCAGCTTTTGGCGTTTAGCTCTGGCCCGGTGGGGGGGTAAACATCACGGGTGTTCTTGCGAGGATCGGTCATGCGGCAATCTCCAATGCGGTGTCCTGGATGGCGTCCAGTATGTCTTTTAGCCAGCGGCGCAGGCGGTTGGCCTTGTCGGTGTCGTAGGTCCAAGGCGCAGTTTCAGCGCTCAGGTAGGTGGACTGCGCCAGTTCCATCTGTATGGCGTGGATGCCCTCGGCAGGGTTGCCATAATGCCGGGTCGTCCATCCGCCCTTGAATCGGCCGTTCAAAATGGTGCTGTACGGTGAGGATGACGCGAACTCATGTGAGATGGCTTCGATAGCGGGCGCGCACGTCACGCCATTGTTTGTTCCAATGTTCAGGTCAGGCAGAATGCCGTCGAAAAGAAAGGGGATGTGGCCGCGGATCGAGTGGCAATCATACAAAACTGCTATCCCATGGATCGACTTGACTCGCTCAAGCTCGGACTGCAGCGCTGCATGATAGGGGGCGTGGAAAGCCTCGCGTCTTTCTACAATATCCCTCTCTGTAGGTGGGATATCCCAGATGCCCTGCCCGTCGAAGTCCGTAAGCGGCACCAAGGTCGTCGTGTTTTGACCGGGATAGAGCGACACGCCTGACGGGTCGCGATTGGCGTCAATCACATAACGATGAAAGGTCGCCCGAACAGTTGTAGCTCCTGGCAAAAGCCCGTCATATAGCCTGTGTATATGCCAGTCTGTATCCGCCAACGCCCTGCCCCGCGCGTTCAGCTTGGCCTCGATCGTTGCGGGCACGTCGGTGCCGGTGTGCGGCAGGCCCAGAACGACAGGGCTGTCACCACGTATGACTTGAACCGAACCAGTCATTCGCCAAGCTCCGGCATGGCGATGCCTGTGCCATGTGCGATCTCGCCACTGGCGATCAAGGTCCATGCTGCTTCGATCTCGCGCGCCATATATCGATCATCACCCAATACAGGGACCACAGCTCTTAGCTTGGCCATTACAGCTTGAAGGGTCTTACTGGTAGGCAATGGCGCGCGGAACTCGACCCCTTGCGTAGCGCAAAGCAGTTCGACCCCCAGAATACGTTCCAGATTGGTGACCATCTGTCCCAATCTCCTCGCGCCATGGGCCGCCATCGAAACGTGATCTTCTTGGTTGGCTGACGTAGGTGTTGAATCCGTCACGCAGGGGTTTGCAAGATGTTTGTTCTCGCTCATCAACGCGGCGGTTGTCACTTCGGCAATCATATAGCCCGAGTTCAGGCCGGGATTTGGCGTCAGGAAAGGCGGCAGATCAAAGCTGAGCGCTGGATCGACAATCAGCGCAATTCGACGCTGTGCAATGGCTCCGATCTCGGCAAGCGCCAGAGCGATCATGTCGGCAGCAAAGCCCACAGGTTCCGCGTGGAAATTGCCACCCGAGACGATCAGCCCGGCCTCAGGCAAAACCAGCGGGTTGTCGGTGGCGGCATTTGCCTCAATCTCCAACGTCTTGGCTGCCTGCCGCAGTACATCCATCGCGGCACCGACAACCTGCGGTTGGCAGCGGATGCAGTACGGGTCCTGCACCCGTGTATCGCCCTCGCGATGGCTTTCGCGGATTACAGAACCGGCCAAGATTCCTCGCATCGTGGACCCGGCTTCGATCTGGCCGCGATGGCCGCGCAACGTATGGATCTCGGGCTGCAACGGCGCGGTCGATCCCATGATTGCATCGGTGGTCAGTGCCGAAGTGACCAACGCGCTCTGCGCCGCTTGCCACGCGCCGAACAATCCCGCCAAAGCAAACGCAGTTGAGAACTGCGTGCCGTTGATCAGCGCCAGACCTTCTTTGGGGCCCAACTCAACGGGTGTTAAACCCGCCGCCGCCAACGCCTCACCACCGGGCATAACAGTCCCGCCGAATTCGGCCTCACCCGCGCCCATCATAACTGCGGCCATATGCGACAACGGCGCCAAATCGCCTGACGCACCAACCGAGCCTTGCGCAGGGATCAGCGGGGTCACACCTTTGTCCAGCATGGCCTCCAACAGGTCGATCAGTTCCAGCCGCACGCCAGACGCGCCGCGCCCGAGGCTGAGCAGTTTCAGCACCATCATCAGCCGCGCAACCGTGCGCGGAATGGCCGGGCCAACACCACAGCAATGGGACAGAATTAGATTGCGTTGCAGCGTCGCTGTATCCTCGGCGGCAATCTTGACGCTGGCTAGCTTGCCAAAGCCGGTATTGACGCCGTAGACCGCAGTCTCACCCGCTGCGGCCTCGGCGATGCGCGCATGAGCAGACTCGATACCAGGGCGGCACAGGGGGTCCAGCTGCACGGCGCATTCTTCGCGATAGACCTGATCCAGTTGCGCTAAAGTGACTGCACCGGGGGTGAGTGTCAGGGTCGTCAAATTGCGCCTCCAAGTATGCGAGTATGAAGAGGGTTGAAGCCCACACGATAGGCTAGTTCTGCCGGGTGGGTGACGTTCCACACCGCAAGATCGGCGCGCTGTCCGGGGGCGATCTGGCCGCAATCGGACAGACCCAGGGCGCGGGCCGCATTGGTGGTGACCCCGGTCAGAGCCTCTTCCGGTGTCATGCGAAACAGGGTGCAGCCCATATTCATGGTCAAAAGCAGCGATGTCATCGGGGCCGACCCCGGGTTGCAGTCAGTGGCCAACGCCATCGGCACGTTGTGCTTGCGTAGCAAATCAATTGGAGGGGCTTGGGTTTCCCGCAGGGTATAGAAGGCGCCGGGCAGGATCACTCCGACTGTTCCCGCATTGGCCATCGCCCGAACGCCTTCTTCGTCCAAATATTCGATGTGGTCCGCGGACAGAGCGCCGTATGAGGCGGCCAGTTTTGTGCCCCCGAGATTGGACAGTTGCTCGGCATGGCATTTGATCGGCAGGCCAAGGTCTTTCGCCGCATCAAACAACGGCGCCAGCTGGTCCGGGAGGAAAGCAATTCCTTCGCAGAAAGCATCCACTGCATCCACCAAGCCCTCGTCGTGTGCTGAGCGCAGGGTTGGGATACAGACCTCGGCGATATAAGCGTCAGGTCGGTCTTTATGCTCAGCAGGCACCGCATGCGCGCCCAGAAAGCTGGTAACAATACGAACAGAACGACGGTCCGGCAGCGCGCGGGCGGCTCGCAGCATGTTCAATTCGGTGTCACGATCCAGGCCATAACCGGACTTGACCTCAATCACTGAAACACCTTCGGCCAGCATCGCATCCAAACGCGGCAGCGCCTGCGTAATCAGTTCTTCGACAGTAGCCTCGCGCGTGGCCTTCACGGTCGAGATGATGCCCCCGCCCGCGCGCGCGACTTCTTCATAGCTGGCACCGTTCAGCCGCATCTCGAATTCGACAGCACGATGGCCGCCATGCACCACATGGGTGTGACAATCGATCAGCGCGGGCGTGACAAGGCGACCTTCCAAAGATGTTTGCGAAAACTTTTTGAACTGCTTTGGCAAGCTGGCTTCAGGCCCGACCCATGCGATCCGACCATCCTTGATCGCGACCGCCGCGTCATGGATCAGCCCATAAGCTGCAGGTCCTGCAACCATCGTTGCCGCGTTCAGATCTGAAAAAACCCGATCTTGCGAGTGCATCCGACTCTGCGCCTCCTTGCAGTTCTTTCTTTTCTCGTACATTTCTATATGCAATATGTCTATCCATAAAATGAGGTGAAAATCGTGGCGATCTTTGCAAAACGTGCTCTGTTGAGCGGGGGGTGGGCAAGCAATACGCGGGTCGAGGTTGAAGACGGTAGAATCGTATCGCTTCAACCGGCGACAGCAGGCCAACCAGGGGATGTGTGCGTGGACACTTTGTTGCCTGCACTTGCCAATTTGCACAGCCATGCATTTCAGCGCGCCATGGCTGGGATGACCGAATACCGCCTTGCGGGCCGAGACAGTTTCTGGACGTGGCGCGATCTGATGTATCGATTCACTAAACATCTGACACCGGATCAGGTTCAGGCAATCGCCGCCTTGGTTTATATGGAGATGCAGGAAGCTGGATATGCCTCAGTCGGTGAATTCCACTATCTGCATCATCAACCAGACGGCAAACCTTATGATCGACTGACCGAGTTATCTGACCGGATCATGGAGGCCGCATTCGAGACCGGCATTGGCCTGACGCATCTGCCTGTGCTGTATTCTTACGCCGGAGTTGGCGAAAAGCCGTTGGAGCCGGGTCAAACCCGGTTCGGCAATAATGTGGATCGCTTTTGCAAGCTGTTTGATCAGGCGCGGGACGCACTTGGCGGTCTGCCCGACGACTGTCGCGTCGGAATCGCGCCTCATTCTTTGCGCGCCACCTCTCCCGCTGACCTGGTTCGCGTTTTGGCCGCGCGACGCGACGGTCCGTGCCACATTCACATCGCCGAACAGCCCAAGGAAGTGTCCGAAGTTCAGGCCGGATTGGGCGCGCGCCCGGTCGAGTGGCTTCTGGACAATGTGCAGGTCGATGACAGTTGGTGCCTGATCCATGCCACCCATATGACCGACCAGGAAACCCTTGATATGGCGGCAACCGGGGCTGTTGCGGGGCTGTGTCCTGTGACTGAAGCCAATCTGGGGGACGGGCCGTTCAATGGAGCTGTTTTTCTGGGCGCGGGTGGAACGTTTGGCGTGGGATCAGACTCAAACGTGTTGATTTCCCTGACCGAAGAGCTGCGCACGTTGGAGTATTCCCAGCGTCTGCGCGATCTGTCGCGCAATGTCATGGTTGCCGGCGAAGGGTCGGTCGGGAAGACACTCTATTGTGGCGCGGCCATGGGTGGCGCGAAAGCTTTGGGCCGCGACTCGGGCGAATTCGCCGTTGGCAAGCTGGCCGATCTGGTGGCCATCGACAGCCAAAACCCAGCGCTTTGCGCTTTGACATCAGAGCAGTTGCTTGATGGGTTGGTGTTTGCGGCAAAAGATCAGGTCGTCACTGACGTTTGGTCGGCGGGTCGCCACCGGGTGAGCGAGGGTCGCCATATCGCACGGGATCAGATCGTGTCGAACTACCGTCAGGCGATGACGGATCTTCTTGCCAAGCTATAGCCTCTGGTGTGGCTCTTTACCTGAAGGCTAAAATGATTTCATAATTGAATTATGAATATACTTAATGGAAAATGCGCAGCGTGACCGAGCAAAAACACATCGGCTTTCAGGACATTCGCGATGAGGTGATCAACCGAATTCAAACCCGTGTCTGGCCGCAGGGCAGCCTGCTGCCGACTGAGTTGGAGTTGGCGGCGGAATTTGGCGTTGCGCGCGCAACGGTTAACCGGGCGCTGCGCGAATTGGCGGAACAGGGCATCGTAACCCGCAAGCGCAAGGGCGGCACGCGCGTTGTAACCACGCCCGTAAAACAAGCCAAGCTGCCGATTACGGTGGTACGGCAGACCATCGAAGAGATGAACGCCAAGTACCGATATGCCTTGGTCAGTCGGGCTCAGATAGATTGCCCCGCGTGGCTTCAGGCCAAGTTGAACATTCCAGAAGGCGCGCAGATCGTACATCTGCAATGCATGCACCACGCCGACAATCGGCCATTTCAGTTCGAAGAACGCTGGATCAACGTTAGTGCTGTGCCTCAGGTCGTGAACGAGGACTTTCTGAACATCGGGCCAAATGAGTGGCTGTTGTCAGAAGTGCCATTTTCGAACGCCGAGATCGCCTTTTCCGCCGTTCCCGCCACGGCACCCTTGCAGGAATTTCTTGCCGTCCCTCCTGGTACACCCTTGTTTCAGTTGGAGCGCACAACATGGTTTCGCAACGATCCTGTGACTTTCGTACGTATGACGTTTCATCAGGGGTACCAGATGCGCACAACCTACTGAGGCCAGGGTAGCGAATAGGTTTTGACGTTGGTGAAGAACTTCATCGCTTCGATCACGCCTTCCTTTATCCCATTGCCGCTGTCCTTGATTCCGCCAAAGGGTGACATCTCGATCCGATAGCCGGGTTGCTCCCAAATGTTGCAGGTGCCCACATCCAGACCATTGATGTATGCGATGGCCCGGTTCAGATCATTGGTGCACACACCTGACGACAAGCCAAAAGCGGTGCTGTTTGATATCTGCATAACTGCTGCGTCTTCATCGGGCACGCGGACAATCGGAATGACCGGGCCGAAGGTCTCTTCCATGACCAATTCGCTGTCATGAGGCACCTTGTCGACGACAATCGGCGGCAGTAACGCGCCCTGCCGACCCGGATGGTAAAGGATTTCTGCCCCCTGCTCTGCCGCTTTCATCACGCGGTTCTCAAACAGCTCTGCCGCGTCAGCATGAATGACGCAACCCAGCTCGGTTTCGGGGTTCTGAGGATCACCAAACCGGATGGCCTTGGCCTTTTCCAGCACCAAAGGAACAAAACGATCCGCCACGCTGTGTTGCACTAAAATACGCTTGACCGCGGTGCAGCGCTGGCCGGAATTCCCAGTGGCCCCTGCAACGGCAATTGTCGCGGCGCGTTCCAGATCCGCGTCATCCAGATCGTTAAGTACGATCAGGGGATCGTTCCCGCCCAATTCAAGCGCCTGTCGCCTGTAACCTGCTTTTGATGCAATGAGCTTGCCCACAGAAACACCACCGGTGAAGGTGATGATGTCGATATTGTCATTGGTGATCATTTCATCGCCAATGTCTTGCGGCCAACCTGTCACGACCTGAAACATCTCGGTTGGCAGGCCCGCCTCATACAGAATGTCGGCCAGCGTTAGTGCTGTCAGCGGCGTCAGTTCAGTCGGCTTGCAAACCATACAGTTATTGGTCGCGATCGAAGGCGCAATCTTGTGGCTAACCATATTCAGAGGATGGTTGAAAGGCGTGATCGCGCTGATCGCCTTGACGGGCTCACGCTTCGTAAAGATCTTACGAGCCTTCCCATTATGAGTCAGATCGCAAGAAAATGCCTCTCCATCATCTTTGAGAGCTTCGGCGGCGGCAAACTGAAACACATCTTGTGCGCGTTTGGTTTCATAGATCGAGTGCTGAAGGCAAATCCCCAACTCAAGCGTCAGCCACTTGGCCAGATAATCGCGCCTTTCTCCGATCAACTCGCCAGCACGCCGCAGGATTTGACTGCGCTCGTACCTCGTCAAACTAGGGGTGTAGTTCGCTGCGATTTCAAAAGCGTGCCGCACGTGCTGGGCAGTTCCAGCCGGAACCGTGCCAATCACGGCATTCGTATAAGGGTAGTGAACCGGAACAGTGTTTTCCGTGAATACGACCTGCCCCCCGATGCGCATTCCGTCGTGGCGGATTTCAGATTTGGTCATGCTCCGATCCCTTGCCCCAAGAGCCACAACTAAAACATGTGTGGCTTTCGACACGCCAACCGATAGAACCGCACTTTGGCTTACGTCAATAGGCTGAGTGGGCAGCCCGGTACATTTTGAAAACGCCAGGCTTTCTCAGGCACCGTGACGGAAGGCTTGGTTTTACCTTCAGTTAGGCCATCCGACTGATAAGTCGGGATCACACCCACAGGTGGATTTTCCCGAATATAGGCTCCGATGCGTGCGAGCATTGGTTTCCTTGGGCAATTGGGGCGCGTGGCGGCGCCAAGATCGCGCAGGTGCCCCGGTGCTTCAAAGGGGATGAAGTGCAACGGCCAGTTGTCCCGCTTGAACTGTTCTGCCGCCAATGCCGAAACAATTGTGCAGTCGTCTGAATGGCAAATGTGACGACAGATCGTTTCAAACCGCAACGCTGTCAGATCAAAACGCTTGCTGATCCGGGTTGTCCCGTCCTGTTTTGGCAAATGATCTTCAAGATCGTAGCCAAAACTGTGCGGCAGCCGGATAAAATCATGCGGCGGCACCTCATCGGGGGCAATGGAGGTAAGCGTTGACAGCGGATGCCCTTGGCGCAAAGCCAAGAACAATGGCTCGGACCAGATTGAAGTGAAGTCTAAATTGGCGCTGTTGTTGACCTTGGCGACCAGCGCCATATCCAATGTGTGATCTTCGACCATATGAAGCATGTTCTGGGGCAGATCTTCGATCAGCGTAACGCGCATCCTTGGAAACAGCGTGCTGAAAAGCTCTGAAAAGTAACCTGTCAGATATGGTGCCAGCGTCGGCGTCAAGCCTATTGTCAGCGGAACCGCCTCGGGGTCGCGAAATTCGATCGCTGTATCGCGGATTTTCTGGGCGTCTTTCAGAATACGCTGCGCAATCTCGACAATGCGTTCGCCGCACAGCGTTGGGCGCACCTCGTTGTTCAGACGTAGGAACAAGTCAGCGCCCAGCTCCTGTTCCAGCTTTTTGATCTGGTTCGACATTGCCGGCTGAGACACGTTGCACGCAGCCGCCGCCTGACTGAACTGGCCGTGTTTGGCGATGGCAAGGACATATTCCAAATCTCTGAGGTTCAAAGGGTATCCCGTCCTGAAGCAAATTTCGCGATTTAATCAGCTATCAAGATACGATTTGGCGACAGATTCCAGAAGGCTGCAGGGGCCTATCGGTTCTGATTGGCGCTCACATCCGATGACAAATCTGTCAGAATTCGAAATTGAATAGCCTTCCAGCTGGCGCTGGATTTGGCGCAATCCCTTTGTTTGCTGTGAAACTGCCTGCGCCTACCTCACGAAACCCGTGAGTATTCGCGCCGGTTATACACCCGATTTGAACCATGAATTTCAGATGTCGCGCGGGGCGGCCTAGTCCTTTGTCGCGTCGGTGGCCCGGCAGATGGGTCGCCAGCACGAACGCAACTTAATGACGGAGTGATCCATGTTGTCCCAATTTGCAGATAGCCTGCGCGCCCGGCTCTTGACCACGTCGACCCTGGCAAAAGAGACATCCCGCGATGGCCAAACCCTCATCAACAACTTCTTTCAATCCACAGTCGTCGACGACACACCTGCCTTTGTTCTGGCCAATGATTTTTCACGCCTGCTGAACTTTGGTGAGATCGTCACTAACAACGCTGTTGCCGCCGTTCAGGCTCAGGGGCAGGACGTGGATGTCTTTAACTTCCGCTCAGGCCGGATCGAAGCGAACAATGGTCCTGACGCACTGGCCACTGGTGTCCAAGTCACCGGAAGCGCTGCGGTTCGCAATTTCGGCGAAATCGCGGGTGAGTTTAACGGCGTGCAGTTTGCTGGTGCCGAAAGCTCGGGCAGCCTGGACAACTTCCGTGGCGGCGTCATCTCATCCGACAGCCGTGCCGTCGACATTCAAGGTCAGGGCATCGATGTGCGCAACTTTGGCGACATCGTCGGCACTGGCGACCAGCGCAATGGTACCATCTACACCAACTCGACGGCCGAGGACGTCTCGATCTCGAACTTCATCGGCGGTACGATTGATGCAGGCGAAGGCAACCAGGGCGCAGGTGTTTCCTTGCAGATCGGTGATGAAACCGGTGACCGCGTGGAAACCGACGTGTTCAACGCCTTTGGTGCGACCATTCAGGGTCGCGGTCAGGCGGCTGCCAACACCCCGCTGGCGGGCGACGGTATCCGGATCGACGACGGCGCTGAAGGCACCATCCTGGAAACTGAGATCATTAACAGCGGCTTGATCTCGACCGAAAGCAATCAGGGCACAGCCGCCGGTATCCGCATCGCAGATGGCGCAAATGCCGAAGGTGAGATCTTGAACACCTCAACCGGTGTGATCGAAGGCCCTCGCAACGGCCTTTACATCGGCAATGGTGAACATGATCTGGACGTGCTGAACTTTGGCACCATCCAATCCGGCAGTCGCGCGGTTAACATCGACGGATCTGGCGTCGACCTGATCAACGGCGGTGATGTCCTTGGCACCGGTGACCAGCGCAACGGAACGATCTACGCTGACGACACAGCGCGTGATTATTCGATCAACAATCTGGCAACAGGCACGATTGACGCGGGCGAGCACAACAACGGCGCGGGCATCTCGCTATCGCTGGCCGAAGAAGGCAATGGTGACATTGAAATCGAGAACGCAGGCGTCATCGCCGGTCGTGGTAACGCGGGTGCGGCGCTGGGTACGGCGGGCGACGGCATTCGTCTGGAAGGTGTGCGTCAGAAGGGTGGCTTTGCGCCTGCCTCGTTCACCGGGAACATCATCAACAGTGGTAGCGTCACATCTGAAGGCGCAAATGGCACTGTTGGCGCATTCCGAGCTGTGAACAATGTTAATTTCCAGGGCCAGTTGATCAATGAAGAAACTGGTGTGTTCGCAGGCGGTCAGAACGGCGTCTACTTTGGAACCGGTGACCATTCCGGCGGATCGTTCGTTAACCGTGGCCTTGTCACGTCAGACAGTCGCGCGCTGAACATCGATGGCGTTGGGCTTGAGGTGCTCAACGAAGGTGAAATCCTTGGCACGGGCAACCAGCGCAACGGCACTGTTTATGCGGATGGCACAGCCGATAACTATGCGTTCACAAACACCGGCTTGGTGGATGCGGGCAAAGGCAACAATGGTTCTGCCGTATCTCTGCAAACAGGTGACGTGTCGGGCGATGTGGTCTCGGCGGTTGTTGTGAACGAAGGTACGCTGCAAGGTCGCGGCGATGCGGCTGAAGGCAACCAGGTTGGGGACGGTCTGCGCCTGTTCACCAGCCAGGATGACGCCTCTTTTGCGGGTGTTGTGGTCAACGAAGGTCTGATTGCTGGGTCCGAAGACTCGGATGCTGCCGCTGGTATCCGCGTCGATGGCGGTCTGAACCTGCTGGGTGCAATCCTAAACGAGGGCGAGATCCGTGGCACGGTCAATGCCATCGACGCTTCAGATGCAGGCACTGTTACAATCGTCAACGACGACGCAGGTGTGATCGACGGCAATGTTCTGTTGAGCGCTGGCGACGATATCTTTGTCGATCTGGGCACCACCAATGGCAACATCGACGGTGGCGCTGGCGATGATGTTCTGATCGCCGGCGATGCAGACAACATTCTGACCGGTGGTCTGGGCAATGACTTCATCGACGGTGGCGACGGCAACGACACTGCGGACTTCTCGGAGCTGGATGTTGCGGTCGAAGTTCGACTGGACGCCAACGGCAATGGCACGGCCACACGTGACACCGGGTTCAACGTGTCTATTGAGAATGCAGTCGTTGCTGCGCCGGATCAGTTCGGATCAAACATCACCGATGGTGCGGCTTTTGTCGAACAGGCGGCTCAGGACAACCTGTACTATAACATCCATACCGCGGACTTCCCCGGTGGTGAAATCCGTGGCCAATTGCTGGTCGACAGCGACGTGACGGAACACGGTATTCGCACTGTGACACTCAGCGGTGGTTTGGATGCAGCGCAGGAACCTGGGCCAACTTCGGACAGCGAAGCCACAGGTGACGCAACTGTTGTGATCACTCAGAACCTGGCCACCGGCGAAGTCACGTATTCAAGTGAACTGAGCGTTGTGGGGCTGAACGAAGCTGACCTGAACACTCCGATCCCTGGCGTCGTGTCGGCCATCCATCTGCACAATGCACCTGCTGGTCAGAACGGACCGGTCATGCAGGATACGCTGGTGGATGCAGGGGCCACGCTGGACGTGAATGCTGAAGGTGGCACCTGTGTCATTGGGCAGGACGTCATCGAAAACCAGATTGAAACCGACATCCTGCGCTCCATTGAAAACGTTATTGGGTCCGATGATGGCGACGTGATCATCGGCAGCGATCAGACCAATGTGCTGAACGGTGCGGACGGTGATGACCTGCTGAATGGTGAAGGCGGTGACGACGTCCTGATCGGTGGTGAAGGCGCGGATACGTTCCAGTTTGGCACGAACTTCGGAAATGACACCATCGAGGATTTTGAAATTGGTCGGGATCAGCTGCAATTCGGTGATTTCGGATCTGATTTTGGCAGCCAAGTCAACGTGGCCCAAGACGGTGACGATGCGGTGATCAGTTTCGGAAACGAAGGCTCGGTCCGCCTGGCCGGCATCAACTCAGCTGACCTGAGCGAAGACGATTTCGTCGCTTAAGCAAGCAATAGGCGGGGCGGCTTGAGGTCGCCCCGTTTTTCCAAACCGGAAAGGATCAACACGATGTTGCAGAAAACCAATCCCGTCAAAGCCGCTTGGGGGTCGCTGCGCAAAGGATTTGTTGCGGTCGCCTTCTTTAGCCTGTTTCTGAACCTGCTGATGCTGGCCGGACCAATCTATATGCTCCAACTCTATGACCGCGTGCTGACCAGCCAGAATGCTGACACGTTGATCGCCCTGTCGTTGCTGTTGGCGGGCGTCTTCGCGGTGATCGCCTGCCTTGATCTGATCCGGATGCGTATTCTGGGCAGGCTTGCGGCCCGTTTCGAAATGAATGTTGGCGCCCCCGTTCTTGGGGCCGCCATGAAACGCCGGGTACAGGGTGAAGCCGCTGCGGGCGACAATCTCGTTGAAGACGTGAACGGGTTTCGCGAGTTCATCTCGGGTACAACCCTGACCGCCTTCTTCGATGCCCCTTGGATACCGATTTACCTGTTGGTTTTGTATGTTCTGCATCCCCTTCTCGGGCTGCTCGGACTGGCCGGAGCCCTGACGCTGACCGCGATGGCCCTGATTAACAATGCCCGTGCACATCAACCGATGCAGCAGGCCGCAGAGGCCCGTGGGCGCTCGGACGCGTTGTTTCGAACCGGGGACAACAATGCCGAACTGGTCCATGCTCTGGGCATGAAGTCCGATCTGGTTCGGCGCTGGACGGCCCTTCAGGTTGATGCGCATCGCCAGAAGGCCCGTGTTGCTGACCGGATTGCTAGTTTTTCGGTCATGTCCAAGACACTGCGCATGGGGCTGCAATCTGCGGCGCTTGGCCTTGGCGCGGCACTGGCCATCACGGGTGAAACCACGGCTGGTGTCATGATTGCGGCCACGATCGTACTGGCCCGTGCACTGGCCCCAATCGATCAGTTGATTGGGCAATGGCGCACTTTTCTGGCGGCACGCGGCTCATATACAAAGATTACCAAACTGACCGAAGAATTCGCAGAAAAACCCGCCAATCTGCACCTGCCCCGTGCGTTCAAATCTTTGGATGTGAAAATCGCACAGGCTGCCCCGCCACGTGCAGTTAATGCCACACTTCGCGGCATTGATTTCAACCTGTCAGCGGGTGATGTGTTGGCGATTATCGGCCCCAGTGGATCCGGCAAAACAACGCTGGGTAAGATGTTGGCCGGGATTTGGCACCCGCAGCGCGGTGAGGTTTTGCTTGACAGCAGCCCAATGTCGAAATGGAACCAAGAAGATCTGGGCAAGCAGATCGGATATCTGCCGCAGGACGTAGAACTGTTTGACGGCACCATCCGCGAAAACATCGGTCGCTTTGCAATGTTCATCGACGACGCTGAGGTGCTGCGCGCTGCTCGCGAGGCCGGATTGCATGAGCTGATCAGCGGCTTGCCTGATGGGTATGAAACGCGCATTGGCAAAGGGTTTTTCTTGTCTGACGGACAGCGACAGCGTCTTGCTCTGGCCCGGGCGCTTTATGGTGACCCGTTTGTGTTGGTGCTGGATGAGCCGAACTCGGATCTGGATGCCGATGGCGAAAAAGCGTTGCGCGACGCCATTCTTGCAGCTCAGGCCAGGGGCTCAATCAGTATCGTGATGACCCACCGCCCGGCCACCTTGCAGGCGGCCAACAAGGTCATGGTTCTTCGCAACGGATCCCAAACCCAATTCGGCGACAAGGGCGACGTATTGAAGGTCAAAACTCAAAATGTACTTAAATCGTCCGCGCAACGCGCTGCATCTGGCAAGCCCGCCCTTCGCCTTTCAGAAAACACCCGCATTAAAGGAGCCGCCCAATGACCCGGATCGTTCCCTATACTTCGAACAACACCGCGCCCGATCTTCATGATGCGCAAGTTGTTGACATGTCTGAAGCTACAACCGGTATTCGACTATATGTTCTGGTTGGTCTCTTCACTCTGATGGCCTTTGTCGGCGGAAGCATCTACTGGGCGTTCGCATCCAAACTTGACGGTGCTGTTGTGGCCCCTGCATCCTTCGTCGTTGAAGGAGACCGCAAAACCGTCGAGCATCTGGATGGTGGGATCATACGGTCCATTCTGGTCACCGATGGCGCGTTTGTTGAACAGGGACAACCGCTGATCCGCTTGGACAGCACCGAAATCGACGTTGATCTGAACGTCCTGGGCAGCCAAATCGGCGAACTTTCTGTACGCCGCGCCAGGCTGATCGCGCAGATGAAAGGGCAGACACGGTTTGACGAATCCCAAGCGTTTCAGCGCTTTGAACAAGGTATGAGCCGCGTGCACTGGGCCTCTGCTTTTCTGACGCAAAAACAACTGTTTGATGCCGAATACCGCGCCCGAGCGACCGAGGTGGAAATCAACGCACAACGTATTTCGGCGCTTCGCGATCAAATCGATGGCCTCAACGAGCAACGGATCAGCACGCAGAACCAGATGGCCATCACGCAGACAGAGCTGGAAGGCTTGCGGACCCTTTTGGACAAGGGCTTGGTTGCGGTCACACGGGTCAGTGCGCGGCAGATCGAGGTTGAACGGCTTTCGGGCGCCGATGCTTCGCTTCGGACACAGATTGCCCAGGCGGAAAACCAGGTCAGCGAGTTGAAATTGACAATGATCAGTCGGCAAAAGCTGAGGGATGAAGTCCTTGCAGGTGAGTTGGCCGTTGTCGATGCACAGCTTGACCTCTTGCGTCCGCAATTTGCCGGTGTTGTGGAGCGCCGCAAGCGGATCGAGATCCTAGCACCAACCAGCGGTCGGGTTGTAAACCTTGCTGCGTCAACCACGGGCGGGGTGATAAGGCCCGGTGAACACATCATGGAAATCGTGCCCGCCGATCAAGAGTTGATTGTCGAAGCACGTGTGAAACCAGGCGATATCGACAAGCTGAAGGTCGGACAAGCCACGCGTATTCGTATGTCTGCCTTCGCCCAGGCCGACGTTCCCGAAGCGCAGGGCGCCATTTTTGATATCTCGGCCGACGCGTTGGAAGATGAACGGACCGGCGAAGCCTACTACAAAGCGCGGGTCAAACTGGACGATCAGCAATCTGACGAGGTTGCGGCACTGGACCTGGTGCCCGGAATGCCTGCAGACCTTTTTGTAACCACTGGTGAGCGCGCAGTAATTGCCTTTTTGGCGCAGCCCATAAGTGATCGCTTGGCGCGAACATTTATCGAGTAAAGGATTTCAAAAGGCTTTTGGAATTAAGCTTATCTGTATCGAGTGTTTTGGTGAGTGAACGATGGTCGACGTCCTGTTCAGGGCGTTGGCCATCACTTTTTCGACGGTCCGCACCCGTAGTTAGCCATAAACATGTCCACAGCCTGCGTCGCAATTTCATCGATTTCGTCTTGGCGAAAGCAGTTTTGAATACCAAATGCAGCGCGCGACCAGATGCGCACCTTGCACAATTCCGAGAATTGTTCCGCTGCAATCTGCACATCCTCGATACACAGCTCTCCCTTGGACACCGCTTTTTCGAGGTACGCTGCCATTTGTCTTTGACCGTTCTGCGGTCCGGCCTCGTAAAAGGCACGGCCCAGTTCGGGGAACCGATCCCGCTCGGCAACACAAATCCGAAACACTTGCTGTGCGAATTCGGATACAAGAAAGGCCGTAAGCTGCGTGGCGGCGATCTGCAGGACTTCACGCGCAGGTTTGGTCTCATCAATCATTGAAAGAATGCGCTCAGACATCAGGCGACATTCGTTTTGTGCCACTTCCATGAACAAAAGGCGCTTGTCCGGAAAATAGCTGTACAGCGTTGCCTTCGACACGCCGGCAGCGCGGGCAATGTCGTCCACACTTGCGCCTTCAAACCCGTCCGCCATGAAAACCTCTCGAGCCCCGCGCAAAACCTGATCAAACTTACGGCCTGTGCGCAGGATGGTGGCGGTCTGGGTCATGTCATCTCCGGGATTGAACGTTGTACCAGTTTATAAACCGCTCGGTTCAGATACAACGATTTTCGGACTCCGTCTTAATCGAACCTTCCGCGCGCTCTACGAGGCCACCGACTTGCAGCGAAGACAAACCATGCTAGGAGTCGATCCATGGTCGATGTCTTTCTGCGCACCCTACCCTTTTTTGCGATAATCGGCCTGGGATACTGGGCGGGGCGCACGCGGTTTTTCACCGCCGAGGCCACCGCCTATCTGACCAAATTCGTCTTCTTCTTTGCTCTGTCAGCTATGCTGTTTCGCTTTGCGGCCACTTTGCCTTTTGCCGAAATCTTCAATGCGCGCCTCGTCGTTGGGTATTTGATCGGCACAATAGCAGTGTATGCTCTGGCGACCTGTGTCGCATGGATGCGCGGGCTGGATGTTCCAACGGCAGCCGTCGAGGCACAATGCGCGGCCATCGGCAATGTTGGCTTTTTGGGGCTGCCTATGCTGGCGCTTTTGTTCAGCGAGGCCGCGATCGGACCGGTAATGGTGGTCCTGACAGTGGATCTGGTTGTTTTTTCGTCCCTCATCGTGATCCTGATTAACGGAGGCCGCGATGGCAAGTTGACCCCCGCGACCTTAAAACTGATTGGGCTTGGGTTACTCAAAAACCCGATGATTGTGTCCATCTCGGCGGGATTGCTCTGGTCATCAATGGAAATCCCGGTCCCTGTACCTTTGTATGATTTTCTAACCATTCTTGGCGGTGCTGCTACCCCGGGTGCGTTGTTTGCCATCGGAGCGTCACTAGCCGACAAATCTGCTGAACGTGTCGAAATCGCCGTTTGGTTGAGCTTTTGTAAACTGGTGATTCACCCAGCCTGTGTTGCGGTTGCACTGATCTGGCTGGTGCCGATTGATACCTTTTCGGCCACGGTTGCAATCGCGGCCGCCGCTTTGCCTGTAGCAGGTAATGTTTACATGTTGGCGGCACATTACGGGGTAGCCCCACACAGGGCTTCGGCCGCCATTCTTCTTTCGACGGTGGCCAGCATCTTGACCGTGCCACTGGCCATCACCTGGCTGAGCGGTCTTTGACCTTCAGCATTTCGAAAAATACTCGTGCCGAAGGTGGTCGGACTTTACGCGGCGTCTTTGGATCGTTAGCCATGTCGCGACTCGAATGTAAGGATTATGCCTGATGGAAACCCTCTCGGAAAACGCCTGTTTTGGCGGAGTGCAGGGCGTATACCGCCATGCCTCTTCGGCTTGCCAATGCGACATGACCTTTGGCCTTTTTCTTCCCGCCGAGGCAAAGGACGGACCGGTTCCGATCTTGTGGTACCTTTCCGGGCTGACCTGCACGCATGAAAACGCCATGACCAAAGCCGGTGCGCAGGCTTGGGCGGCAGAACAAGGGATCGCCGTCGTATTCCCCGATACCTCGCCGCGTGGCGAGGGGGTCGCTGATCATGAAGACTATGATCTGGGACAGGGCGCAGGGTTTTATGTAAACGCGACGCAAGATCCATGGGCCCCGCACTTCCAGATGTGGGATTACATCGCCGAAGAACTGCCTGCCTTGCTGGTTGAGAACTTCGCGATCGACAGCGAACGCCAGGCCATCACCGGGCATTCCATGGGCGGTCACGGAGCCCTGACTTTGGCGATGAATCTGCCCGGACGGTTCCGCTCGGTTTCCGCCTTTGCACCGATTTCGAACCCTACGGGTGCAGATTGGGGCCGCAAACAGTTAAGCGCCTATCTGGGCAGTGATGAAACCCTGTGGGCCAAGCATGATGCATCTTTACTGATGAAGGAAAAAGGGTTCGACGGCCCGATCCTGATCGATACCGGTGCCAATGACCAGTTCATGGATCTGCTGCGCCCCGAAGCGCTGGCCCAAGCCATCGCCGAGCGCCGTCAGCAGGCAACCTATCGCTTCCAGCCCGGTTATGACCATTCGTACTTCTTCGTTTCCACATTTATGGAAGACCACATCACATTCCATGCGGAAGCGCTGTACGGAGACTGAGGCATGAGCGAATATGACTATGACCTGATTATCATCGGGTCCGGCCCTTCGGGGCGGTCAGCAGCCATTCAAGCCGGTAAACTGAAGCGTCGCGTTCTTGTGATCGACCGCAAGGATCGCTTCGGCGGTGTTTCGGTTCATACCGGCACCATCCCGTCCAAGACCCTGCGTGAAACGGTTCTGAACCTCTCGGGCTGGCGTGAACGCAGCTTTTACGGCCGTTCCTATCGGGTCAAAGACCAGATTCGCGCCGAAGATCTTAAGGCCCGCCTGCATATGACGCTCGATCATGAGGTCGATGTGTTGGAACACCAGTTCAACCGCAACCATGTCGATACGCTGGATGGCCTGGCCAAGTTCGTTGGACCTCATGAGGTCGAAGTTGCGACCGACGCTGGCGAGACTACGCGGGTGACGGCTGCCAAGTTCCTGATCGCAACTGGCACCAAAACCTATCGCCCGGAATATGTGCCTTTCAACGGCAAGACCGTGGTCGATGGTGACGAATTTCTGGAAATGGCGGAAATTCCACGATCCTTGGTCGTCATTGGTGCGGGCGTCATTGGGGTCGAATACGCCACGATGTTTTCGGCCCTGGACGTAAGGGTGACATTGATCGAACCGCGCGACACGTTTCTGGATTTCATCGACAGCCGTTTGATCCATGATTTCACGCATCAGATCCGAGAAAATGGTGTTGACCTGCGATTGGGTTCGGCTGTTGAAAAGATCGAAGATGCCGGTGAACATGTGGAAGTGACATTGGATAACGGCCGCCATGTTCGGGCAGAAATGCTTTTGTTTGCTGCCGGACGCATGGGCGCGACATCAAAACTCAATCTCGATGCCGTTGGGCTGGAAACAGATCACCGCAACCGGATCAAGGTGGATCGTAAGACATACCAGACAGCAGTGCCGCATATCTATGCGACCGGCGACGTGATCGGTCACCCATCTCTGGCCTCGACGTCTCTGCAACAAGGGCGCGTGGCCGCCTGTCACGCACTTGAAACACCCACACTGCCGGAAAGCCCGTGGTATCCCTACGGCATCTACTCGGTTCCCGAGATTTCAACCTGCGGCATGTCCGAAGAAGAACTGCAGGAACGCGGTATACCCTATGAGGTCGGCGTCGCCCGGTTCCGCGAAACATCGCGCGGGCATATCATGGGGTTGGAGCACGGGATGCTGAAAATGCTGTTCTCGCTCAAAACCCGCCGGGTCTTGGGTGTGCAGATTGTTGGCGAAGGCGCGACTGAACTGATTCACATTGCTCAGGCCGTGTTGAACCTTAAGGGTACCGTGGATTATTTCGTTCAGAACACGTTCAACTATCCAACCCTGGCCGAAGCATACAAGATTGCAGGTCTGGATGCGTTCAATCGGATGCCTATTCCTGAAGAATTCAAAGTGCGTAAAAAACCAGCTGAACCCGCCAAGAAAGAGGCTAAGAAGGCGTGACCACACTTTATGTTGACGGCGACGCCTGCCCTGTGAAGGCCGAAGCTGAACGGGTGGCAACACGGCACAAAGTGCCCGTGGCGCTGGTGTCCAATGGGGGGCTTCGCCCATCGGCCAATCCGCTGGTGCAGGTTGTCATCGTCTCAGAAGGCGCTGATGAGGCCGACAAGTGGATCGCCGAGCGGTGTGGTAAAGGGGATGTGGTTGTTACGTCCGACATCCCTCTGGCTGCCAAATGCGTTGAAGCAGGCGCACGCGTCTTGCGCCCCAACGGCGAGACCTTCACCGCAGCCAATATTGGTCAACAACTCGCGATGCGCGACTTGATGGCGGACCTGCGCGCCGCCAACCCACTTGGAGCGGGTGGTGGTGGACGACCCTTCGGCAAAGCAGATCGGTCGCGGTTTCTGGATGCATTGGAACGGGAAATACGCGCCGCTACGCGTGGCTGACTATAACGGAAGCCGATCCAAAATACTGATACGAAATCAGAAACGACCGTTTACAAGGCCCGCGTAAGAACGCACGCTGTGTTTGAATTCTGATCAGACCATTCGAACACGGAGACTGCATTATGCAAGTACAGGGCACTCACTACAGATCGATTTGGTGGGACAAGTCACAGGGCGAGGTTCGGATTATCGATCAACGCTGGTTGCCGCATGATTTCCGGGTCGTAACCTTGAAAACGTTGGATGAGTTTGCAGCTGCAATTCGGGATATGTGGGTCAGGGGCGCACCTTTGATTGGCGCGACAGCCGCTTTTGGCATAGCTGAACAGATGTCCCGTGATAGCTCCGAAGCGTCGTTTGATGCGGCGTATGATGTTTTGCACGCAACGCGGCCCACCGCAATCAACCTGCGTTGGGCTTTGGACAGATGCCGAGAGGCCCTGATGCCGCTGGCTGTGTCCGATCGTGCCGAACGCGCATGGGTCTTGGCGCAGGAAATCGCTGACGAAGACGTCGAAATCAACGCCGCAATTGGTCGCCACGGGCTGGAGTTGATCAAAGAGATTGCCGCGCGCAAACCCGCGGGGGAACCAGTGCGGCTGTTGACCCATTGCAACGCAGGATGGTTGGCGACAGTCGATTGGGGCACAGCCACAAGCCCCATGTATCATGCGCATAACGAGGGCATCCCCCTGCATGTTTGGGTGGATGAAACCCGGCCCCGCAATCAAGGTGCGCTGACCTCATGGGAACTGGGCGAGCACGGCATCCCCCATCGCTACATCGTGGACAATGCCGGGGGGCACCTGATGCAGCATGGGTTGGTTGACATGGTTATCACTGGCACCGACCGCACCACGGCACAGGGTGACGTCTGCAATAAGATAGGCACCTACCTCAAGGCGTTGGCAGCGCATGACAACAATATTCCATTTTATGTTGCCCTGCCTTCTCCGACAATAGATTGGACCGTGCGCGATGGCGTAGCTGAAATTCCAATCGAAGAACGCGATAAACGCGAAGTGACTCATGTCCTCGGTGTTGATGAGCACTCCGCGATTTCGGATGTGCGCGTGACCCCAGTTGGAACGGAGGGGGGCAATCCGGCCTTTGACGTCACCCCAAATCGGCTTGTCACCGGGCTGATTACCGAACGTGGTGTTTGCGAAGCCTCAGCCGCTGGATTGGCTGGCTTATTCCCAGACAGGGCTGGTTAGCACATAGGTCTGGCATCGCGTTGAAAAATTGGGTCGCACCAGGTGCTTGTCGTTTTTGGTTTGTTGATTAGGAAGATTTTAGGCCGGAAGGGCAGAACGATTTTCGCGGATGGGCAGATGCACGATTGCGCTGAATGCTCCGATCGCGACGCCGATCCACCAAACCATGCTGTAATCGCCGAATTGATCATACAAGCGACCACCCAACCACACACCCAGAAAGCTGCCAAGCTGGTGGCTGAAGAAGATGATGCCATAAAGCGTTCCCATGTACCGCAAGCCGTAAAGATGCGCCACAAGGCCCGACGTGAGTGGCACAGTGGCCAACCAAAGCGATCCCATCACCAGCGAGAATACGATGACTGATAGCGGAGTGATCGGGAACAGGATAAACAAAGCCGCTGCCAATGTGCGCCCTGTGTAGACCCCAGCCAAAAGGTATTTCTTGGGGAAGTGGTTCCCCGCCCATCCCGCCAGCAACGTACCACCGATATTGGCCAAACCGATCAGCGAAATTGACACGGCCCCAAGCGCTGAGGTCGAGGTGATACCGACGGAATGCAAAACACCACCGGGCTGAATCGGGCCACACATTTCGGTCACAAATGCCGGGAAATGGGCGGTGATGAATCCCAACTGATACCCGCAGCTAAAGAACCCCAGAAAAATCAAAGTATAAGAAGGATCGCGGAACGCCTTGCCTAAAATCTCGCTCATGCTTTCTTGCAGTTCCGTCTTGCTGGCACTTTGCGGCGCGCGCATGAATGGCAGAGCAAGCACAAGCGCCAGGATCGTGACCGCAAACACGATAAAAACCTGCTGCCAAGGCAGGAAGGTCAGCAGCCACTCGGCGGTGGGGGCACCCAGCACCTGCCCGAAACTTCCTGCGGCTGTGACGATAGCAAGCGACATCGAGCGGTTTTCGTCTGAAGATGCGCGACCGACCACAGCAAGAACCACACCAAACCCAGTACCCGCGATGCCGAAGCCTACTAACCACGCATACATCTGATGCTCAAATGGAGTGACGGACCATGCAGAGAGCACCATTCCTGCAGCATAGGTCAAAGCACCCAGAATGATCGCCTTGCGGTCGCCAATCTTCTCGGCAATTGCACCAAAGATGGGCTGCCCGATGCCCCACGCCAGGTTTTGAATTGCAATCGCCATTGAAAAGTCAGTGCGCAGCCAACCGAACTCATCGGCGATAGGGATCTGGAACACGCCAAACGAAGCACGCACGGCGAAGCTGACCGTGATGATGATGCACCCGACAATCAGAATCGGATTCAGCAGGCGGGCGGATTGGGGCATTGAGACCTCGGGCGTTTTGTCTGCAGGACCGTATCGCTTTTGCGGGCGACGTCAATTCAGCAGATTTGCAGTCACGGATAAGCAAATTTGATGTGCCAAAAAAAATGGTTTCTTTTCAACGGGCGGTCGGGCGGGTAAGGCTCGGAATTATGACGGATCTAATATCGCTATACGAGGCCCGCGTCGCGGATGGAACTCTGACCCGCGACGACGCACAAGAGGCCGTTCTTCCGCAATTCGAACGTATCCGTGCCGCGCTGTCAGAGCCAGTTAAACGCAGTTTTTTCCGCAAAGTGCCTCCACCCCCAAAAGGATTGTATCTTTGGGGAGGAGTCGGGCGAGGAAAATCGATGCTGATGGATATGTTTGTCGAAACGCTCGGCGACATACCGGCGCGACGTGTCCATTTTCACGCTTTCATGCAGGAAATCCACGCTGGGATGCATAAGGCTCGGAAAGAGAACGTCGAAGATGCACTGGCTCCGGTGGCGAAGGACGTGGTCAAATCCGTCCGGCTGCTGGCTTTTGATGAGATGCAGATCACGGACATCACCGATGCGATGATTGTTGGACGTCTGTTCGATCTGTTGAATGAGGGTGGCGTGGTGGTTGTGACGACCTCGAACCGGCATCCAGATGATCTGTACAAGGATGGGCTGAACAGGCAGCTGTTTCTGCCGTTCATTGCGCATATCAAGGAACAGCTACGGGTTTGGGAACTGGTTTCGCCCACCGACTACCGCCAAAACCGGCTGGAAGGTGCGCCGGTCTATTTTTCGCCAATCGGCCCAGAAGCCCGGCAGAACATACGAGAGGTTTGGAAGGATCTTGCAGGCGGCCCCGCCGAACCGCTTGTTTTGCAAGTCAATAGCCGCGCGGTTGAGCTGCCTGCCTTTCGCAACGGGGTCGCGCGGGCATCATTCTACGACCTGTGTGGACGGATGTTGGGGCCTGCTGATTACCTGGCAATTGCCGATGCTGTGAAGGTGCTGGTGCTGGAAGACATCCCACGCTTGTCGCGCAACAACTTTAACGAAGCCAAGCGGTTCGTAACCCTTATCGATTCCCTATATGAGGCCAGGGTCCGCTTGATCTGTTCCGCCGCAGCTGAGCCCGAAATGCTTTATGTGGAAGGCGAAGGGACCTTTGAGTTTGAACGCACAGCCTCACGCCTGCGGGAGATGCAGGACAAAGACTGGGGTGCCTAGGGGGCGCTGCGCGCGCCTCCCCAAAGTATTTCGAGCCAGGTGAAGGGCGCGGGGCGTGCCTAGCCGTTTTCACGCAGGATATTGCCCGCAAGGTAAAGCGAGCCGCAGATCAACACACGGGCTTGGGGGTCGTCGGCTGTGATCGCCGCCAACGCTTCCGATACATTGTTTGCCGTAGACGCAGGCAAGTCGACTTTGGTCGCTGCAGCTGCAGTTTCTTCTGCACTGAGTGTCGCGGCTTCACCCGGAATTGAAACGGCGGTTAGGCTTGTGGCCTGCCCGGCCAAAGGTGAGAGATACCCGGTTACATCTTTTGTGTTGAGCATACCGCAGATCATGTGCGTCGGTTTCTGCGGCAGTTTGGCCAGTACATCAGCCAGAGCAATTCCTGCTGCCGCGTTGTGACCGCCATCCAGCCAAAGCTCGGCCTGTGGTGCCTGTTCGATCAACGGGCCGGTTTTCAGGCGCTGCATACGGGCGGGCCATTCGGCTTTGGTCACGGCAGCCTCATAGGCGTCATCGCCCATGTCCAGATGGCGCAAAACGGCCACGGCCGCACCCGCGTTCTGAATTTGGTGCGCACCCAGCAGGTTGGGCAGTGGAAGATCCCGCAAACCGGTTTCGTCCTGATAGATCAAGCGTCCGTTTTCTTCATGCACATTCCAGTGTTGCCCATGAACCAACAACGGAGCACCCAGTCGAGCGGCTGTATATTCTATGACCTCAAGGGCTTCGTCCTGTTGGGGCCCAACGATGCAGGGCACGCCGGGTTTGATGATCCCGGCCTTTTCAGCTGCGATCTTGCCCAATGTGTTGCCCAAAAACTGCTCATGATCGATCGATACCGGCGTAATCACTGTTACTACAGGATTATCGATTACGTTAGTGGCGTCCAGTCGTCCGCCCAGACCAACCTCAAGAAGAGTATAGTCTGCTTTTGTACGGGCAAAGGCCAACAGAGCCGCGCAGGTGGTGATTTCGAAATAGGTGATGTCTTCACCTTTGTTGGCGGCATAGCACTCGTCCAAAACCGCCGTCAGATCGGATTCCGAGATCAATTCTCCAGCCAGCCGGATGCGTTCGTGAAACCGCGCCAAATGGGGCGAGGTATAGGCATGTGCCGAGTGCCCTGCCCCCTCAAGCCCCGCGCGGATCATGGCTTGGGTCGAGCCTTTGCCATTGGTTCCGGCAATATGGACAACCGGGGGCAGCTTGAGCTGTGGATGATCCAGCGCAGCCAGCAAACGCCAAACGCGGTCCAAGGTCAGATCAATGATCTTGGGATGTAGCGCCATCATCCGGTCAAGAATGGCGTCAGATGTTTGTGCGGTCATTTCTGGCTGGTCTCTTCGGCTGGTGCCTCAGCTGCTTCTTCCGGTTCTGGTGCGGGCAGTTCGCCAACAATTGCCGGAGGCTGGTTCGTAAGCATCCGGGTAATGGTAATCAGCTCATCACGCATTTCGGTACGCTTGGTGACTCGGTCCAGCATACCGTGATCCAGCAGATATTCGGCGCGCTGGAACCCTTCAGGCAGCTTTTCCCGAATCGTTTGTTCAATCACACGGGGGCCGGCAAAGCAGATCAACGCGTTGGGTTCCGAGATATGCACATCGCCCAGCATCGCGTAAGAAGCAGTTACACCCCCAGTAGTGGGATGGGTCAGAACGACGATATAGGGCAGGTTCGCTTCTTTCAGCATCTCAACCGCAACAGTGGTACGCGGCATTTGCATCAGGCTTAGGATACCTTCCTGCATCCGGGCTCCACCGGCGGCCGAAAACAGGATCAGCGGGCGTTTGAGCTTTACCGCCTCTTGGGCGGCAGCGATGATCGCGTTGCCCACATACATGCCCATCGAGCCGCCCATGAAAGAGAAATCCTGCGCGGCAGCAACAATCGGAGTGCGTCCAATTTCGCCCACGGCCACCAGCATAGCCTCTTTTTCACCGGTCTTTTTCTGCGCCGCCTTCATGCGGTCCGGGTATTTTTTCTGATCACGGAATTGTAGTGGGTCGTCCTTGGGGGCCGGGACCTCAACTTCTGTGAAAACGCCGCCGTCGAACAGGTGCTTGAACCGGTCACGCGGGGTAATTGCCATGTGGTGGCCGCACTGGGTGCAGACATTCTGGTTCTCGGCCAGTTCGCGGTGGAACAGCATCGTTCCGCACTCGTCGCACTTATGCCAGAGGTTTTCGGGAACCTCGCGGCGCGAAAAGATCGAGTTGATCCGGGGGCGGACGTAGTTTGTGATCCAGTTCATGTGGGAACCTTGGCTTTTGCGGTGTTGTCGTCAAATAAGGCGCAACGGAAGGAAATGCAATCAACGCCTGAGCGCAAGCCGCGCGGCCAACCAGCAAACGAACATAACCGCCAAGTCCACCAACAGCCAAGGGCGCAGCTGTTCCGGGTCAGACGTGTCAAAGGGCAGCACAAAAAGTGCCAACCCGCTGAGACTGTCGGGCAATGAAATGAACAGCAAAGCGATGACATTGTTGAAAAAATGAAGGGCGATGGCAGGTCCCAAAGTGCCTGCTCTGGCCGTCAGATCGGACGCCAGCAGCCCAAAAACAAAGGCCCAAAGCGCGATCAAGAGCGCATTGCCCCCCGCCGCGTCTGGTGAATAATGGCCTGCTGCAAACAAAATGGATGGCAGGCCCATCCAAATGATCGGTGAACTGAACCGCGCTGCAAGAGTTTGCTGGATATACCCGCGAAACAGGATTTCTTCGGCACTGATTTGAATCAGGACGGCGCAGGCCGCAATCGGAAGCAACAGTGCCCATGTTGTCAGCGGCAGCTTTTGCGTCAGCTCTCCACCCATCCCGTAAGGCGGCAGCAGAAACCCGATCACGCCGAGGATAATCAAGGCTTTTAGAACTTTGAAAAACTGCGCTATGGCAATGCTGCGGTCTCCAATTATGGACCAAAGTGTTCTTTGTTGAATCTTACGGGCGGCGATGGCCACAGCTAAGGTTATGAACCCGAAACTCATCAGCAGCAGAATTAATGCAAGCGGCGAGCTCCCCACCAAAAGTTCCTGTGCCCATTCGTCTGGGCCCATCTCTACGAGCACGGCAAAGAACACCATGTTCAGGAGGCTGACCAATATACCGATCAACAATAGGCCCAGAAGCAGACGCCAAACCTCGGGCCGCTTACGCGCGGTTTCCGTCAGATAGGCGTGTGGGGTGTATGCCTCAGGCATGGTTGTTTGAACTCTCTGGCTCTGTGTCTTGGGACACCGAGGGCAACACGTCCTCGGCGTTTTGGGCAGCCGAGATCCTCGTGGAAAGCGTTGTCAGATAACCGGCAACGGTTCTGAGCAACTGCGTAGCAACGGTTGCATCGCTTTCAACCACGGCACGCAGCTCCTCGGCCCCGATGCGCAGGAACAGACAGTCTTCTGTGGCGACCAGATCCAATTGGCGGTCTTCACCTGTAATGATCGACAAATCTCCGATGAGGCGCCCTGGCTCGATGATCGAAATCGGACGCTTAGTTCCATCATCGTTGAACCAATCCAACCGAGCCTGGCCCGAAATGCACAGATATGCGGCATCCGGGGCCTGCCCGCGCGAAAATATGACTTGTCCGGCTTTGACCTCGTACCATTGGGCTGAAAATGCAAGGAGCCGCTGGTTGCGCCCATCCAGACTTGAAAACAACTCCGTGGCCGAAAGGATTTCAAGCTTCCGGCTCAGATCATCCGATGTGCTGCCCGTATGTTCAGATTTGCTTCGGGAAACGCCGTCAATTCGGCCCTCCTTGATTTCAATGAACAAATCATAGGCTTCGGGATGAGCAAAGTGATCTTCCATGAATATCATAATCGAGTCGGGCAAAAGCTCGCGCAGTTTCAAACGTGTGCGCAACCGGCTTTCTGAATCGTGACTGGCCAATGCCTTGTCCAGAATCAGGACATCTGGGCGTTTGATCCCAGCGCGCGAAAACGCGGCGCGTTCCTGAAAAACGGTTGGCAGATTGTTACCGCCCAGACCGGATGGCAGATCATAGATGATCGCAGCGGCTCTGCGACGAAGCCCCGCTTCGTTAAGGGCTTCGGCGACCACATCCTCGATTTCGTCCGCATGTGCACCCGCCATCAGAGAAACCCGACCATAGATCGCATTCTCCATCACGGTTAGTCGGGGCACGTAGAGATCGGGCGTGACTGGCATGAACAAACCGTCCATTGCACCCCGTAACCGCTCAGCGTGGCTTTTTCGGATCGTCAGGATTTTGTCCTTATATTCCTCGGGGAAGTCCGGTCCGATCTGCTCGGCGGTCAAAAGGAAAGGCACCGTCAACAGCAAAGCACGGTCTTCCGGGCTGAGTGCCATATCACCTTTGGCTTTGCGCTGATCCTCGATGTCGAGCAACCTGTGGAACATGTCTTTCGACATTCCGAGCCGAAGGAACAAGGGGTGGTCCGCGCCGTCCCGCCCGAAGGTTTTACTGAGTGTGTCCAGAACCGCATTGGAAATGCTCAGGGCTTCTTCTGCCAGATCATGCACAGTGAGCATTTTCAGGAAACGGGCATCCTCGACCAGATAGTCGGGTGAGATTTCCCGCGACGGTGCCGCGAACAGCAGGTTGCCGCCCAGAGGAACCGCCGGATTAAACCGATCCGGATCAAAGCGATAGACATAGCGGTCCAGACCTTTGGCTTTCAGACGCTCGGCAATTGTTTCCCGCAGATTGACCACTTCGCGGGCCAAAACGGGATGAATTCCGGGGTCAAACTGCGTGCGCAGCGTGCGACGGAACATGAACTCGTCAATCCCCATGGCTTCGACCAGTTGGAACCACCAATCGCGGATATCTTCGATATCGTCCAAACCCGCCAAACCAGGGTCGATCCATTCATCGTTCAAAGAGTCGACCGGGTTACCGGACCGGGCAGCTTCAATCTGCTTGCGAGTCGGAGCTTTCTGCGCTTCGGCATCGTGCTGGGGATGCGTGCGTAACGACATCATCAGGTTATCACCCAGTGTTCCATCAAACAGATAGGGGCGCGAATACGCATAGCCGATCCGGGCCGCAATCACAGCCTGGTGCAGGTCGTTCAGGTTGTGGCCGGAAACGATCACTTCCCCCTGAACAGGCAGGATTTCTCGGGTTAAAAGCTGACCTAGCGCACTGCGTTCCGAGGCGTGAGTTGACTGGATGGCAACGCGGGCGCCGTGGGGGATGGTTAGATCCAGATCTTCTAAAATGGTTTTGCCGTCGCTGTCGCGGACTGTCACATTGCGCAGCTCGATCGCGCCGTCCAGGCGCGGGATTGACTCGGGTTCTCCGGAAAACAGCTCTTTGGGGATCATGTGGTCAGGGGCGAACCGTTCGGTCACAATTTCCCACCGCAAAGACATGTCCTGAACCTGGTTGTAATAGGTCAGCAAGTCCTTCCAGGGGCCACTCAGATCCTTGTAAGCCCCCAAAGCAGCGACCAGAGCGCCCACCGTCACCTCACCCGTAATCGCCAGATAACCACCCACGGAATAAAACAGAAAGGGCGTCATCTGAGTGATCAGATTGTTGAGGAACTTCATAAAGAATTTCTTGTTGTAGATCTTAAAGCGGATCTCGAACAATTTTCCCAATCTGTCGCTGAACTGGGCCAGACGATAGCGCCAGCCGCCATTGGTGCGCAGATCACTGATCCCCGCAGCGCTTTCACCGATTTCCGAGCTTAGGCGCCGGACTTCCTGAATACGGTCTTTGTTCAGCAGGTTGATCTGTCGCTGCAATTTGGGGATCAGCCATGCCTGCAAGGGGATCAAAGCAATGCTGGCCAACCCGAACCACACGCTTTGCATGAACAGGAATGTGACGATCGTCATCATCTGACCGAACTGGAACACGGGCTGAGCGATCGCATCGCCCATCAGTCCACCCATCGGCTCGGCCTCGGATGTGATCATCGAAACCAACTCACCCTGACTGGTGGTGGCAAAATAAGACTTTGGAAAGCGCATCGAACGTTCAATCAGCGTGAACCGCAACCGACGCAGCATGCGTTCTGCTAGGACACCCTTCATCGTGTTGATGCGCATTTTCATCAGGCCGCTGGCAATAACAGTCCCAAGAAAGGCAACACACAATATCAACAGGTAATGAACTTGCGTTACGGTGATGCCCCAGATGGTGACCGTATCAGCCGGAGCGCCGATGGCATCGTTGATGATCTGCTTGGGCAGTTCCAACGAGGCGTAAAGGAAGGGAAATGACAGCACTGTCAGCAACAGCAAGACCAACTGCTGCTTCTTCGAGTACTTCCAAATGAAAGAAAATAATGTGGGCTCCATTTCACGGCCTTATAGATAGCTAAACGGATGTGTGGCTAAAACTGGGTGACCCATGTTGCAGGGCCTGACGGTACGCCGTGACTATGCCCATTGCAAGGCAAGACGGGCGCGCGCCATTCGTTGGCGCCTAACCCAATTTTGCGCCTGACCCAACTGAAAAACACGGCATGAAGATCGCGATTTCGTTATTGCGGTTTGTTGCTTGCACCATCTTGACTAAAGAGGCTGTGTATTGGACGACGAGGCCATGGGCAGAATTCTGGATCGTTATTTTCATCGCAAGGCACTGGACCGTTGGCGGCGGGCCGTGCAAAACGCGAAGGATGTCGGTCAAGCAGACTTAAAAATACAACGTGATCAGGCGCGTGTACTGCGCGGCCAACTCGATCAGTTGATTCAAAAGGCCGATTCCCGTCTGATCCGTCCTAAGATCGGATCCAGGCAGTTTCCAAAGCCTGTCGGCACCGACTGGAGCTGCAGGCCGGATTTGTGGCGTGGCCCTTTGGCGCAAACCGGCATAGCCTCAGCCCCGCGCAAATCATCCCTTGATGCGCAGGTCAGCCTGTTTCATGACTGCCCTCTATCCGAGATTGCCGTACGGCAAATTCGAAATCGGGATGCACGCGATTTAGCCCCGTTCAGTCTGGCTGTTGAAGTCTTCAGTTTTGAAGGCTCGTTCCTTTCGGTGTCCGTCGATCTGCCAGGGGGCGCAATACAGAACCTTTCTCGCGAGCATCTGATACGAATGGAGAGTGTGATCAATTGCGAAAAACCCTCGGGCATGTTCGCCCGCCTCAATATTCAGCACGGCCCCAATTCTGAGCGGGTACTGCGGGAATTGAGCCCTTCAGAGTCCCAAAAAGCCGTAGATTTCGACCTGGCTCATCTGCCTCTGAACGAGCGTCGGATCGAAAAGATCTGGGTTGATTTGATCTTTGAGACCCCAAAAATGAACCGGATGGTTGTGCGGGACCTGACGTTCTGCCGCTTCCATCGTGCCGATTTGTGAGACGACCGGACATGACGCGATCAAAACTGACTTTCATCCGGTTCGAAAACGGGGTTTGGCAAGCCCATATAGGGATCGACGAGGAACCGGCAATTGAGGTTCAATACCTTGGTGAACCGCTGAACTCTGCCAGTCTTTCGCCGGCGGAAAATGGCTGGGATCTCAGTATCGAGGTACCCAGGTCAGCACTGTCCGAAGGGGTTCATAGCTTTGTCATCTCGGATGCTGCAACGACTGAAACACTAGGTGACTTTACTATTATCGCCGGTACCCCTGCTGCGGATGACCTTCGCGCCGAGGTTGCGTTGCTTCGCGCGGAACTGGACATGCTGAAAAGAGCGTTCCGTCGGATGTATCGCGACGACGACTGAGGCGTTAAGGCTCCCAAACTATCTTTTCAGCTATTTTCCGTGCATCATGGTCGCATTCAAAGTGGATCGCGCCCGACATGGACCGCAGCAGCATTGTTAAAGTCATCGCATTAATGGTGACAGGATTTGGGATCGGCATCGATTTTACCGGTGCTCTGATGCTGGTGCCTGCAATCGAAAACAGCTTTGAGGCAGACATCACCAGCACTCAATGGGTTTTGAACATTTACGCCCTGTTTTTTGCCATGACTATGGTTGCAGGCGGGCGACTGGGTGACATGTATGGCCATCGTAAGTTGATGATCATCGGACTGTGCATTTTTCTCTTCGCTTCAATCATGTGCTTTGTCTCGCCTAGCCTTGATTTTCTGGTTCTTGCCCGTGCCCTGCAGGGAATTGGCGCAGGATGTGTTTGGCCCTGTACACTGGCCTTTGGCGCGACCAAAGTGTCCAAACCAGAACACCGGGCCCTTGTTATGGGCCTGATCCTGGCGGGTGTGACCACCGGCAATGTGTTTGGGCCTATGATCAGCGGATTGGCCGTAAATCTGGGAGAATGGAGGTATTTCTTCCTAGCCAATGTCGTTTTCTCATGTGTTTCAATGGCCACCGCGCTGATCCTGATGGAACGCGAGACGCAGCACAAAAAGGACGAACATCTCGACCTCGCTGGCATGGGTCTCTTGGCGTTTGCCGTTCTGTTTTTGCTTTACGCGCTGGATGTTGGTGCGGATTGGGGATGGACATCAGTTCCGCTGTTAATGCTGTTTTTCATCAGCGCGGTGCTGTTCATTTTGTTCCCAAGGATAGAAAAACGTGTCACAGAACCGCTGCTTTTGCCCCAAATGATGCAGAATCGCCAATTCAGGATCACGCTTGGCCTGAATATGTTTAACGTCTCTGCCGCGTTCGTCGGGCTGCTCTACTTCCCTCAATACATGCAAAAGGTTCTGGGCTGGTCGGCCTTTGAGTCCGCTCTGGGACTGGCGCCACTCACGGTGCTTCTGGCTGTGGGATCGATTGTCTCGGGCACGTTGTATAATGATTTCGGACCCAAGCGACTTTTGTTCTGGGGTTATATTATCGCCGCAATCGGGGCCGCGACAATTGTCGTTATGCCAAGCGATTTAGGGTATTTTCGCATTTTGCCCGGCATGGCAATGATCGGGCTGGGCGCGACCCTGACCGTTGGCCCATCTGGAACGGCAGCCGTCTGCGCAGTCAAACCCGAACGCGCTGGCCTTGTTGGTGGGCTGAGTTTCATGACGCATCTGGTGTATGGTGCCATTTCCGTCGCTTGCGCCACCGCCATCATGTATGTCGTAAGCCTATGCAAATTGCGTGAAGGTTTGACCGCGGCAGGGATCAAGTTGAACGGGTCGGACCTGAAGGCGATCAATGGCGGTACACTGGATACACCTTCGGCCCAGGCGGTGATCGGCCATCTGAGCGAAGCTGACCTGGAAAAGGTTCATTTCGCCCTGTCCGCTGCTTTCAACAGCGGTATGAGCATGGCGTTTGTCTTTTCGACCGTGTCCGTATCGGTGGGTATCGTGCTGGCGCTTCTGCTGGATGAAAAAAAGCTACACAAGATCGAAGGTTAGCCCGATTTCACATACAGTTGAAACGCGCCCCGCCAGCGGCCTCTGAATCCGAATTCTATCAGTGACGTTTGCACAAAGAAAAAGGGCCGCGTTCGCCGCGGCCCCGTTTTGTTATTGAGACGGCCCGTCGGGGTTAAACGCCGAAAGGCCTTTGAGGATGTCGATGGCATATGCCAACTGATAATCCTCTTCCCGCAGTTCAGCCGTGGCTTCGGCTTTGGCGCGGTCTTCTTCAATCTGGCGAATTTCATCTTCGCTGAGGCTGTCATTGTCCAGGCTGCCACGCAGCTCGGCCTCTGATCGGGTAAAGCGGCTATCCTCTTCCTCTTCAGTCTCGGGCTGCGGCCTTGGCTGTTCCACGATAATATCAGGGCTGACACCAAGGGCCTGAATAGAACGACCCGACGGTGTGTAATAGCGTGACGTGGTCAGACGCATGGCCCCGTCACCGCGCAGAGGCATAACCGTTTGCACAGAGCCCTTCCCGAAGCTTTTCGTGCCGACCACAATCGCACGGCGGTGATCCTGCAATGCACCGGCCACAATTTCGGACGCCGATGCCGAACCACCATTGATCAGAACAACGATTGGTTTGCCTTCAGCCAGATCGCCGGGCGAAGCATTAAAGCGCTCTCCCTCTTCCGGATCACGGCCGCGGGTCGAAACGATTTCGCCTTCGTTCAGGAACGCATCCGAGACTTTGATTGCCTGCGTCAGCAAGCCGCCCGGATTGTTGCGCAGGTCGAGGACAAATCCATTGACCTTATCGATGCCACCGGCTTCCTCGATCTGTTCCTGCAAACCTTCTTTAAGGTTCGGGAAGGTCTGGTCGTTGAACGTGGTCACTCGCAGAACAACGCTGGTGCCTTCGGTGCGCGCACGAACAGCCGTCAGTTTGATCGTGTCCCGGATGATCGTGACGTCGAAAGGATCCGGCTCACCTTCGCGAACGACAGTGATCACAATCTCGGAACCCACCGGGCCACGCATCAGGTCAACAGCCTTATCCAGCGTAAGGCCCAGAATGCTTTCGCCATCGACATGAGTGATGAAGTCCCCGGCCTCAATTCCGGCTGCGTCTGCAGGGGTATCGTCAATCGGCGATACGACTTTGACAAAACCGTCTTCCTGCGTGACTTCGATACCAAGCCCGCCGAACTCACCCCGGGTCTGCACGCGCATCTGTTCGGCATCGTCGGGCGAAAGATAGCTGGAATGCGGATCAAGCGAGGTCAACATGCCATCAATGGCTGCCTCGATCAGCTCTTCGGGTTCGACCTCTTCAACATATTGCGCGCGGATGCGCTCAAAAATGTCGCCAAACAGATCCAGTTGCTCATAGACGCTGGCCTTGTTTTCGGCCTCCTGCGCCAGCAGTGGTCCCGCTATCTGGGTCGTTGCAAGAATTCCTGCCACAGTTCCGGCCAGACCGGCCATCACAAATCTCTTCATACTCGTTTATCCATCCTTGTCGGTCCGGAACCATGTTTCCGGGTCCACGGGGCTATTATCTTCTCTTACCTCTATATAGAGCGTTTCTGAGCGATCAGTTCCAGTGCCATCACCGCTTGTTGACAATATTGCGCCAATTTCGGGCGTTTCACCGGGCATCAAGCCCACCGGAGTGCCCTCGGGGATCACCTGACCGGGGTGGCCATAGACCTCTTGCAACCCGGAAAACACAAAAAGCAGCCCCGGCTGCGGTTCAAGAATAACCAGATTCCCCAGATCCAATAAGGGACCCCGATAACGGATCGTGGCCGCCGTGGGCGAAGTAACCAGCGTACGCGGACGTGTTCCAAGCACCAAACCGGCGCGTGTCACCCCCGCAGCGTCCGTTTCGCCAGCTTTGTGCAACAAGACGCCCTGGACCGGCAAAGAAATCTGCCCTTTCTGACCCGAAACATCCGCATCAGTTTCAATGATCTCGCCTTCCGAGATTTCAGATAGTCCACTTGCAAACCCGTCCAGCGTTTCGGTCGAGGAAATCAGAATGGCCGTGCGCACTGGGTCCTCGACAAATCGTCTGGGCAGATCTGTGCGATCGGCGATGGCTTCGCTCAGGCGCGCGCGTGCATCCTGAACGCCGCTAAGGCCCTTAGTCAGGGTTTCCGACGCGCTTTGTTGCAGCAGGCGCAGTGTCTGTACCTCGTTCAGATCATCTGCCAGAGCCTGCGCTTTGGCGTTCAAGCCCGGAGTGACCTCGGACAGCATCATACCGGCCCGCGCCGCGCCCAATGGGCCCGATGGATGCAACATCAAAACCGGAGGCGCCGTTGTTTCAATGGTTTGCAAAACGCCGATCAACTGCCGGACGTCCTTTTCGCGCGCCTGCAACTCGGCGCTCAGCTGCGCCTCGCGGGTTGCGGCCTGGCGCAGCCCTTCCCGCATCGCGCTCAACCCCGCCTCATAGGCTTGGATCGTTTGGGTAAGCGCACGTACGCGGTCTCGGGCACCGTCAGCCTCGCTTAGCGAGATTGAGGCGTCCTCCAACATCTCTGCGGCTTTCAATGCCGCCAGCGATGAGTCCGACTGGGCCAGCGCCGGAACGGCTGAAATCAGGAAAGCCGCAAGGGTCGCCAGTTTCATGACAAAAGGCTTTCTCCGGTCATCTCTGGTGGTTTTGGCAGGCCCATCAATTCAAGTAAGGTTGGAGCCAGATCCGACAAACGCCCCTGCCGTAATTGCGCCCCTTCAGGCCCACCGACCAGCGCCACCGGCACCGGGTTCAGTGTGTGGGCGGTATGCGGACCACCCGTCTCGGGATCAAGCATCATTTCGCAATTGCCATGATCTGCGGTGACAATCATCGCACCGCCGGCCTTTTCCAGTGCAGCAACAACTTGCGCCAGACCCTGATCCACAGCCTCACACGCTTTGATCGCCGCCTTCAGATCACCGGTATGGCCCACCATGTCAGGATTGGCATAGTTTGTGACAATCAGGTCATATCCGTCTTCGATAGCCTCAACAAATTTAGCCGTGACCTCGGCCGCCGACATTTCGGGTTGCAGATCATAAGTCGCAACCTTTGGCGATTTAGGCATAAAACGATCTTCACCCTGCTCAGGCGTCTCTTTGCCGCCGTTCAGGAAGAAGGTTACATGCGGGTATTTCTCGGTTTCGGCCAACCGGAACTGGCGCAACCCCTGTTTGGCCACCCATTCACCCAGAGTATTCACGATGGCCCGCTTTGGAAAAACCGTGGTCATATAGGCGTTGTGGCCGTCCGAATATTCGACCATGCCCAGCAGCGCCGAGAGATTGGGCTGCAGCCCTGTATCAAAGTCAGAAAATCCCGGCTCTCCAATGGCGCGCAGGATTTCCCGCGCCCGATCAGCTCGAAAATTGAGGCAGAAAAACCCGTCGCCGTCTTGAACGCCCGTGTAACCATCAAGAACGGTCGGGGTGATGAACTCGTCTGACTCAGACTGGTTATAGGCATGATCGACCGCACCATGGGCGCTTTGCGCCGCCCTTCCCTGCCCTTTGATCATCGCGTCAAAGGCTTCGCTGACACGCTCCCAGCGATTGTCTCGGTCCATGGCAAAATAGCGTCCGCAGACGGTCACTATGCGCGCGTTTTCAGGCAAGCGCTCTTCCAGTTCCGCGATATAGGTCAGCGCCGATTTTGGCGCTACGTCCCGCCCATCGGTGACTGCGTGCAGCGCAACAGGGACGCCAGCATCGGTGATCGCGGTCGCCGCGGCGACAATATGGTTCAGGTGCCCATGCACGCCCCCGTCCGAGACCAGCCCCATCAGATGTGCTGTCCCGTCTGCCGCTTTCACTTTGGCGATAAATTGTTGCAGGGCTTCATTTTCCAAAAATGACCCATCTTCGATAGCCAGATCGATCTGACCCAAATCCATGGCGACAACGCGGCCTGCGCCGATATTGGTGTGGCCAACCTCTGAATTGCCCATCTGCCCGCTGGGCAGTCCAACATCGGGTCCGTGGGTGATCAGCGTTGCATGAGGGCCTTTGGCCATGATCGCGTCAAAGGTCGGGGTGCACGCAAGATACGGCGCGTTGGCTTTGGTGTCTTCGGACAGCCCCCACCCATCGAGAATGCACAATACAACAGGTTTGGGCGCGGCCATAGAATTTCTCCGATTACTGCTCGTGCGCTTCTTCTATCGCCTTGCCCTCGGCGGGTGAACCACCTTTGGGCAGGTGAAAAAGATTTAATAGACGCAGAGGCGCTATTCTTTAAGGTAGCTCTTGTATGGACGTGCCTTTCGATTGCGGTACTTCACAGTCAGGTCCAGAGGCGCGTCGTTTTCGTCGTACACACCCAAGACAATGCCTCGGCCTCTGCTTTTGGTGCGCATGTCCATCAATTGCTGTTCCGACCGCGTGGTGCGTTGTGACGGTCGTCGCGACCATGCGAAAAGGTGATCGTACATCTCAGCGATTACGTTTGCATGCTCTGCGCAGTTGCCCAAATCGTTCAGCTCTTGCGGATCGCTTTCCAGATCAAACAGGATCGGTCTGTGCCCGCCCTCGCAATGGATCAGTTTCCACTTTTTGTTGGCCACCATGAACATCACGGCTTCGCGAACGGACACTCCCACGATATCAGCGATCGGTGAGCCTGAGTAATCGTATTCGCAGATGACAAAGTCACGGGGCACCTCTTCTGCTGTCCCATGCAGGATGGGCAGCAACGAATGACCTTCAAGGATGTGAGTGGCAACGTCACCGCCTGCCACATCAACAAAGGTTGGAGCCAAATCGATGGACTCGACCAGCGCATCACTGACCGTCCCGCGTGTCGCATCAGCCTCGGGCGATGGATCATAAATGATCAGCGGCATTTTAGTTGAAGCATCGTGAAAAAACGTCTTCTCACCCATCCAATGATCACCAAGAAAGTCACCGTGATCCGAGGTTAGAACGATCATCGTGTCGTCCATCTGCCCGGTTTTTTCCATCCAGTCGAACAGACGCCCCACCTGGTCGTCGGCTTGTTTGATCAAGCCCATATAGGCTGGGATCACCGCCTCACGCACATCCTGTCGGGAAAAGGTCTGACCAATCTTTGTGTCCATGAAAGCCTTGAGCACCGGATGCGCGTTTTGCCGTTCAGCCTCGGATCGCACCACGGGCAAAACATGCTCTGGACCATACATCGAGGCATAAGGTTCCGGCACGATGTAAGGCCAATGCGGTTTGATAAAGCTCAGGTGGCAGCACCACGGGCCATCATGCGTTTCCATAAACTCGATACCGCGCCCTGTCAGATAAGGCGTTTCACTGTCTTCTTCGGCGATATTTGCGGGTTCTGGCGCGTTTTTCAAAAACCAGCCGGACAGAACATTACCATCATCATCCAGACCTGAGTTGGCAAAATCATGCCAGGGATTGTCGCTCTCGTACCCCTTGGCCTTGAGGAACTTGTTGTACTCCTTCGCTCCGTCCGGATCGTAAAACCCGTCGGGACCCTCGGGCAACATACCGTCATCGCGTTCGAACACGTCAAAGCCGCATTCGGCAACCCGGGCACCGATCAGGCTGTCAGGTTCCAGCCCCAACCGCGCCATGCCTTCTGCGTCCGCCCGCATATGAGTTTTGCCGACCAGCCAGCAGTCCATTCCCGCCTTGCGCAGATGATCGCCCATCGTGATCTCGCCGACTTTGAGCGGAATACCGTTCCAAGACGCCCCATGCGAATGCACGTAGCGCCCGGTATAGGTCGACATGCGCGAACTACCGCAGATTGGGGATTGTATGTAAGCGCGGTTAAACCGAACGCCTTTGGCTGCCAGACGATCGATGTTGGGGGTGTGCAAGTGTGGATGCCCGTAACAACTCAGGTAGTCCCAGCGCAGCTGGTCGAACATGATGAACAGGATGTTTTTTGCCTTAGCCAATACCACGCCCCCAAACCTTATGGAGACCTAGTTAGCCATTTCCGTCCGCAGTGCGAAGCAAAACTTTGCTTCAGGCCTGACGCTCCATCTGCTCCAGCATCTTCTTGGCGCGCTTGCATTGCAGCTGATCGCGCAGCGGGCTGTTGGGATCCACGTCCTTTTGGCAGACAACGCATTTATCAGCACCCGAGATTGCATTCAGACCACCACAGCTGCCTTTGATGGTCTTGCCCATCAGCATGACGCCGAGTGACATACCCACCATGACGAGGGCGAGAAGAATAAAAGCCAGAATAAAAGTGCTCATCTCAGCTCCACCAGTCAGTTCGATTCCAGCGCGTCTTTGAACGCGGTGCTATGGGCAGTAATATAAGCTTCTTCACCGCCTGTCACATCCCGCGAGATGAAATACACGGCAAGTTCATGCTCTTCCGCCAGTTTCAGGCCCTTTTCCTGACCCAAAGCCAGCATCGCGGTGGCCCAGGCATCGGCCATCATCGCGTTTTCGGCCAAAACAGTGACAGAGGTTGTCCGGTGCGTAATCGGGCGTCCCGTCGTCGGATCGATGATATGCGAATAGCGCACGCCGCCCTGTTCGAAGAAATTCTTGTAATCGCCCGAGCTGGCCATGCCCAGGTCATTCACTGACACGATCAGCTGAATGCTCTGACTGCCCGTTTCCGGTTTTTCGATGCCGATGCGCCAGGCTTCGCCCTTTTCGTTCTGACCCATGGCGACCAGATCACCACCAATTTCAACCAGGTAATTCTCGATTCCGGCGTCCCTTAAGGTTTCGGCAACCGCATCGATGCCATATCCCTTGGCAATTGCAGACAGATTGATACCGACGCTGGCGTCAGATTTCGCAAGAGTTCCGGCTTCGGTATCCAGCGTCAGCAGACGGCTTTGGCCGACGCCGTTTAACGCGGCTTGGATGTCAGCATCAGATGGCACCGGATCTTCGGGCTTACGAGGGCCAAACCCCCATAATTCGATCAGTGGGCCAAGGGTCACATCGAAAGTTCCACCGGTTTTTTCGTGCACGTCGTTGGCAGCAGCGATGACCAAAGCGAATTCGTTTGAGATAGTCATTGGCTCTGTACTGGCCGACGCCGAAAAGACAGAGACCTCGGAATTCGGGTCCCAGTTCGACATCTTCGCGTTTACCTCAGCCAATGTCTCATCGACCGAGGCCGCAAGTTTGGTCTCGTCCAGATCTTCGCCTATGGCAGTGATATTGAAGGTTGTCCCCATCGTTTCACCGGACAACCGGACCACTTCGGGCTCCTTGTCCAAAAAGCAGCCGGAAAGAAGGGCAACAAGGGCCACAAAAGGCAAAAGACGCATGGGGCGAGCTCCGGGAATTTCTGTGCCCGGCATATGCCAGTGACCATTGTCAGAGTCAAATCGGCATCAAAGCTTTAACGGCAGAAAACCCAATGCCAAAAGCCCAACCCCAGCCGGAACCCCGAACAGCCACGCTCGCTTCTGCCACCCCGCGGCCTGTTGTTTCCAGGCCATGCGAAAGTTGTGACCGCATACGACAACCGCAAAGAAGATCAAAGCGGCCACCGGAGGGGTAAGATAGAGTTCACTCACAAGCTTGATCGTCCTTTGCTGACCACGGAATCCACTCATTCGAGCAATTGCACCCTATACAGGTCATTTAGCTGCGCTAAGGTGAAAGGGAAAGATATTGCAAGATCGAAGAAGGAGATTGCCCATGGCCCCAACCTCGTACCAGGCACCGATGCGCGGTGACAAAGAGGAAAAGACAACGTACAGCCAAACGACCGGGTCCAATCTTGCGCAGTCAAAGACAGCAGTGTACAAACTGCTTGAGGGCAAAGGGGGCGATGTGTTTTCCGTCCGCCCCAACGAGACGATTCATTCTGTCGTCAACATTCTCAAGGAAAAGCGGATCGGTGCCGTCTTGGTGACGGATCAGAACGGTGCGTTGCAAGGCATTCTGTCAGAGCGCGACATCGTGCGGCGTATGGCGGACACACCCGGACAGACCTTACCTCAATCCGTCGAAGATCTGATGACCAAAGAGGTTAAGACCTGTACAACCGACGATCTGCTGAACGATGTTCTGAAGACCATGACCGAAGGTCGTTTTCGTCATATGCCCGTGCTGCGTGACGGCAAATTGTGTGGCGTTATCACTATCGGAGACGTCGTTCATTTCCGCCTGAAAGAACTGGAATATGAAGCCTTGCGCATGAAGCAGATGATCGTCGGCTAAGGTCAGCCAGTCGAAAGGAACCTGATACTGCCGTCCTGAATTTCAGCTGCCGTGAGTCGGCCCGAGGCAAAAGCGCCCGTGTCAATTGACAATACCCTATTTCTGACACGGGGGTGATCTACGATTGTGTGGCCGTGCACCACCCATTGCCCGTCGCTGCGCGGCAGTCTTGGGAACATTGGATGTCCCCAAAGACAAATCTGGCGATCCTGGGCTTCGAGCGATTGGCGTGGGTCCAACGCTGCGTGAACAAATGTAGCGTTTCCACTAGTCCAGGTCAGCGGTCGGTCGGACAGCCAGTTAAGCAGAGTTTGACCCATCGCTTGACGCAGGCCATCTGCCAATTCTTTCGCTTGCTGAGTGTCTTCTTTGTCTGGGGTCAGCTTGAGGCCGAATGAGGCAAGCGTTTGTACGCCTCCATTTCGAAACCAAATCGGGGCGTATTCCTCTGGGGCATCTACAAAACGCAACAGCATCTCTTCGTGGTTGCCAAGAAGGCAATGAACTCGTCCACCTGACGCTTGGCTCAGATAAAGCAAATGGCGCAAAACATGAGCACTGTTCGGACCACGATCGATATAGTCGCCAACAAAAACCAATGGATCTTGATCGTCTAGACGAGGCAAAAGCGCGTGCAGCAGATCCAGGCGGCCATGAATATCACCCACCGCTGTCACGCGCGTGCCGGGGGAGATGTCGCAAGACACTGTTTCGGTCGCTGGACGCGCCGAACGGTTGAACCGTGATTTGATCCATTTCGTAACCATGCGCCCTGATCCCTACCCTTCCGAGCAAATGGCGGCAATGAACATCTGATTGAACCGGCAAAGTGTTGACCAACACCCTCGTGTTGTCCGATATGACCTTCAAAGTGGTCGAAAAACGTTGATCTCAGGCGCGAAACAAAGTCTTTCGGTCAACGGTGATTTCGTGGTGCGTTCTGAGGGTTTTATGAAACGGGTTTTGATTACGGGCTCTGCGGGGTTCATCGGGTTCCATCTGGCCAAGCTGCTTCTTTCAGAAGGGTTTCAGGTGCATGGCTATGACGGGATGACCGACTATTACGATGTGACGCTTAAACAGCGTAGGCATCAGATCCTGCTACAAACCCCGGGCTTTACCGCGACCGAGGATCGATTGGAAAACTATGACCGGCTGGTGCAGGTGGCGGAGGAATTCCATCCCGATGTCATCGTCCACTTGGCGGCCCAAGCCGGTGTTCGGCACAGCCTCGAATACCCCCGCAGCTATATCGAATCTAATGTCGTTGGCACGTTCAACGTGATGGAAATCGCGCGCCAGCATGAGGTCGGACATCTGTTGATGGCTTCGACCTCGTCCATCTATGGTGCCAACGAAGAGATGCCGTTTACCGAAACGGAAAAAGCGGACACGCAATTGACCATCTACTCTGCCACCAAAAAGGCGAATGAGGCGATGGGGCATTCCTATGCGCATCTGTGGAATCTGCCGACCACGATGTTTCGGTTTTTTACGGTCTATGGCACCTGGGGTCGGCCCGACCTGGCCTATTTCAAGTTTGTGGCCGCCATTCTCGAAGGCCGTCCGATTGACATTTACAATCACGGAGACATGTATCGGGACTTCACCCATGTTGAAGATTTGGTGCGCGGGATCAGATTGCTGATCGATGTACCCCCGGTCCGGCCTGCCAGCCGTGAAGACATCGAGGATGGCGATAGCCTTTCAACGGTTGCGCCCTATCGCATCGTCAATATCGGAAATGGTGACAAAGTGCGTCTGATGGACTTCATCGAAGCCATCGAAGAGGCGGTTGGACAGACGGCCATCAAGAACTTTATGCCGATGCAGATGGGCGACGTTCATGCGACATGGGCTGACAACCGCCTGTTGCAGCGGTTGACCAATTACCGTCCACAGACGGACCTGAAAGATGGCATAGCCCAGTTCGTTTCCTGGTATCGGGATTACTACGGAAAATAGCGTTGGCTAAAAGTTGAATGAAAAAACCGGCGCTGGCTGCGCCGGTTTTTCTATTATTAACCGCCGAAATCGTCCAGCATGATGTCTTCACGATCCACGCCCAGATCCAGCAGCATGTTGATGACCGACTGGTTCATGATGGGCGGACCACACATGTAGAACTCGCAGTCTTCTGGCGCGGGATGGTTCTTGAGGTATTCTTCGAACAGGACGTTATGGATGAATCCGGTATAGCCTTTCCAGTCATCCTCGGGCTGCGCATCCGAAAGCGCGACATGCCATTCGAAATTGTCGAACTCTTCGGCCAGTTGGTCGAAATCCTCGACAAAGAACATCTCTTTCTTCGACCGCGCGCCATACCAGAAGCTGATCTTGCGATCGCGGTTTTCAAGGCGCTTGAGTTGGTCGAAGATGTGGCTTCGCATGGGGGCCATGCCGGCACCACCACCGATGAACACCATCTCTTTTTGGGTCTCACGCGCGAAGAACTCGCCAAACGGACCCGAGATTGTAACCTTGTCACCCGGTTTCAGGTTGAAGATGTAGGATGACATCTGACCCGGCGGGATGCCTTCCGAGCCCGGAGGCGGCGAAGCCACACGGACGTTCAGCATGATCATGCCTTTTTCATCCGGGTAGTTGGCCATCGAATAGGCCCGTTCGATCGGTTCCGCGACAACCGACTCATACTGCCACAGATTGAAGCGATCCCAATCCTCGCGGTATTCCTCTTCCACATCGAAATCGGTGTATTTCAACTGGTGTGCGGGGGCCTCGATCTGGATGTAGCCACCGGCGCGGAAGTTCACATCCTCGCCTTCCGGCAAGTCTAGGGTCAGTGCTTTGATAAAGGTTGCAACGTTTTCGTTCGAACGAACGGTACATTCCCATTTCTTGACGCCGAAGACCTCTTCCGGGACTTCGATGTCCATATCCTGTTTCACGGCCACCTGACAGGACAGTCGGTCACCGCACGAGGCTTCGCGTTTGGTGATATGGCTTTCCTCAGTGGGCAGGATCGACCCACCACCCGAATGCACGCGCACCCGACATTGCGCGCAGGTGCCACCGCCGCCGCAAGCCGAAGGAACAAAAAGCTTCTCGGCCGCCAGCGTTTGCAGCAATTTGCCGCCTGCGGGTACGGAAATGGTTTTCTCGCCGTTGATGGTGATGTTCACGTTGCCGGTCGACACCAGCTTGGACCGGGCGGCCATGATGACGGCCACCAGTGCCAGAACGATGACGGTGAAAAGAGCTACGCCTAGGGTAAAGGTTTCCATTGACGCCTCCTTACAGTTTCACGCCCGAGAAGGACATGAAGGCCATGGCCATCAATCCTGCGGTGATGAAGGTGATGCCCAGACCCTGTAGGCCGTCGGGAATGTCCGAATATTTCAGCTTTTCGCGAACACCCGCCATCGCAGTGATCGCCAACGCCCAACCAAAGCCCGAAGACAGGCCATAGGTTGCGGCCTCGGCAAAGTTGTAGTCACGTTCCACCATGAACAGCGAGCCGCCCAGGATGGCGCAGTTCACGGTGATCAGCGGCAGGAAGATCCCCAGCGCGTTGTAAAGCGGCGGGAAGTACTTATCCAAAACCATCTCAAGGATTTGAACCATCGCCGCAATCACGCCGATATACGAGATCAGGCCAAGGAAGGTCAGGTCCACATCCGGGAAACCAGCCCACGCCAGCGCACCCGGCTTCAGCAGATAGTTCAGCAGCAGGTTGTTGGCGGGAACGGTGATGGCCTGCACGACCATGACAGAAATACCCAGACCCAGCGCAGTCGAGATTTTCTTCGAAACGGCGATGAAGGTACACATCCCCAAGAAGAAGCTGAGCGCAAGGTTTTCGACAAAGATGGCCTTTACGGCCAGTGAGATCAGACCTTCCATCAGTGGGCCTCTACCTGCTGAATTTTGTATTCACGCTCTTCCACCTGGTTCGGCTTCCATGTGCGGAACGCCCAGATGATCAGACCGATGATGAAGAACGCCGACGGTGGCAGTAGCAACATGCCGTTGGGCACGTACCAGCCACCGTTGTTGACGGTCTCCAGTATGGTAACGCCGAACAGCGACCCGGCACCGAACAACTCACGAATGAAGCCAACCAACAGCAGGATCAGGCCATAGCCCATCCCATTGCCCATCCCGTCGATGAAGGACGCGACCGGAGGGTTCTTCATCGCAAACGCCTCGGCGCGGCCCATCACAATACAGTTGGTGATGATCAGACCGACGAAGACCGACAGGGTTTTCGAGATCTCGAACGCGTAGGCCTTGAGGATCTGGTCAACCAGGATCACCAGCGAGGCGATGATTACCATCTGCACGATGATCCGGATCGAGCCGGGAATCTGGTTGCGCAGGCACGAGATGAAGAAGGACGAGAACGAGGTCACGAAAATAACCGCCAGCGCCATCACCATCGACACCTGCAGCGACGAGGTCACCGCCAGTGCCGAACAGATGCCCAGCACCTGCAAGGTGATCGGGTTGTTGTCGACAAGCGGGTCGACCAGCATCTCTTTCTTGGTCTGAGACATTAGAACTCTCCTGCTTGCAGCTTGGCCAGGAACGGAGCATAGCCCGCGTCGCCCATCCAGAATTTCACCAGGTTATCGACACCAACTGAGGTCAGTGTCGCCCCTGCCAGAGCATCGATATAAAATTCCGGTCCGGCAGCAGGCTGGGACTTGGCAACGGTGATTTGCAGATCACCCGCATCATCACGCAGCTTCTTTCCGTTCCACAGCGCTTTCCAACGTGGGTTGTCCACTTCGGCCCCAAGGCCAGGGGTTTCACCGTGCTGATAGAATTGCAGACCGTAGATATCGTTGCCGTTGTTTTCCAAAGCGATAAAGCCGTAGAGCGTAGACCACAAACCATAGCCGTGCAGCGGCAGGATCACCTTGTCCAGATCGCCTGCGTCGTCACGCAGCAGATAGATCACGCGGTATTTCGACTTGCGACCAATACCAGCGGGGTCATCGTCCAGCGCAACGCTCAGCTCAGGGTCGCTGGCGGCGGCGATGTCGTCGAAGGTGGCCGGGTCGAACTGATCATCGACGAAGTCGCCGGTGGACAGTTCCAGCACATGCGGCTCAAAGGCGGCAAAGGCTTCGGTCACATCGATGCCGGGTTCAAAAACGCCCGCAACTTGCAGAACGTTGACCTGTTTGTCCTTCAGGCGGTTGGTTTCCTGCACCGGGCGCAGGCTAACAGCGGCTGCAGAGACAACCATCGAGGCGACAAGACAAACGGCAACGGCGATGAAGATCGTCTTGCCAACCGAATCTGGCGAAGCTGCCAGAAACTTGGCCAGTGCGCCCTTTGGAGCGTCGTTGTTGTCAGGGGATTGCGTATCAGACATGGCGACGCGCCCTCCGTTTAATGTTGGCCTGAACAACGAAATAGTCGATCAGCGGTGCAAAGACGTTTCCGAACAGAATTGCCAGCATCATACCTTCGGGGAAAGCCGGATTGATCACGCGGATCATCACAACCATGACACCGATCAGCGCGCCATAGATATAGCGACCTACGTTGGTATGGCTGGCCGAAACCGGTTCGGTCACCATAAAGGCCAGACCAAAGGCATAACCGCCCAGTACGATGTGCCAGTACCAAGGCATCGCGAACATCGGGTTCGTGTCCGATCCGATGAGGTTCAGCAGCAGGGTAAAGCCGATTGTTCCGGCCAGACAGCCTACAATCAGGCGGTAATTGGCGATCTTTGTCGTCAGCAGGAAGGCCAGACCGATCATACACGCCAGCGTCGATGTCTCACCAAAGCTGCCCTGAATCTGTCCGAAGAACGCGCTTGACCAGGTGATGCCTTCAGCGGCCAGAGCCTGAACGCCGTCCGCAGCCGAGACCGCCAGTGCAGTTGCGCCCGAGAATCCGTCAACCGGGGTCCAAACCGCATCTCCTGACATCTGTGCGGGATAGGCGAAGTAAAGGAAGGCGCGTCCAACTAGTGCCGGGTTGAGGAAGTTCTTGCCTGTTCCACCAAACACTTCTTTACCGATCACGACCCCGAAGATGATACCCAATGCGACCTGCCATAGCGGCGTGGTTGCAGGCATTATCAGCGTGTAGAGCATTGATGTAACGAGGAAACCCTCGTTCACCTCATGCCCGCGCACAGTTGCGAAGATAACCTCGAAAATGCCGCCAGCCACCAGCGTGACGATGTAGATCGGCAGGAAATACATCAGCCCGTGCATGACGTTGGCAAAAATGCTTTCCGGGTTCAGCGAGATGCCAAATGTCTGCAGAATGGCAATACGCCAACCAGTGGCCGAGTCAGGCCCAAGCGTGGCAATAGCCGAATTGGCTTGGTAGCCGGTATTGTACATCCCCCACAGAATACAGGGGATCGTTGCGATCACGACATAAGTCATGATCCGCTTCATATCCACGTAAGACCGTGCATGAGGGGCAACGGTGGTCACAGTTTTCGGAGTGTAGATAAAGCTTTCGACCATCTCGTAGATGGGGAAATACTTTTCGTACTTGCCGCCCTTGGTAAAGTTCGGCTCGATCCGATCGAAGAAGCTGCGCAAACCCATTTGGATCAGCCCTCCTTTTCAATCTTGGTCAGGCAGTCGCGCAGCGCCAGCCCGTATTCATATTTTGCCGGACAGGCAAAGCCCACAAGACCCAGATCCTCTTCGTCCAGCTCCAATGCGCCCAAGGCTTGGGCGGTGTCGGTATCCATCACCAACAAGGCGCGCAGTAGCTGTGTGGGCAGGTAATCCTGCGGCATCAACTCTTCGAACACTCCGGTCGGCACCATCGCACGACGTCCACCGTTCAAGTTGGACGTGAAGGCATACAGTTTTTTGGCGAATGCCGATCCCAATACCGGCTGGACCGAATATTTCGAGGGCATTGGGCGAATCCAACCCATCGGAATTTGGTCGTGATCTTCTCGGATAATGCTGATCTGACGTGCGAAACGACCCAAATAGGCCGTCGGGCCATCTGCGTGCTGACCTGACAGGATCGAGCCGGAAATGATCCGAGGTGTTCCGTCGACATTCACCTCGTCACGTGTAAGATCATCCGTGGATGCGCCCATAACGGTACGGACCAGACGTGGCTGACGCGCCCCCGGACCAGACAGAGCGACCACGATGTTCGGATCAAGATGACCAGTCAGCAAAAGTCGGCCAATGGCAATGACGTCCTGATAGCCAATGGTCCAGACCTGCTTGTCTCCCGTAAGGGGTTCAAGAAAATGAATATGAGTTCCCGCCAGGCCCGAAGGGTGGGGCCCCGAGAATGCTGCGGTTTCCACGCCGTTCACGTCTGCGCCGGGGATCGCGTCACCCTCTTTTTGGCAGAGGTACGTCGCACCCTCGGTCAGCCTGCTGATCGCATTCAGGCCGGCAGTGAACGCGTCGGATGCTTCTTGAATAACAGCCGCCGCATCTGCCGCCAACGGATCACTGTCCATAGCGGTGACAAAAATCGCAGCCGGTGCGCTGCCCGGCTCAGGCATTTTCGAATAAGGCCGTGTGCGAAACGCGGTCCACAAACCAGCTGCGCACAGTTTGGCAGTCACGCCCTCAGCAGTATCCGCATCGCCGACGCCAGAGAAATCCACTCCTGTGTCATTTGCGTCCGACACTTCGATCACGACGCTTTGCAGAACACGACGGGCACCGCGGTTGATGGCGACAACCTTGCCGCTGACAGGCGCAACCATCATCGCATCTGGCGCATCTTTATGACAGAACAACGGAGCCCCCCGCTGCACCGCGTCGCCTTCCTGTACCAACATCTTTGGCTTCAGGCCGATATAGTCACCCCCCAACACACCGACAGTCTTGTACTCCGGCCCCGGATGGATGGTCTGGTCAGGAGCGCCTTCAACCGGCAGATCCAACCCTTTTTTCAGTTTGAAAGTTTGCATGTTGCTACGTTCTTCCAAGCCTTTTTTGCTGCGCCTGCATTGTCGACGCCCTTTCGGGGTCATGCAATACCGCGGAAATTCTTACCATTCGTCGCAAAAGCGTCAAAATGCGTCCAGAATCCGCTGGCGTTATTCCGATCATGGACCCTTTACGCGGGGATGCCTCTAAACGCAAACCTGTTACCGCCAAAAGTTATCTTGGGACTACACATTCCCGCTATTTCCCCGGCAAACTGAAACATTTCAGCCGCAAAAAAGCGTGTCGCACCCGCTGTACTTCCGGTGTAAGCAACTCGAATGGAAAAAAACACAGACCTCGACATTTTTTTGATCGCAACACCCGGCCTGGAAGCACCACTATGCGCTGAGGTGCAGGCGCACGGATTCGCCGGAGCAAAAGCGGTTCGCGGTGGTGTGACGTGTCGCGGGTCCTGGTCAGAAGTTTGGCGCGCCAATTTGACCTTAAGGGGCGCAAACAAGGTTCTTGTGCGTCTGGGTAGCTTCCCAGCGGTGCATCTGGCTCAGCTGGACAAACGCGCCCGCAAATTTCCCTGGGGCGCGTTCTTGCGTTCCGACATTCCGGTAAAGGTAGAGGCTACCAGCCGTAAATCCCGGATTTACCACGCAGGGGCCGCCCGGCAAAGAATTGAGCGCGCAATCTCTGAGACGTTGGGCGCTCCAATCTCTTCTGAGGCTGGTCTCAGGGTCTTGCTGCGCATCGAGAAAGACATTTGCACTTTGTCTGTCGATAGTTCGGGCGAGCTTTTACATAAGCGCGGGCACAAGGAGGCGATTGCCAAAGCCCCGATGCGAGAAACGATGGCCGCAATGTTCCTGAGAGAATGTGGGTTTACAGGGGAAGAGCCTGTACTCGACCCGATGTGCGGGTCGGGTACTTTTGTAATTGAGGCTGCTGAAATTGCGCTAGGATTACAGCCCGGCCGATCGCGCAGCTTCGCATTCGAAGACCTGGCTGGCTTTGATCGCGATCAGTGGCAGTCGATGCGCGAAAGCGATACCAAAAAAGAAAATGTACTGACTTTTTGCGGTTCGGACAGGAACGCGGGTGCCGTTGAAGCGGCTATCGCAAACGCCGACCGGGCGCAGGTCAGCCACGTAACGTGCTTTCAACCTCGATCTGTCAGCGACATCAAACCTCCCGAAGGCCCTGAAGGCCTGGTTATTGTAAATCCGCCCTATGGAGCACGTATCGGGGATGAAAAGCGCCTGCGTTCAGTCTATGGTGCACTGGGCAAAGCCCTGATGAGCCGGTTTCAGGGCTGGAGAGTTGGAATAGTGACCAGTTCTGCTTCCTTGGCTAGGTCAACCCGTCTTCCACTATTGGCGCCAGGCCCGGTGGTCGACCATGGCGGCACAAAAATTCGCCTGTACAAAACGGATCCACTCGGCTGACTCCGATTATCAAATTGCCGTGCCCTATTCCGCCAACGATTTCCCATGTCCAAGCCCCAAAATCCTCTTGCGCATCGGAACCGCCGGGTATAGATCACCCGCCACGGTCGGAGTGTAGCTCAGCCTGGTAGAGCACTGTCTTCGGGAGGCAGGGGTCGGAGGTTCGAATCCTCTCACTCCGACCAATGAAACAAGGCGCCCAGAGGCTCGCGACGTCTGAGCGACGGACGTGCCTCGTAATCGGCATCGCGCGGAGCTCCCTGCAATACCGACCAGCTACTAGTGGTGACGATGGGGTGCGGTTGGCAATCATCAGGTTAGCGAAGCAATACGATCGACGTGGCTATCGCAAGATTACGAAGTTGCTCCACGCCGAGGGTTGGCGAGCCGATCACAAGAAAAGTCGAGCAGCTGTGGCCGAGGAAGGGCTGCAGCTTCCGCAGCGCCACAAGAAACGCAAGCGCCTCAATAACAAGGACAGCTCAATCATCCGCTTGAGGCCCACGCATCCGAACCATTTCAGCGCTGTCGACTTCATACACGACAAGGTCAGCAACGGCAGACCTACAAGATGCTGACCGTTCGCGATGAGTTTACGCAGCAGGCGTTGGCGGTGACAGTGCGCACCAAGATGGGTGCCGACGTTGTTCTTGAAGCGCTCCATCCGCTCCTGCTGCGCCATGGTTCCCCAAAGTATATCCGATCCGAAAACGGCCCCGAGTTCGTAGCAGAGGCGATGCAGGGCTGGTTGCATTGATCACTTGGATGTCTCCAGACGGAACAATGCGACTGTCTACGCGTGTCACATCGTCAAGCTCGGTTAAATGTACCCAAACAATGGCCGATACCAAGCACGACAGGATTACCAACAACAGCAGTGAACCGCGAACAGGGGAGCGCCCTTATATTTCGCGCGCCAGTGCAGCTAGACCAGGATGCCGCAGCATTCAGGTGTCTCCTGCTTTGACGCGCGTGTTGTGTCAACAAGCATCTGCCGCAATTTCACCGTCTTCAAGTATGAGGACCCCATCAAGCAGCACCAGCAAGCTAGTCCGGGGTGTCACTATTACCATCGTGGTTTCAGCAGCGGTCTTCTTCAAACGTTGGATTACTTGAGCTTCGGTTTGAAAATCAATTTCGCTGATCGGCTCTTCCAACAAAAGGACTGGTGGGTGTCCAACGAGAGCCCGGGCAAGTGCAATGGCTTGCCCTTCTCCATACTCAGCCAATTGAAGATCATATCCATTTGGATGCTTGATGACGAAGTCTTCAACTCCAGATGTACGACCAGCTTCGATAAGGTCGTAGTCTTTCGGTCGGATTGCGTCGCTGGCGATGTTGTCCCTGACTGACCACGAGAAAAGCCAAACGACTTGTAACACTGAGCCGATATGCGGTGTACGTCACCGGGGTCGATCTGGCGGATGTCCAGCCCGTCAAGGGCGACCGATCCGACGCGGGGCGTGTAAAACCCCAAAAGCAGACGTGCAATTGTGCTCTTCCCGCACCCGATTTGGCCGAGGGTTGCAACCTTTTCGCCAGGCTCAATCGTAGAACAGATGCCTCCCCGTGCGGCGACACTTTGATCCGGATATGAGAAATGCGCGTTTTTGAAAGAGATTAACCCTTTTAACGACAGCCGGTTCACCCACGTACGACCTTCTGGTCGTTAGCTTTCGGCCACCATATGCGTGTTTAGGTTCCGATATGTAATTCGAGCTTGGCCCGCAACAGCAGAGAATCTGATTGCTGCCGATGTTAACCAAGACGGCGCAGTGAACGCTCTAGATGCGCTTGAAATCCTTCAAGTGGTTGTTGGCAACCTTCAGCACCCTATCTGCAATGTGTATTCTTGGATGAAAACTCAGATTTGTCCGGCATCACCAAGGACAACGTCACATACGACACGGGTACAAACGTCACAGCGGTAGATGGGGTAATAATTGTGGATATGGCGTCTATTTTGCTGGGCAATCTGGAAGCCGCGTTAACAGCACCCAGATGAGCAAGGCCGTTTTAGACTTTGATGTGCCCTGACCGAAGTTCGGGGCCCTAGGCTTGTATCGTAAAGTAAATAATGAGAATTGAGAGTAACAAGCTGCAAGCTTTGGACGTCTCGAACGCCATGTCCTTCGAACCCCAAACACCTGTGACTTTCGAAGATACGCGGGTTACGAATTAGGCTTTCTGGGCATTCGAGTGAACCCAGCAGGCTCATTGTTTCTTGGGAAGCGCATCATAAGTTGCTTGAAGATACGCAAAACCATACCTCTGATCGGGCTCCAGATGCGTTCCTTCCGCCCATTCATTCCAAGCATTTATGAAAACGATCTTTTCATCGGCGCTATATTTTTCCTGCTCAAGAACTTGACTGGCCAAATGGGTTGTCCAGCGTTTGTAGGCTTCAATCGAGAACCTGCCCATTATGCGCGGTGCGTCCTGGTTGCGGGCAGTATTATCCCATGAAAGGGTAGAAGACCGGAACAGCTTGTACTCTGGTTCGCTCTTGGTAAGCTCGGCATCCACTACAGCGTCATAATCTAAAATGGCACCGGTAAACTCGGGATTGTAAACGCCCATTTCATCTGTGATGTCCGTGCGTTTAACCTGATGCGGGGGGAATTCCATAGCCGCGTCAAAGCCTAAGTCCTCGGGGTTCCCTATGTCAAAGGTCTGCGCCGCGACGAGATAGAGGTCCTGCTCACCCCAGCTTTGCGCCTCTTGCCGCCAGGCATTGGTCGTTTCCCGGATATCTGGAATAATGTTTGCACGATACACAATGAACACGGGCTTTCCGTCTATCCTGATGTATCGAGGATCCTCGATATACTTACGGATGTGCCGAAGAAGGTTCACTGAATCTTCGATCGAGTGGTTCTGTCCAATGAGCACGTCGTGTTCGCGCCCGTCCCAACGCCGGGTCCAGTTCTCGTTGGCCCAGGTCAGGCAGAAGGGCATGTCAACGTCAGGGTTGCCCAACATTTGTTCTAACGGGTCTTCCATCAGGGTCTTCCCGGCAAACCAATAATAGTAATAGGAAAAGCCGCCGATCCCGTATGCTTTTGCTATCCGAGCTTGCTCGACCATGATCTCTGCTACCCGCAAGTCGTAATAACCCAAATGAATGGGACAATGCGGTTGGTAGTGACCCGGAAAGTTCGGGACGGCCTTGCCAACATTAGTCCATTCCGTGAAACCCTTGCCCCACCATTCGTTATTTTCTTTGAATGGATGAAACTGGGGCAAATAGTGCGCAATTGCCCGTACTGCTGGTTCGGGCTTGGGCTGTGGATCGAATGGAACAAACTCATCGGCCCGACCAATACCTTCAAACCCCTGTCGTCCCCGCTGCTGATAGGAGCTATCTGTTCGTCTTGGGTCTCTTTTCTTTGCCGAATTTCGAAACCGCCGCGCTGTACGTGATGAAAGCGGAGGGCTGAATTTTGATGCTGCGGACAGCAGATAGAAAAGCACAGTATCTTTGATAGGCATTGATATTCTCGTACTAAAGCGCCTCTAGCCGTCTGTGAATGAGAGCGCCTTATATGTTTCGGATTGGTCCGATCCAGGCTTTCTCAGCAACATGTGCACAGTCGTTGAATTTTAAAAACTCATCTCCTGTGTTTGTTATTTTGTACGGACCTCCGCCAACCACTCTTTGAACAACCGACCGCTGACCGTGTCACGCAAAAGACGAAACGCCCGTTTGGGCAATGATTTATGCGCACCGTAAGGAAGACGTTTTGCAGATCCCTTGGTGGATTTGTTGCGGCGTGATTTTTCAGGTATGCCCACATGGGTCCAACGCGTCATGTTTGACCCACGAAGCGCGGCCTGAGTAGCCTCCAAAAACGCATGCCCATATTCACGATCGGGCTCCAGATGACAGCCTTCTGCCCACTCGTTCCACGCGTTTACAAAAACCAAACGCTCCTGACCGGGAAAGTCCTGAGTAGTTTGGCGCAAAGCGCGTGACAGCCAGAATTCATAGTTTTCGGGGGTCCCGTTCATCACAACCATCGCGTTTTCCTTACGTCTGGCTGTATTGTCCCATGACGGGAAAACCGAGCGGTAAACGTTGTTTTCCGGCCCATAGTTGTGACCAAGGTATTGCTCTGCAATTGCCGAGAAGTCGACGCAGAGCCCTTGGAAATCATCGTGCAAATCCACCTTTGCCGAAAGGTTTGGCACGTTGATGCCATGCGGGGGGAATTCTACGCCGGAATCAAATCCGAAAGAGGCGTAGTCCCAATTTCGGTGAGTAAGCGCACATGTCAGATGAATCTTGGGAATTCCCACAGACGCGCAGTATTCACGCCAAACCTGCACAGACTTTCGCGCATTTTTCAGGTGTTGAGGGCAATAAACGATCAGGATCGGAGCACCGTTTATAGTGATGTAACGTGGATCACGAAAGTAGGGTTCGATCGATTTGATGAACTCAAGGTCATCCTCGGGTTGGTATTCTTGCGCGATGAGGATCTCGTTCTCGTGTCCGTCCCAACGCCGGGTCCAGTTTTCATTTGCCCAGCACAGACAGAACGGTATATCGCTTTCAGGGTCTGCCAGCATGTCGTCGACAGGACGTTCAAGAAGGCGTTTTCCCGAGAACCAATAGTAGTGATAGCAGAATCCATCAATCCCGTTGGCTTTGGCCAGGGCGATTTGCTCATGACGCGTCTCACGTACCCGCAGATCATAATAGCCCAGATCGCTTGGGAAATGCGGCTGGTAGTGCCCGGTAAAAACCGGCTTCGCCTTCGTTACGTTGGTCCACTCGGTGAAGCCTTTGCCCCACCATTGGTCGTTCTCCGGAATTGGATGATATTGCGGTAAGTAAAAAGCAATCGTTCGGATGTTTTCGAACTCACGATCGAAGGTTTTCGTGGCCATCAATTCATGCACTCCAAACGCCTAGGCGATTTCTTTTTCTTATTGGTCAAAGGTACTGATCTAATTACCGCTTTAGAGGCCACCTCGCCGATTGTAGAATGCAGGTCAATATCTTCGGAAAGGAGAAGATCCGCTTTCATGTTTGTCCTCAGCTCTATCGTGTCCTTGTCGAGTTGCTGAACGGGTAGAATCAGCAAGTAGAGACCGTTTTCGTAGGTGTGTTTTCCGCTCACAACAATACTTCCGTGACGCTGATATTAATTTGAATGTGGCTGCTATATCTTTTGGGTTCATTCGGCAATCCCAGACTCTGAAAGTAAGTTTCCGCCTCCATTTGGCGCCTCCTGATGCCCATGAAGAACCTCCGACACCTTCGCACAGATATTCAGCAGCAACAATGTCTGCACTGCAGCATTCCAAGGCCCTAGTGGTTAGCTGCGCGCATTATCGCCAACAGTTTCATCAATTTGGCGCGATGCAAGCAACATTTCGGAAACGACGGGTGTAGATATACAACTCGGCTTCGCTCAAGACCGTTTTGGGTTCTCAAAATAGCGGTTAAAAAGGTGACGGGACAGAAATGGGGTTGACCAGACTGGTGTTTAAGATCACGAACCGTACACCTTTTCAAAACAAGGCAGCAGGCGCGTTTGTCACAGATTACGATCATAAGTGTTTGTTTTAACAGCAGTGGTGTTTTGCCCGAAATGCTCAGCTCCATCCCGGATGGCGTGCGCACGATCTTGGTGGACAACGCGTCAGATGATGTGAACGCAGTTCAGCAACTGGCACAGGCGCACGGGGCTGTTTTGCTGAAGAACGCGAAAAACACCGGATTTGGCACGGCCTGTAATCTGGGTGCCGAACACGCACAGACCGATTTGCTTTTGTTTTTGAACCCGGATTCGAGACTGTTGCCGGGCGCGTTGGAGGCCATGCAGGCAGGAGCAGATCGTTATCCATCCGCATCGGCTTTTAACCCGAGGATCTTGAGTAAATCCGGAAAACCAAGTTTCCGTCGTTCCAGCGTCATCACACCGCGCAGTGAATCGCTGCGCTCCAAAACAGCTGAAGGTGATCTGGAACTTCCCGTTCTTCTTGGCGCAGCGTTGTTGGTTCGTCGTTCTGCTTTTGAAGCTGTCGGCGGGTTTGATCCTGAAATCTTCCTATACCACGAAGACGACGACCTAAGCCTTCGGCTCAAAGCGGATTGCGGGCCCTTATATTATATTCACGATGCGCAAGTGACGCATGTTCAAGGCACGTCTTCACCCAGCAGCGCCGCGGTCGCCGGGTTAAAGGGTTTGTTTATGGGACAGTCCAGAGTGTACGTGGCCCGAAAACACAAGGTTCCCTTTGCCTTCAGCCGAGCGCTTGCGTCTGCTCTTTTGCAAATGCTGTCTCCGGTCGTTTTGTTTTCAGCAAGAAAACGTTCAAAGCAATGCTCTTTTTTGCGCGGCGTCTGGCAGAGCCGTGACGTTCATCCGGTTCCCTTTAAGCCTACGGAGACCTGAACGTACCCCCAACTACGCGTCGGGATTCTCATTCTAGTCGAGCAACTTCTTCAGATAGGTCCCATAGGTGGATTTGGCGAAGAGACGCGCGCGCTCTTCAAGGGCTGCATTGTCGATCCAGCCATTCGCCCATGCGATTTCGTCGAGGCTCCCGGTCTGCATACCCTGACGTGCTTCAATGGTCCGAACAAAGTTGCCTGCATCCAAAAGAGAGCCATGCGTGCCGGTATCCAACCATGCAAATCCGCGCCCCATGGTCTGCACATCCAGCAGACCTTCCTGCAGGTACATCTCCAGAAGCGATGTGATTTCCAGCTCCCCACGCTCTGACGGCTGAACTTCATGAGCGCGGGCCGGAGCATCTCCATCAAGAAAATATAGCCCTGTCACCGCATAGCTCGATGGGGGAACTTCGGGTTTCTCGATGATCGCGCGTGCCTTGGTACCTTCAAAATCCACCACTCCATAGCGTTCGGGATCGGCAACGCGATAGGCAAAAACAGTCCCGCCTTGTTTCTTTGACTCCGCTTCCAAAAGCAGCCCAGGTAGTCCGTGACCAAAGAATATATTGTCCCCCAAAATCAGTGCCGATGGGGCACCAGCCAGAAAATCCTCGGCCAAGGTATAGGCCTGCGCCAGACCGTCTGGGGATGGCTGGACAATCCACGTGATCGACAGTCCGTACTGACTGCCATCGCCCAACATACGTTGGAACTGTTCCTGATCCTGAGGTGTTGTGATGATGGCAATCTCGCGGATCTCCGCTAGCATCAGAACGCTAAGCGGGTAGAAGATCATCGGCTTGTCGTAGATCGGCAGCAACTGCTTGGAAACCGCCATGGTGATCGGATAAAGCCGGGTGCCGGAACCACCGGCTAGAATAATGCCTTTTCTTTGCATGCTCTGTCCTTTCACGGTTCAGCCGGTCGCTGAATTCAGCTCGCGCAATACGTCGCTCAGACCGGCTTTCCAATCCGGCCTGCCAATTCCAAACACGGCGTTCAGTCGATCGCAGTTCAGACGCGAATTTAGTGGTCTAGGGGCTGGGGTAGGGTAGTCTGCCGTCGGGATATCTTCGACCTGTGTGGTCATGCCTGACTGCGAAATGATCTCGCGCGCGAAATCTGCCCAGCTTGCATCAGGAGCGCCGGAAAAATGAAATAGCCCGCCTTCAGTGCCTGCTTTGCTTTTCGCCATAACAAGAAGAGCATCGGCAATGTCAGCCGCGGGTGTTGGTCCGCCGATCTGGTCAGCAACAATTGTCAATATGTCGCGGGTTTCGGCAAGTCTGAGGATGGTTTTGACAAAATTATTCCCATGGGCCGAAAACACCCAACTTGTTCGCAGAATGGCGTGCCATCCTCCCCCTTGAGCGATCTGGCGTTCTCCGTCCAACTTGGTTTTGCCGTAAGCGCCTAAAGGTGCTGTAGGGTGATCGGTTGTCCAAGGGGTTGTGCCAGATCCGCCGAATACGTAATCCGTTGAGATATGCAGAAAGGGCAGGCGCCGTGCCGTTGCTGCGCGCGCCATTGCTCCGGGCGAGTCTGCGTTAATAAGTTGCGCAAGATCGAGGTCTTCTTCGGCCTTATCCACTGCTGTGTATGCCGCCGCATTGATAATGACGTCGGCATCAGTACCTCGGATAGCGTCCGCACATTGCGAAGGATTGGACAAATCCGCCCCTGCACGACCTAAAGCCTCAACCGTGACATCATGGTATTGTGCACGGCGGCGCAGTTCGGTCGCCACCTGACCACTATGGCCAAAAACCAGTGCTTTCATCGACCGGTCCCCAATCGCTCACCTACACCACTGCGTGCCTGTAAGGCCTGCAACCAGTCTGTGTTATCCAAATACCACTGAACAGTTTGTTCAAGCCCGGTTTCAGGAGTGTATGACGGGCGCCAGTTCAGTTCCTCGCGGATACGGGTCGGGTCGATGGCATAACGGCGATCGTGACCCGGGCGATCCGTGACAAACGTGATTAGATCGCTGTAGGGCGCAGAGCCCGGTTTCAGCCGATCCAGGATTTTGCACAGCATCCTAACGAGGTCGAGATTGGTCATCTCGTTTTCACCGCCGATATTATAGCTGCGACCAAGTTCGCCTTTGTCCAGCACCAACAGCAGTGCTTCGGCATGATCTTCGACATGCAGCCAGTCGCGAATGTTGTCGCCTTTCCCGTAAATCGGGATTGGTTGCCCGGACAGGGCATTCAGGATCACCACGGGGATCAGCTTTTCCGGGAATTGGTAGGGCCCGTAATTGTTAGAGCAATTCGTCAAAACAACAGGCAGGCCATAGGTTTCCCGCCAGGCGCGTACAAGGTGATCCGACCCCGCTTTCGACGCGGAATAGGGCGAATTTGGTTGATATGGGCTGTCTTCGGTGAAAAAGCCAGTCGCTCCCAGAGACCCAAAGACCTCATCCGTTGAAATATGGTGGAACCTGAAACCTTCTGGCCGGCCTGCGTTTTGCCAATAGGCGCGCGCGGCTTCCAGCAAGACGTAAGTACCTGTAATATTTGTGTCGATAAAGGCAGCTGGCCCATCGATTGAACGGTCCACATGGCTTTCTGCAGCCAGATGCATGATTGTATCGGGCTGGTGCTTGTCCAGGATAGCGGACATTGCCGCGGCATCGCGGATATCTGCATGTTCAAAAGCATAAGCCGGTGATTGGGCAACCGAAGCAACATTATCCAGGCAGGCAGCATAGGTCAGCGCATCAACATTCACGACGGAATGTCCGTCTACAATAGCGCGTCGAATAACGGCAGAGCCAATAAACCCAGCCCCACCAGTGACAAGAATTTTCATTGAGCAGCCTCAAAAACAAAAGGGGATTCCAAATCACGAAGGCAAGGCGCAATCTTGTCTTTCTCGGACAGCTGGGGGGTTGAGTTACTGCTTGGCCAGTCAATTCCGATTTCAGGATCATCCCAAAGGACAGCACCTTCTGTCTCAGGTGCATAGGTGTCGGAACATTTGTAGACGATCTCGGTATCCGGCTCCAAGGTCACGAAGCCATGTGCAAAACCTGCGGGGACCAACAGCATCCGCCCGTTTTCAAAGCTCAACTCCTCACCAACCCATTTACCAAAGGTTGGAGACCCTTTTCGAATGTCCACCGCCACATCGAACAGCCTGCCTCGCCCGCAGCGCACCAGTTTGGCCTGGGCACGGGGTGGGGACTGGAAATGCAGCCCCCGCACTGTGTTCATCGCGCTTGAGAGCGAGTGATTGTCCTGAACAAACTGGGTGGTAATCCCGGCAGCGGCAAAGCTGTCTACATTGTAGGTTTCTTCGAAGAACCCGCGATGATCGCCAAAGCGCCTCGGGGTAATCAACTTCACGTCCGGAATGGAAAGCGCGACTATTTCCATCGATGCCAATTTCTTCTCTTTAAGTAGTCTTTAGGTCTCAAGAGCTATGTCACATGTGGCCTGGTTTCGCCACATGCCATATTCAATAATCGGCAATTTTTGGCTGTATGGCCTTGGTTGCGGCGTTTTTTTCGTCGCTCAAGTTAAGGCCGCTGTTTGCTAAGTTTGACGGTCAGCAAAAATTAGGTCGCGGGGATAGCGCTGTTGCAAGATGGCACCGACCTCTCAGGCAGAGTCTTCATGCTGACCGAGCATCTCGTGGCTTCGGAGATACCAAATAAACGGGAAGAAATCGCTGAGCCGTAAGAGATTCAGCAATTTCCAGCACAGTGGCCAATTACAGAAGGAAGCTGTCCTCTTCCCACAGGGCTGCAAGCGCCAGGTCGAAGTCTTCCTTGTCTTCGATCTTGGGAAGACTAAACCATGTCAACTCATCTTGGCCCTCGAAACCGGGAAGCCCTGGGCCACGGGCATTGAGCATTTCGACCAGTGTGTAAGCGTCTTCAACGTCTTCATCGATGCTTAATTCAGGTATAAACTTCAGATGGTCGGAGCTCTCGTCCCAGTCGGAAACATCGATTGCGTTGTCGATAGAAACCAGCCTTGGTTCCGGCGAAGTAGGCGCTGCCAGCCTCGGCAGTGCATTACCGATGCTACCGCTGCCATCAATGTCGGCACCGTAAAAGGCTTCAACATTCGCGACGTTGGAAACAACTTTGCCGCTGACGTATTGACCGGTCGCGTCCACGGTCCATTCACTATAAGTGCCATCGTTTTTCCGCCAAAGCACCCGGAAGCCACTGACATCAGCTTCGGCCTGCAGGGCCTGCCATCCGGGATAGCTGTTGGGGCCGGCGTCTGCCCCGTTTCGGGTCAGATCGATGGTGCCATCGATCACATAGGCACCACGTGTTGAGGAGCCGAGTGTCGTCGCGCCATTTGACTCGATCGCTGTTGTCACGTGACCGATCGTGTTGTCACCGTTCAGATCGACGTTGTAGAACACCTCGACATCTACAACGTTGGAAACAACTTTGCCGCTGACGTATTGACCGGTCGCGTCCACGGTCCATTCACTATAAGTGCCATCGTTTTTCCGCCAAAGCACCCGGAAGCCACTGACATCAGCTTCGGCCTGCAGGGCCTGCCATCC
>NZ_WQGD01000040.1:0-10755 GCF_013034475.1 Ruegeria sp. HKCCA6837
CCCACCAGTCCCCGAAACTCTAGTCCGAAATGGCCCAGAACACGGGGGCTAGACAGCTCAACGAAAAAAGTTGATGGCTGCAAGCGCAACTTTCCACCTATTTCATCAAGCACAGTTGCTTAGTTCTTTGGTGCAAACAGGCGGTCGGTAATTCGGTAAAGTTCGGTAGGTTAAATTACCGAACCCATCACCTACCTTAACCCTTTGTTTACACACACATATTATGTAGAGTGTGTGTGTTATTCGGTAATTCGGTAACTGTCTAAGTATTTCCCTGTTGAGTGTTTGTTTTTGTGTTTATTAGGGGGGGTTACCGAACTACCGAACAACAAAATATTCGTGTGATTTACAAAATAAAAACAACAAGTTAAAGTTCGGTAGATGGGCTTACCGAACACCTACCGAACTACCGAACATCTGCAATAGTTCCGCGTCTATTAGATACACATCACCTTTTGATTTAAGAACGAAGTCACCATCACTACCTTGAACTGGAGGTTTCTCGTTTGGTTTGTATACCGTGATTATACCTGCCGAGATTAGATCTTTTATTGCACTCAACAGGAAACGCTTCTCCGGGAACCGTTTTGTCTTACCAACGTTTGCCTTCTGCCGTAGATATTCAAAAGGTAGGATGTGCGGCACGTCTTTGTAACGTCCAAAATGGTGTCCCGTTCTCGGGTGCTGTTTCTTACGCGTCCATTCCCGAATTTTGGTTTTCAAGAACTCAATACGTTCGTCGTCATTAACATTGCCGCCGATGCTACCAGTATCCACCATGTGCTTGACATTGGTTATACTTGCATCCGCGATCTCTGACGCCCATTCCAAATCCCTGGAGTGAACAATCGGGTTTTCAGGGTCACGGCACACCGCCGCAATTGTTGATATCTTGACGACGTGTTGCATGTAGCGTTTGATGCAGGCGGCAAGTAACAAGTCATCACGAGATTGTCGTTGCCACTGATCCGTATTGGTTCTCTTCTCATTGAACCAAATGCGCGCTTCCGGTGTGATGCCGACTTTACGTGGTTTACCTGTTTGCTCAATTTGTTTGGCAACTTTGAACAGGTGTTCTACGTGTTCCACGGCATAGTATTCTACTTCCTGATCGTTGTAGATTGGATCTGCATCCGGGTTTGCTGGAACAAAGTAAATATATCTGGATGTGGTACCGTCCGCGAAGTTCTCGGGGTCCACCTTTTCAAAGTCAGTCGGTGTTGCTTCCCCAATTATGGACAGACACGGACGCTCCACCGCACCAACACTTTTGTCCTGATCCCGGACTTCGTGGGCGTCTATACGTCCACCCAATCTAGACTCGGTGTACGCGATGGTTTGAAACGCCATTATTTCACTCTGGTATCTGTTACCACCACGTGACAAGGCGTGCTTAAGTACTTTGCCGAACTCATGTAACCAGAGAACCATGGACGGGTTCTTTTGCAGACGAGATTGGAATTGTTGTTTGGAACCGAACTGAGGTGACATCCTGTCATCCAGACCATAGATCAGTTCCTGACCCGTTGCGTTCATTCGTTTTGACGCTTCGTAGATGACGTCCCGGGCGGGACCAATGGCGGTATCCTTACCAAATCCGGAAGGTGCCACCACGGACACATATACGTTGATCCCGTCATTACGATTAAAGGTTAGGTACGCCCCACCAATCACCACCGCGATATGTGCCAAGGACGTTGCCAGTGCCGCCTCTGGAAACCGGAGGTAAGCGTTGTAACAACAATGATTGTAGAGGGCAGCAAGAGCACCATACTCGGCAGGCACAGTTAGATCGGTCGGTACCACAACGGGCGTTTCCTCTTGTTGTTGGTTGAGTTTTTCTACTGCCGCCCGTTTTTCTTTTAGTCGTTCCTCTAGTTCCTGTTGCCGCTGGTGAACGTTACTCCACGCAAATGCGAGAGTGCGATCCACGTAACTTTGACCACGCCGCCCCGTTTCTTTCTTCGCAATACGATCCGGGGTCCAATGCGCACCGCGTTCAAATATGATCCTGGATTTTTGGACGTCACTTGTGTGGTACAGGATCAACTCGGCAATCTGGGCGTCTACGTCACTACGGTTACAGTTTGCAGGGTACCCGTGCTGCCACGCCTGTTGACCCTCTGTGTTTCCACCTGCTGCCAACATCTTTTCTATGATCGCCTCTACCGACCGAATATCCTCAACGGATGGCAGGTCTACCAGCGTCGTTTGTTCCGGCATGGCGGCAACGATCTGTGCGATTGTCTCATCGGTATCCGGGGCAAGGTCCAAACCATTACTAACCCCGGTCATGATTATGAAACGGTCCCGGTCATAAATTTCGGTACCAACATCATCTTTGCGCCGACCTCCTTGGACCAAACTACCGTCAAAGAAAATGTGATGACCTGTACCGGATTGACTGGTCTCCACGTAGGTCTTGTCCCAGTATTTGGAGACCAGTTCATTTTGAGCCTCGGCAATCTTTGGATCGTTCGCCTTGTTGTCTAGGTCCAAGACAGTTGAATTCAGATCCTCGTGTAAGATTGGACCAAGCACATTGTATTTCCAACCGTCCACGACTTGCCCAACACATTGTTCAAAAGTTGCCCATGTGCTTGGGTCTGTTACGTCAACTGGTTTGTTGGTTATTGGATGAAACGGGCGTTTGTGATCTGGATGTTTTGGGTCGGGATAAATCTTTGCAACCGCCCAACAAGTTGAATTCCTAAGTTTTGCCGGAATGGTTTTTAGGGTGTCAAACTTTTGATCTTCTGTCAGGGACAGGAAACGTTTCGGGTTCATCGGTCATGCTCCCCAAGGTGGCACTTCCACCCAATTGTCATCTTGTGTTTGCTTTGGTTCCGGCGTCGGTTCCGTCTGTCTGGTTCTCGGTTGCCATTCTTGGGACACGAATGCGCCATCCCCGATGTGTTCTACAGACCCATCAGGGTATTCCACGACTTTCGCCACGGACGGGTTTAGAGACCGCTCAAAGTCGGTTGGTGGTCTTAGACGAAATTTCCGGTGGTTACTTATGTTCACGTTTTGTTCCCTTTTTTTGTTGAGGGACAAACCGAAACTGGGTAAACTTTGTTTATACCTCGTCGGTGTGTCCTTTCTAAGACGACAGGTTTCTAAGGTTCGGGGGATGCGACCCCCGGACCTTTACTTTTTCAGTGTAACCAACGGTTTAATGACGTCTCAAGGGGGTAAAGTACCCCTCAAGTACCTGTTTTTATAGGCACTCTAGACTTCTGGGGGTTTCAGTGGGGGTTCGTGATCCCATAAGATGTAAAATTTAAATAAGATTTTGGTGCGGGCGGTGGGACTCGAACCCACACGGGCATACGCCCTTCAGATTTTAAGTCTGATATGTCTACCATTCCATCACGCCCGCACGGCGTGGCCTTGTCGGGCCCTGCATTCCCCTTACAGTCACAACCGGATGAGAACAATGCACTTTGATGCAAATGCGGCTGTAAATGTGTCGGGAAATCCAGTTACAAGACATCCCCCTTCCCGATTAATAAGGGCGTGGCGTGGCGCTGCCCCGCCCCTTTGGAAGGCTCACATGCCCAGCGCTTCCTTATTATGTTGGCTCAGAAACCGAGTCGTAGCTTAGTTTACTATTCGCTTTGGCTTTGAATCGGTTCTCAGCCGCTCCATAGCCACCAAGCCACGAAGATCCGTTGCGGAAGTGAATAAAACTGAAGTTCGTCTTCTAAAGGTTCGAGTCGCTGTATGAGTCTGCGATAGATCTCACCCAGATTCCCAACCGTGAACCGAAGACATTTCAGAGCAGAAGTCCTGAGCTCAGTAAGGTGCCCAGCATGTCAGCTGTGCGGCGTAAGGTCATCAAAACTTAGCCACAAGGCTTTGAAAAATGACGTCACTTTCGTTTTCTTGAGCCGATCCCAACAACATTTCCGCTGTCACGTATGTTGCGAATATCTGCTTCCAGGTTGTCTATTTTGGTTTGAAGCTTTTCTTTCTCGATAAGCCAAGATTGTGCCTCAGATGACATCACTCTTATTGCTTCTTGAAGAAATGAAATCGCGTCCCGCCTGGCTTTCTTAGATTTCCGTTTGGCGGCAGTGTCAGATCTCTTGTGATTCTTTAACCAGGCTTTGACGTGCTCGCGAAGGTCTAGATGGCGCTCGTTCCTCAAGTAGTTAACACCAAGACCAGATCTTCGCAGAACCTCTGCCATTGAAAGGCCAAGAGGCCGATCAGGGTCCTTGGGATCACAATAATAACCTCGCGCAGAAATCTCCGTATCGATCTGCTTCATCATATCGATAATACCATCGCGAGCTCGCTTGCTACGGTTTGCATGATAGTCCTTTAAAGGCGCCGAGTTCCTGCTTTGCTCTTTTGGTTCGCGTTTCATACTTAGCCAACAAGTTGAGCTAGTTTTTCTCGGGTCGATGGCGGGAGCGGCGCGAACAGTCTCTTTTCACAGTCGAACAGAGCATCTTTAAATCGCTTGTCGTCGAGAAACTCGTCAATCGTTGACTCAAAGACGGACAAGTTCCCGATAATCTGCGATTGAAAGTATACTCGGATGCCCCTTCCCACGTCCCCAGAAAGGAGTTGTAGGGCATTCCTGATTGCTTCCTTTCTATCTTGTCGAGACGCAGCCATTTCCAATCGAAATATGCAGGAAGAGTTGCAAGCTCCAACGTCACGTTGACCTGTAAACTTCGAACAGAGCCCATTCTCCATATCCCCAGCAGTGCAATATCTTTCTGGGCCAACTTGTTGAATGTTAGGCAGTACTGCCAGAAGCAGCTCTGGGTCATCGTCTCCAAGGTCTTCCCGTATACCGCGCGCACGGAGTTCGTCGCGCGCCACTCGAATTCTAGGCGCGCTTGGTCCACCGCACTCATCAATTTCATTGACGATCCTCACTCGGAGCAAATGCTTGTGCTCCTGCCTAACTTTTTCTGCATCCGCCTGAAACTCAGCGTCAGAGAGCATGTAGCCGAGAGTGACGTCCATATCTGTGTGACCCAATACGTCAAACAGGATGTTGTTTGCACCCTCCAAGGCCAAACCAACCAGTCGCGATAGAGTTTTTCGGAAACGGTGTGTAGTCAGTTTGCCGTCTAGCTCTCCGAGCGCCACGCCGTTAAGGGTTCGGACACGCGAGCCAAATAGTGCGACCGACTGTTCCATACCGGAGATTTCTGTCGTGTTGTTTTCTTTTGACCACCAAAGGTATGGGCCTGTTTTGCCGAACGTTCTTAGCAGGCTCTGCTGCCTTTTTACCGCTGCGACTGCGTGATCAGGTAGAGCCCAGTGACGTTGTTCTCCCGCGGGAGTGTCTGTCTCTTTGAACGTGTATCCGACGAGTATTGTGTCATCATCAGAACGCTTAAGTGGCTCTTTAGATAGGACTTTCAACTCGGAAACACGCCCCGCCGTTGCGGACAGTAATATCTGCGCATTAGCGCACTGGCAGAGCAAAAGAAGTGATTTTACCCCATCGAGTGTTTCCACCGGCCAGCCCGAAAAGAACTTACTTGTCCGTGCCTCACCAGGGACTCCTAACTCGAAAGGGAATGAGAAACCTGGTTCCAGAATATCACCACGCCAGGACTGGATTGCCTCGTTTCTTACGCGCCTGACGAGATCTTGCCCATAACGCCCTTGATCATCCTCCGTTATGCTTGAGATTTCTGCGTAGCAACTCTCGAGGTCGTGCTGGATACTGGCCAGGAAGAAACTGGCGCGAAGAACTTGAGAGAATGCACTATCGTTAAAAGGTTGAATTGCTTGAGATTTGAACCTTTTAGGCGACACATCCTCTGCCGGCCAATCGTCAAACAAGCCCATCATAAGAAAGGCATTCAAGCGAGATGTGTTCATTTGAAAGAAATTTGGATTGGCTTTCCTGAGATCCTGGAATGCCGCCGGCGACAAATGCTTGAAAATTGAAACGCCATCCGGGCACGTCGACACGGCGTTTGGTTCCTGCGTGTCGAAATGAAGAGCCATTTTTGCGGCGCGCACGAGCAACCTAGTTCTTGCCACCCAGGTGTGTGCCTGCGGAGGACTCATTTTTCGATTGCTTTTCACGGTCTGCGTCAAGTCCAAGAGGGCTATCCTCTTGAGGCGTCTCAGGGCCATCTCTGAGCGATGTTCTGATCGCGACCAATTTTGCGGTAACGCCTTGGTAAAGTCGATTTGGCGCAAGCTGAGACGGGTCTTTGCGGGAGGAACCATTTCAACCGGAACCTCGACAATATCATCAGAAAGCGCGAATCCAGGCATCACTGGCAAATTGCAGACGTCATCCCAAGGCAAGCTCCAAACCAGATCAAGCCGTATCGAATTCTGAGTAAGCTCATCGCGATGCGCGTTTAAGATTGGGTTTACAGAGCCTCTCGACATCAATTGACCTCCCCACCCTCAGTAGTAAAGGCCTTGAATTCGGATGCGACCTCCCCCAACGGAACTTCATCAAAAATCAGTGCACGCCCGTCGGTGAGAGCCCTACGATGATTGGCCAATTCCCTGTCAAAGGCATCCGCAAGCTCCGGGTAGGTTTCTTCACGAACAATCAGAATTGCCTGACGTTCAATCTCAAAGGATGAATCCAAGAAACGTTGTGCCGGAATTGAACGGCTAAGTTCGAGCAGCTCAGCGAGGCGGCGGGCGAGGTGTGGAATCGCCTCTGCTGTCAACCTGCCGTGTCGGCACAAAAGACAGCGTTGTGTCGCACATAGAGTACCAGCAATGTGATTGGGCGCAATTTCTGTAGGTGGCTCAAATGGATTTGAACAAGCCATTCCGTAGCGTGACCTAAAGTCTAGTAAGTTCTGATGGTCCTTATCCGTGAAGCCTGACGAACTCATTGCCATGTGTAATGCCGTTGGATCGACGTCTCGTCCGTTCTCGATTGCCTCAAAAAAGTGCCTGCACATATCTCGGAACGTCCGAAGTCTGTTCTGGATTTGACGGTTTTGTCTGAGGTAGACTCTAGTGGTTCTCATGCTCTGGTGTTGCAAAAGATGTTGAGTGACGAAGGGATTTCCACCTGAGGCGTCATAGATGTAAGCGGCAAAGCCATCCCGTACGTCACCGGCGGTCATACGTTCGATGTCTTCACAAAGATGACCTTTACCCCGTCGCTGCGCGACTTGAATGGCAGCAGGTGTTAGATGTCTCTTGAATGTCGCGGCAATCGGCTCCGTCACTCCCAACAGTCCAACAGCTTCATGTCCCTTGCCTTTATTGTTGAAATAGATCCAAGGGGATCGCAGCTTTCGCTCAATCTCGAAGATCTCGCGCCGCCTCAGAACTCTTAGCCTCTCCTTCGCTAGATACTTCCATCGCAGCATTCTGAGCAGATGGCGCAGATGCTTCGTTCGCTGTATTTGCTCTCGCAGTACAGAGTACGGTCGGTATCGCGAGTTTTTGAATGAAAGCGCAGCGTGAAGACGGCCTGTTTTTGGCCGAATTGCTTTCAAGTCTACCTCGTTACTTGATGTGTCACTATCGTGCGGCTTGGCTAAAATCATTACCGAAGACTGACGCTGATTCCGCTCATCCGAGCTTATAGATCGATCAACATACCAATCCTCACAGTCTTCGAAGTCTTCGTCCACGACAGAGATTGCGCCGACAGTATCCGTCCAACCGGTGTGAAAGGACACAAGCATGTAGCTGGCCAAAGTGGCCCTACAGGACGGACTGTGCTGCTCCATAAGTGCAAGCGAAGGCGTGGAAAAATACCTTAGTGAGCATTGATTTAGTTGCAGAACATCGTCCTGATCTATGTCGCGGTACAACAGTACACGCGTGCTGATGCGCTCATGCGCAAGTACAGAAAGGTTGAAAACGTTTTCCCAAGGACTTTCCAGTGTTTCCGGGTCTTTGATCTCGCCTCGTGGATCGTAGCCCTTCTCGAGCGCTTTATTGCCCTCCAAACCGCTCTCGACACTTTTGTCGTGAAGCCTCTTTGCGGCAGTATAGATCACCTTAAGCGCCTTAGGGTTCACATCCCTATGCATCTTGGGCGCGTTACCACTTTCGATTGTCGGCCAAATTAAGCGAGTTTGGGCGTCATCTAAGCCGTCAATCAGTCGACGACGTGAGGCGTTCAGAATTGCCTCCACTGCACGTAAGGTCTCTTGCTTTCGACCGATCCCAAATCTCTGCTCCAAGAGAAACCTCTTGAACGCTTCACCGTGGGCGACTTCCACATCGAGGCAACGGCTTACTGTGGAGCCCCACTGGACTTCAAACTGAGACAGAAAACAAAAGAACTTCCCCAAAAAATCCAGTCGCTTCTTTATCGAAGACTTAGCCTTGTTGGATGTCCATATCCGAATTTCAGGCGCTAGATCATATATCAAGGCGGGGCGACCGACAAACCCGGTTTCATCGGATCCATCTCTGAATTTGGCTAAATCAACATCAAATTCACCTTCTCTTGGATTGAACACCGTCCAAGTAAGTGGATTGGCGTTGGCCCCACTTACCCTAGAAGCCCCTGTCTTTCTTCGTGTTTTTCCTTCTCCGCCCTTGGAGAATTCTAAGTCAGTTTTGTGCTTTTGCAGTTTGTTCACTCGTTCGCTCCGGTCTACGAGTCAAGCCAATGCGACCACTCGCGCACATACCGATCTGACTGCACCTGCCCGGCCAACCATCGTAGGTATAAGTCGGTGGTTTCTTGGTTCACATGTCCCAAAAACGGTTGAACATGTAACTTGATTAGAGTCTCTCCAATTCGCGTGGTCCACTCTATAGATGGCGTGGTTGCCTCACCTCGACTTGCCTTCATCTCGAAACGGAGAACGTCGAGTTCAGCCTCCATCCTTTCAAGCAATTGATAACATGCCCATGTGTGACGTCCGGCATGAGGCGACCACGCCTCGAACGGCAAACACTTGTTCAGCAAGCCTTTTTGCACCCAAAACTCCCGAAAGCGGGAATAACTATACGGCATTCCAGTGTAAGGTGAGAGGAACAGCTCTTTTGGCAATGTGGCACCCGGGTAGAGCTCCTTGTGCACTTTCAATGCGAGTTTTCGAGTCATCCGCTTGTAGTCGTTCAAACGGACCAACCACTCCCGGGACATTCGGATTGACCGTACTTTGCCTCTCTTTTCTATATCTTGAGGATCTCTGCCACCCTTTGTGCCGTACTTGATCGGAATGAAGACAGCTTGTTCACTCGGATCAATGCTATCTGGGTTTGGTAACTGGTCAGCGCGAAACAGGATGACTTCTTCTGCCCGCATCGCAGTTTCAATGACCATTCGGCACATCATGTATGCCGTGATACCCAAAACCCCGGGAAATCCCCTCAACACGCATTCAAGCCAGTTCTTAATCTCGCTTCTTGTTGGCAACCGCAAATCAGCAGGGTTTGCACGAACACGCCCTACCCGACAGGTTGAGCTTGTGCGATTGCCAGATGCTGCAGATCTCCTTATTGGCTCACTACTTACCGCGAATGGCCTCCTCCAACCTTGAGCGGCCGCATAGGTCAGAAAGTCACATGCTGTATCAACTCGGTTGTTGATTGTCCCAGGTGAAAGTGGGCCTCCACTGTTTGTTGCCTGACCATTGTGCATCTCAGTTTGGTAAGAGTTCAGCAGTTGCTCATAAGAAATCTCCTGCCATTCCAAGTTTCGCCGTTCGCAATATGTAAGGAAATGCTCAAGGTTACGGGCATAGAGCAACATGCTGTTGGCAGCAGGCTTCGAAGCTATACTGTAAAGGGATTGTTTCCCCATTCGAGGCGCCCATTGCCCAAGCCCACGTGAAGTAAGATACTTGGAGGCCTCCGCCATCAGCTTCCAGTCTTTGGACCAGATTACTGGAATGTGAGATATCTGACCAATACCAAGCTCTTCCGAACGTCTTTTATCTGGCATTTCTAAGAACGCCATGAATCCCTCCTTATATAGCAGCGTGCTTTGGCGTCCTAAAACTCGTGAATTGGCCATTGCTTATGCGCAAGAAACGACAGGGAATTAATCAAAGCTGATGCCTACTACCAAAGCTGAAAAACTACGCCTAACTTCCTACCTCCAAACTAAATTTTCACTTGTCTACCGGTAGTGTTCGCGCAAAGCAGTTGGAGTGCCACTAAAAATTCAGGATTGAGAAATATTTTTTTGCTCAACTCTAATCGGCAGAATCTCGCGAATAAGAAAACCAAACACTAGCACTAAAATGAGGAGATTGAACTCCAAATTTTATTCTTGGAAAGCAAGAATAGTTTCTACGTTTCAGTTGAATTCCAAGATTAGCAATGAGCAAGAATTACTAAATTTCCGGTCTTATTCTTGCATATCTGAATTTATTGGATAGCAAGAATAAAGGGCTGTTCATGGTAATTTGGACACGTAGAAAATTTTTTTTGAACGAATAAAACGGGTTTCAACCTCAGCCGACCAGTGCTGACATTCTGGATTTAATCTAGAGGCATCACTCCTGTCTCAGTCTCAGTCTCAAGTCGCCGATCACCCGACAACTCTCCGATACCGTTTGACTTGTTTGGCTATTATTGCCTGCAAACCGCTCAGCACACATCGTACGTTTCAGTCTTGCCCTGCAACCAATCCTGTCCCTGAAGGACAGTGGATTCCATGCCCTAGGTCTGCTTTGGGGCGGGATCCAGTATTCGCCGCAAGAGACACAGATGGCTGTTCAGCGGACTTTGCAGCCATCCGCATATTTACTCCAAAGGACCGCAGTCAGCCCGAAGCGGACCTTCGCAACCAAGCTTTGCTAACTCCGAAATACACAACGA
>NZ_WQGD01000041.1:0-10096 GCF_013034475.1 Ruegeria sp. HKCCA6837
CGAACATCATCGCCATCTGCCAGCTTCAGTTCAATCTCACGCAGCAGCTTCAGAAAGTCTTCGTCCGAGTATCACTTCCGAGCCATCTCTTGTTCCCCCTTCTAGTCAAAAGTAGTGGCCCAACTTTAGGGGGCAATGACACTCCGGTTGGCCGGATCCCAAAATCGCGAAATTGCTTAAGACAGTGATGAAAGGTTTTCTATGTCATTTGAAACTGTTAAATAGCGTCAGTTCATATCCTTCAGGCAGCAAAGAACCTCAAGTTGCCGCAACTTTGTGAAGGCGCTACCGGTTCGGAACGCTTGTTCTCCATATTCAATCCTTAGTGTCTCAACGATACGATTGGGCCATTCAAGCGAGGTGAAATTTTTTGGTTACAAAACCCTTCGGATCCGGAACTAGTCGCACGATCTGCAAAAATATCCTACTTTCTTCGCTGCTGAATCGCACTCTTCAAATACTTCCAAGGGTAACGTTTCGCGTGTCGAAGCTCTTTACGCAACTGTTCAACTTCGTTGGAGCAGTCGCCTTCAGAACCCTTGACTGCTTGGGTTGCCTCTTCATTTAGCTTTGATTGTATAGCGAGCGATTTTGCCGTGGGTAGAAGGCCAGTGGACGAAATGCTTTTTCTGGCAACCCAAACAAACGCCTTGTTCGACAGCTTTGCTTCAAGAAGTTGGATCTGCTTTTCAGTCATATACCCTTCAATAACTACAAGGTCATCACTCTCCGCAACCCCCTTAGAGAGTAACGATATGTAAGCTTCTGTTAGACCATTTGCATCAATACCGTCATATGTAGGACCAAGGCTGTTGGGATCAGTCGATTCCTTTATAAACTTCTCTAAAGGAGTGTGAACACACTCGGAAACTGCAATTCGCGAGATGAAATGATCAAGGGAAATGACTTTTTTTGCTGCCGGATACAATAGACCGGCGAGGTCAGATTTGCCGACTTGGGTTTGGCCACTCACGATTATCACAGATGGTATTCGGCGTTTGCAGTGGAAAACCACCCGCGGGATAGGATCCGTACCGACAAGCTCTGCATGCGACACCATTCTATAGCTGAAGCCAGCCTTGCCGAGCATTTCCTCAATTAAAGGCAGGGTTGGATACCAATTCCCGCCGTCGTGCCGCAGGCTGTACACCATTTCCTTACGCGGCACTTCCTTTACCCCACATTCAAGAATGAAGGTTCCACCAAGTGTCAACTTGCTTGCAATACTCACAAGAACTGATTGTGGATCAAGCTCATAATGCATCGCTGATGTCCAAAGAATAAGGTCGAATGACCCTTCTGGAAGTTTATTCCAGCCTTGATGAAGATAGGTCACACGAGGATCAACATAAAACTCCTTGGCTCTACGTAAGAACTCTTCATCCATGTCAATGCCAATGACCCTGTTTGCGTTTCGCTTTAGAGCTTGATTACAAAAGAAACCCTCGTTGCAGCCAATATCTAGTACTGCTTTTCCAGTTAAGTCATCTGGCATCTTTAGGCGACTGAGCTTGTGGGCAGAATCTGTTTGGCCCTTTGGACCATTTTCATGGGTTTGGTGTGTTGTCAATTTCGAGATCCCTCAGAGCTTCCGTCTTCCTAAAAGTTAAGCGCATATTTTTATGCGCCGCAATTGTGAGTGCGATTTACCAAGGCCAGCGTCCGCTCGCAACTAAATTCAAAACTATCGATCTTCGCGTCATTAACGACTAAAACAAGCTACCTAAGGTTGAAATGTATCACGTTTGGATCACGCCGGTCCGCAGACCTGGAGAAACGTTTCCGGGTGCGTTGGGAAATCAACGAGCCGCTTAGCAACAGTCCTTTGAGGATCTTGTACTCGAACAGATTTAACAATAGTTTATGTGGTCGTTTCTGTGAGAAGAGTACTTTTTCTCTCAACAAGGAAACTTCAAGACGCAATTCCTCGATTATTGAATCTTTGCCGCAAAGCTTCTTTTCCAAAAATCCATTTGCTACGTTTAGATCATTTATGCGCTCATCAATAGCAGCAATTTGGGTAGCTGCATGGTGTCGTTCTCGCATAGCAGCACCTGCACACTCGAAGAAATCCAGCACTACTTTACGCAGATCGTTCTGTTTTGAAAATCTCGCAAGATCTTGAAGATTATCCGATATCTCACTGCCCCAGAATAACACGCCCAAACCATGTCCATGCCGAAAATTGAGTGCGAGGCGGTTCGCTGAGACTTCGGCCCAATATCGATAGACTCCGAAATCTCGCTCCCGAACCTCTGTGTCGTGAAAAAGCACCACAGCCGAAGTTGAAAGCTTGGGAATCCATTGCTCGAAGTCTTCTTTCACATCTTCGTAGAAATGGCGACCATCTACGTGCAAAAGGTCAATGCTGTTATCTTCAAACGTCGCAACGGCCTCGGCGAAGGTTGACTTGTGGAGGCTGGCAAATTGCTCGTAAGCTGCGTTGTGTTTCGAAACACTATTGTAAACCTCTGCTCCATAGCGACCCGCATGTTCGTCGCCCTCCCACGTATCAATCGCATGGCAACTGGTGTTTAATTTGGCCTGGACTGTCGCCTCGCACATAGCGAAAAATGAGTAACCAAAATGAGTTCCAAGCTCAACAATCGTTTGCGGCTGCATCTTCTGCACAAGCCACATTACGAATGGTCCATGCTCCAACCAGGCAGTGACCGGGGGCACATAATTCGGAAACGGAACCCGGGTTCCAAGAAACTTTACGTTTTCGTTCATATAAGCACCCACCGTTTGTGTAAGCAAAAGCTATCAAACGGAACAGCTATTGTCTGCTGAGAGGTAGTCGCGGCAATCTTGAAGGAACTTTTCTTGCAGAGCAACGGATTTTTGAGAGACATCCACGCGGCTCTTGACCAGCTCATGAATCTCCGCGATCTCAGATAGATGTTTGTCGACTTTAAGCGCATGTGTGACGCTTTGAGAATGCCTGCGGTGTCCGTTTAGCGCTTGTGGATCCCAAACTACTTTTCCTCCGGCAGCACACATTTCTACATAGATTCTCCAGTCCCCTGCGACAGAATAGTTCTTGAGTTCGTCTCCAAGAACATTCATCGCATCTATCAATGCTTGTCTTCGAAAGAGAACACCGGATACATTCAGTAAAACATTTTTAACGCTCAAAAACTTAGCGAGGAATTCTTGACCATCCATTGCGAAGGCACGATGAAACCCTTCCGGTTCTTCAGCTCCTATGTAAGGAATGTAACTCTCCCCGACCCTCTCGCCGGAAGCGTTCAAGATCCAGCTGTCGCAAAAGCCAAGATCAGCTCCGTACTTTTGCATGTTTGCAACCAGTTTCTCAAGAAATTCGGGAGCTGCCTCATCATCTGCTTCTGCGATCCATAAGAATTCGCCACGTGCCAATGTTGCGCCCTTTTGCCATTGTTGGAAAGGACTGCCTGAGTTCTCTTGATTTAGGATCAAATCAACTTTCCGACCACGGCAACGAGACGTACTTCTCACTACCTCAACACTCTCGTCGGTTGAAGCATCATCAAGAACCAACGTCTCAAAAACCGGGTAAGTCTGGTCAAAGATAGAGGTCAATCGATCTGGAATATGTTGGGCGTAGTTGTAATTCGGCACAACTACGGTAACTCGCGCAAGACTTTGCTCGAACCGCTGCGCCAATGCAAAAGTATAGTTGTCGAAGCGATAGTGACTACGCACATGCTCACGTCGAGCCTCGGCCGCAAAATCGGCGGCCTCCCCCGACAAGCGCAGATGCGCTAAAATTGCTGCTTCGGCCTCGTCTGGCCTATCTGAAGGAACAAGTGTCCCATGTAGTTTGATAATGTCGTCGCACCCACCGCACCCTTGGAAGCCGACTACAGGTAGCCCCACCGCCAGCGCCTCTAACACCACAGAAGGAAAAGGGTCCTCTCTCGACGGAAGAAAGAACACATCCGACCCTACAAGGTAGCGATCAATATTTTCAATGTAACCCATGATGCGAATGCGATCAGCGAGACAGGATTTCTCAATCTCCGGAATAAGCCATTCCGACATCTTTAGTTCAACATCACCAAGCCAAAGAAACGCAATGTCGTCATGCGCGGAACAGAGTCTGAAGGCTGCTTCCACAAATCTGTCGAATCCCTTACGTAGATCACCAAAACCGACTCCGATAACCAAGCGTACGCTTTCCGCCAAGCCTAAGTATGCTCGCAGTCCGTCGTCCGTATCTTCCCTTTCGAGGAGTTCGTGTTTGTATAGACCCTGCGGCAATACCTCCGTTCGTCCCTTTGTTGAGGTTGACGTGAAACGCTGGAAGCCATCTCTTACCACATGAGCTGGGAACACAATCAAATCGGAATTTGCAGTGATCGCCTCTGCACTGCTTGCAAGATCGTAGGTTCGCAAAACTTTAGGAAGCTCATGAATCAATGATAGTACACTAAATCCTGAGGCTTTTAGGTGCTGAACATATCCACCGCTCACAGCCGTGTTTGTAAGTGCATATCGGTAGCCCTTGCTGGCCAGTAAACTTAGCGTTTCCCCGACAGCTGTACTATCGGTCATCGAGACCACGTGTGTCTCACCGATTTCTTGATATTGGGGCAACAAGGCACCCGAGCCTCCTAACAAAAAAGCAATGCTGATACCAAATTGCTCCGACATCGTGCGTCCGATGTGGATAGCAAGTGATTGTGCACCATGGGGAAGGGCGTCGTGTCCGACTATTAAGACCTTCATCGAATTAATTTTGGTCACCGGGTTAGTACTAGTTAACGCGCGTGACAACGCGTTTAGATAGGCTCCACCAAAGTGAACGTCGGGTTCAAGATAAGCACCCTCACACCACTCATTCCAAGCATTCACGCAAAAAATCGCTTCCCCGTGTACCTTATTTGCACGGGCGTACTCGATTGTATCGCGTGCCCAATTCTCGAATTTTGAGGGTGATGATCCATGAATTATCGTGCTTCGTCCAGGTCTCCTAGATTCGTTGTCCCAGTTGGGGGTGATCGTACGAATGAGCGGGAATTCAGATGGAGGTTCAGATCGCGCTTCAGCAACCATCCCGTCATAGCTTAAGATGCGCCCGCTGAAATCGTCGTCAAGCATGTTCAATGTCTTCGAGATGTCGGGTATGTCAGCTAACTTGTGCGGTGGAAACTCAATGGCACCGTCAAGCCCGTAACGCCTTGGGTCCAAATCGCCAAAGCTCTGCGCCATGTACAACAGGGGGTTGATACCGTGTTCGGATCGGAAGATCTCTCTCCAGCGAGCAATTCTCTTAAAGGCGTGGGGTATTTGCTCTACTCGGTATATGAAGAATAACGGGCGTCCGTCTAAGTGAATATAACGGGGATCGCGGAAGTGGCGAACTAGGTCGTCAATGAATTTTTCGTCGTCTTCTTCTTTATATGTTTGCTCTAATAGGACCTCTTTGTCATGACCGTCCCAGGTCCGGGTCCAGTTTTCGTTTGCCCACATAAGACAGAACGGAAAGTTTAGGGTAGCATCTTCCAAGAAACACTCCATGGGAGCCTCTAGAATTCGCTTCCCGTCGAACCAATAATGATAAAAACAGAAACCGTGTAACCCTGCTTCTTGCGCCAAGCGAACTTGAGATCTCATCACAGCGCTCGACGAAAGGTCGTAAAATCCAAAATCCCGTGGGATGCGCGGTTGAATGTGTCCTTCGAAACGGGGCATTCCGCGAACTAAATTGCGCCATTCCGTAAATCCACTACCCCAGAAACGATCGTTTTCCTCGATAGCGTGGAACTGGGGTAAATAATAAGCAATTGCCTTTGCTTTAATTTTTCGACCCGTTGCAATCGTTGGCTCCAAATCCTCAAAGTCTTTTCCAGGTTGAACAGCGGCTGCTTGTTCTTTGAATACTGTTGATTGGATGTTATAATTTTTCTGCAGTTTCGAGTGCGCAATTTTAATCCAAACGCTGCGCTTAGCAGCAGACCTGAAGAACCTTTTTCTCCGACGCTCTGAAAATAGCCAATCCAACTTTGACAAAAAGAGTAGCATTGCTGATCCGAGTTCTTTCAGACCCGCCTTTCGCGCCGAAAAGCTATCTTTGGCTAGCTGCTCGATTGGATCAACAATTTCCCCTGACGGGACTTTTAGAGACGAACCAATGGCTTCCTGTTGCAAGTACCCATTTTCTTCACTAGTCTCGACTTGTTTTTGAGGCAAATTTTGCTGTCGCCGTCTTTTGTTTTTGTTCAATGCTTCGTCCCACTTTCTGGATACCTTTAATCGTTTGTGCGGCATCCCGATGTCGCCCTCGGCTTATAACACTGTTCGAACATCTTTTTCTAACCCACTACCTCATTTTATGAACAACGCCAAGTCGATACTGATTATCCGGCACCCCCCAAGTCGCGTACCGTCTTTGAGACTCCCCGACTGAACTGGTCCACTGCTATTTTAGTGAACGGAGGACTAAGAATGGCAAACAAGCGACCAAGTTCGAAAGAGATTGTCTCAAAGTTAAGGCAGGTTGAGGTTCTGATGGGACAAGGAATGTCTCGTCTCGATGCGATCAGACGAATCGGTGTTGTTGAACAGACCTACGACCGCTGGCGTAAGCAATATGGCGGAATGGGTATTGATCTATTGAAAGAGCTGAAGCGGCTGCAGAAGGAGAACTTACAGCGAAGACGTGCCGTATCTTACCAGACGCTGGACAAGCTGATAATTATGTCCTAGCCCCCTAAATCTGTGTCACTACAGTTACCGCAGAATAGTTCGTCGCATATGTCGCTTGGTAATTTGTGATAAAGGCGGAGTCTTTGGATTCACACATTTATGTTCCTATTGGTTTTTTGGTCTGTGCACATGGGAGGCTACTTCAAGCGTTCTCGAATAGCTGACCTTATGTACTTCCAAGGGTAACGCTTGGCATGACGCAACTCCTTGTGCAGCTGCTTAATTTCCTTGGACAAATCGGCATCATGGATCTTAACAAATGAATCACGCTCTTCGTTTCGGCCCATTGGCTCAATGGTTTTGACTTTCTTTGACGCCCCATTTTGCGGTTGTACTGTTGCCATGTCCGGAAAGTCCTCCGAGAAAGCATAGGCCCGAATACCTGGGATTTGCCCGTACCATTTAAAGGGTTCCGATGCGATATCAATGAGCTCGTTAATTGCATCGTCAGGGTCTTCAATCTCAGAAACCGGACGTAAGAGGACCGGATTTCTCCTGAGCCATGAAAGGGTCGCCAAGCTTCGAAATGCGAGCGTCTCGTGGATGTCCGGTGCCCAGCCTCTCTCTTTCCAAGCCTCGAGAAGCGCATTCATCGGTTGGCAGTTAATATGATCCACGCCAGGTTGCCCGGGCTCTGCGACAGAAAACAAGATCATATCTGTGGCGTGAGTTGCAAGACTGTCGATAAATACTTGCGTCGCAGACGGATCGAGGTGTTCTAGGACCTCGATACACATGGTTAACTGGAACTTTTTCCCTAAATCCAAGGAGTCATGGAGATCTAATTTCTGATATTGTTCTGGGCTCAGAACCGTTGCTTCTGGCGAGATGCCGTCGACGCCGAGTATCTCTTCTACACCGAGGTCTTTTAACAGCCTCAAGTAAACTCCACTGCCACAGCCGACGTCCAGCACGGTGGCTGGTTTATACTTTCTCACTAAGTAGTCGAAAGGGGCGCGATCTAGAAACGGCTTTTCCAGGTGCCAAGTGTCTTCAAATACACCCAAAGATTTCTCTCCATCAGTCTGAGTTTCCAACACATCCTGTTTCAGGGCAATGACTGACGTCTCGACTTGCTCGCCAACTACATTATGCAACATAACCTTCGCCAGATTGCTCAGCGGCGATCCAAAGCGTCCATCGGAAACCTTGCGGAGGATTGGAAAGGGCAGCGCATCTTCAATTGAGTCCTCCTCCAATGTCACCTGCCGCTTGTCTTGCGCATATTCTAGTGCAGCAATGCTAACATCCTGCGCCGATAACTCCGGTGAGTCGTTTGTTATCCGTTCGAAAAGCTCGCCCCACTGAAACGCTTGACTTGAGTGTACGACATCTGGGTTGCGTGCAGCATTAGCAATCCATCCTACTAAAGCTTTACTTGTAAGTTGATCCGCGCTGCGAATTGGAATGTGGATTAGACCAATGTCCGTTAGATCAATCGACGGCACTTCGGCACCCGAAGTTGGATCAAATATGGAATGGGCACCTTGTCCCACCACTATTTCCGAGGTGCTTCCCCCTGCACGATAGACAGATTTGAAGTACTGCGGCAGTTCGCGTCGACGGCGTAGTTTGATCGCTTTCAGCGGGTCATCATGGTCACCATCGAGTATAGCGGGCTCTGGCAAAAAGGTCTTCCATCTGATCTTTCCCGTCGCACTTTTAGGGATTTTCGAGTACGCCGTTTCTAATTCCGCTCGGCCTCGGACCTCGAGAAATTCATCGGCGTCTAAGAAGGTAATGAATTCAGCACGATACGTACTTTGAATGAATCTCGTGGCCTTAGAGATGAAGCTGCCCTGATGATAAGCAAATTCAGGTCTGTCACAGAACACGACATTTCCAAGATCGCGCGCGCACTCATGAATAATCTCTCGGGTTCCATCCACGGAGCCATTATCGATCACGAATAGAGCATCGAAGAAACGGTGATTGTGACGCAAGAAAGGCTCAATAATATCGCGTTCGTTTTTCACCATAGAAATAGCAATCGACTTCATAGTTTTCTCACAGGTCAAATTCGATGTATTCGAAGTGCTCTTGCCGATCGCGAGATTTTTAATTGTTTCTCTAGCCGGCATTTTGGACATAGCAAAACGGTGATTGATGTACTCTAGCTCTTCTAAAACCTTCATTGCAGCCGGAGTAAAGTCTTTTGCTAACTCTTGGAGCTGAACTTCGTTTCTTGCTTTGGGTCGGATTCTAACAGCACTTTTTTCGAGCCAAAACTGCTCGTCATTTAGGCAGAGGAAATCAGCAATTCGCATTAGCGTGGCCCTCGGTTGAGCGACCAAGTCTTCATAGCGTACCTCGAGATAGCGATCATTTTCCAGATGCTGGGCGGCTTCGCGAGTTAACGCCACCCGTTTCGCCCAAAGGTCCGCCATGCGCGAAACGCTAAGTGTCGTCTCTTGAGCAGAATTGGTTGGCTTATAGTCGTGAGCTACGTCCGCCCAAGACAACCGCCCACTCGCAAGCAAAGCTTTATAACCGTCGTGCTGCATCATCGATCGCACCACTGCTCGTCCATCCCTAATCAGATGCAGAAAACGACACTCCGGCCATACTTGAGATAACTCGTAAATATGTACGCCATAGTCTGGGGTTTTGTCGGCATAGCGAGATTTCCCTTGTTGAGCCGCAAAATAATGGCCTAAGGCATCGCTGAATTCTTTTACTGTAAGTTGAGAAGGAGCGTTCGAAACCTGAAGAAACTTATCAACGTCGAATTCTTGCGTTGGCAGGCCGTTCGAATGATGTGTATGCCGCACAAAGTCGATAAGCTTGGCCCGCGAGCAGGTGCCGCTGCCAAATTCGGAAACCATTCTGGGCACCCATTGGGTCTCATTGATCACATGGATCTGGGGATGCGAGTCGAAGATTGCTTGCATCGCAGTTGTGCCGCATCGGCCCGACCCGACTATACAGAATTCCATGTTTTCTTTTTTCCCAGGAGCCCAAGTGAAATCGTCAAAACCATAAGTTAAAAGACTGTCGAAACCCAACCTCTAAAAAGACTCAGCAGCATTTTATAAGTTCACTATTCTGCGGTATGCGACCGCACCATCGCATCGCAGTCTTGGCGTGATTTGGTTCACGGTTCTTGGTGTACTTTTCAATTCGAGCGACAGGTCGATTATTTTTAACGCAATGGTTCACCAAGCACCAGCAAAGCTTCACTCTGCGGTGTGGGTTTATCGCTACAGCAACAGCGCAACTGAAACAGACGCGGCCCACTCATCTAACTGTCGCGTAGTTATCATATTCTGTGTTCAGTGCTAGCTTGTTGTCTCCAATATTGCCCATATCCAAACCATTTAAGCACGGTGAAGAACCCTACCATGGGTCTGTCTTTGCCCCGTAAAATTGGGCCACTACTTTGGTCGAGAGGGGGGAACAAGGG
>NZ_WQGD01000042.1:0-9758 GCF_013034475.1 Ruegeria sp. HKCCA6837
TCGGCTGCGACCATTGGCTGAAGGCATAACGTCCTCCAGGTCGCAGAACGCGGTAGGCTTCACCGAAGGCCAATTTTGGATCTGTAAAGTGAAAGACCCCAAAGTTGCAGATTACCGCATCGTATGAGCCGTCAGGCTCTTCAAGCGCTAGAGCGTCGCCCTGACGAAACTCCAGGTGCGGAAACCGCTGTCGTGCGACCTCGACCATGCTCGGCGCAAAGTCGATGCCTTTGGCAGTTGCGCCGATAGCGTCAGCTGCTCCGGCAGCAAACCCGGGACCTGTGCAAATGTCGAGGATCTGAAGGCCAACTCGCGCTCGCACTCCGGACAAAAGCGCGGGTATAGCCTGCGTCGTGACGCGAGCGGTCAACCCTTCATACATAACGGCCCGCTTGTCCCAACCCTCAAGTTCCTGTCTTCTGAACTCCTCGAACGACATTGCCTCCTCCCAGGTCTACTTTGGTGGTCAATTCAAATGTACCATATCTTTCGTCAACGATTGCCCGTAGCGAGAAGGGTGATGTCAACTTTGTCCGCAGATTAGAATCTAAAGGACTTGAACCGCTCGTTCAGGAATGGCAACCCGAAGGGAGTCCAGCGTCACGTAGGAAATGTCATATGAAAAACCTTGTTCTAACGTGCTGCTTTGGAACTATTTCCTTAGGGTTTACAGCGTTTCCGTCTGCTGCACAGCCCCGGCTAGGTTGGGCGTATCAGATTGATGGGCTTGCCGCGTTTCAAGGGGACGCGGATTTGAGTGACGGTGGCGAGTTCTCTGCAAGTCGAACATTTCTACGTGTCACCGCACTTTACAATCTGGAAGAAGGCAACTCCGTTGGGCTTTCCACCAGCTTTGGCAAGCTGGATTATAACTTCAGCCAACCGAACAACCAGCCTTGGGAAAACATCCGTGACCTTCGCATTGCTGTTCCTGTCCGGTTTCGTGTGGGTGATACTGCTACGGTTTTTGTGTCGCCACAAATCAGGTGGGACTATCAAAGCGGGGCCTCCTCTTCTGACGGCAGAACCTATGGTGTTTTTGCTGGTCTTGCTTGGCAACTGAGCGAGCGCCTGACGATAGGCCCGGCCTTTGGTGCGTTTTCTCAGTTTGACGATGACAGTACTGATTTTTTTCCGGCTTTGCTGATCGACTGGGACATAAATGATCGCTGGAACTTGAACACTGGCTCTGGTTTAGGAGCAACGCAAGGTCCCGGATTGACACTGAGCTACGCGTTGAATGACACGATAGAACTTTCGTTGACCGCGCGATCGGAAAGGATACGATTCAGGTTGGATGGGGATGGCCTTGCCCCGGATGGCGTAGGTGAAGATAGGAGTATCCCTGTAGTTCTTTCTGTTGGGTACAACCCGAATCCCGGGGTTTCATTGAGCGTATTTGCAGGCGCAGAAATTGACGGCCGCCTGACGCTAGATGATGCGAATGGAGCCGAAATTAGTCGTCAGAGCTATGAAACAGCGCCGTTGGTCGGGCTGGCGTTTAGGGTCAGGTTCTGATCGCAGCATTGAGCCTGTTTGCCAGATGTGTGCGTAGGTTTTCTCGCGGCTAAGTTCATACTTCTGCTTTGTCCGCAGACTAGACATTAAGGCAAGTTGAAGCGAACGACCGCACCGAGCCCTTTGCGGACGTTAATCCTAGCTGACCAAAAGCAGCGTTGTTTGCGGCCATACGTTTCCAATATACAGTTGCTGGATGCTCAATCAGAAGTTGGTGGTGAGCGTTGGCATAAAGTGATCGAAAGGTATGGAGCTTGGCCTTTTCTAATGATCTGATACCCGTATTCATGCTGTGTGTCGCTTGCTTCACCCTAGTCGTAACTTTGCTGTACCGAGTGATGCACGCCGCAATACATAACCGAATAGCCGACGAACACATTAAGATCCTTGATTGGGGGGCATTCAGAATATCAGTGATACACTCGCTGTTGCTGACGCTTGGCTTTAGCGTAACTCGCGAAGACTTCACCGAATTGAGATTTGTTGCCAACCAGCAGGCTATTGAAATCGAGCGAGTTTATAAAGGTTTGGGTTGGTCGAGCGACCCGGAAGTTGCGATCATAAGAGCCAAAGTGGCGGAACTTGCAAACATTTTAGTCAATGAGGAATGGCCCCTTCTCGGGGAAGGCGGGCTTTCGTTGGCAGCAGACGCGCTAATGAGTGAGATCGGTACTGGCTTGATGCATCTGCGGTCGAACGCAAGCGAACCACTTGCGGATGACCTTCTTGTCAGTCATCTGGCTGTACAAGAGACCCGGGCAACTCTCAGTTTGAATGTCCTGTCTGGCCCAACCAAGCTATTCTGGACGATCGCTTCAGTCGGCTTTGTATTTACGGCGATTTGCTTCCTAGCATACCCATTGAGTAGTGCTTCAACGGCGGTGATGGCGATGTTTGCGGCATTAAACGGCGCAGTACTTTTTGGAATCGTCGTTATGGGGAATCCCTTCGAACGGATTGTCGAAGTCACACCAGTTTCACTTGAAAAGGTGATCGAAAGATCATTCTGAAGGTTTGCCTACACAAACAGCTTAGACAACCGCTTTAGGCCGTTTCGTTTGTTTGAATTGTCCCCCCAAAAGTTGGGCGCGCAGTTGCTTTCTCGTACAGACTGTATTCGGAAGAACCCATTTTTTCCAAGCCACTTGACGGTTTGTTGCTTGCGACGAGGCGTGAACTTCAACCCAAACCGCCCGCGCCATGCTTAAGGATCACCGGAACTACAAGTTCTTCCTCGTCAATCAAATGGCGAGACAACATACTCTCAAGTCTATTCGTCTCTTCGAGAAACTTGCCGATCTCTCGAGAAGATTGGAGTTCTGCATTTATCGCGGCGTTCGCCGCTTTAACGTAACGATGCAAGACATCATCCAAAGCGTGGTGATCACGGTCAAGGATTTCGAAGCCGCGCTTAATCCGGAAGTCTTTCTTCGCCAATATAGGGAAGTAGTGTGCGTCCTCTATATTGTGATGACCGTTCAGTTCGCCAACCAACATCGAGCCAAGCTTTGCTACATGCGCCTTGAAGACCATCCGGTCCGTTTTTTGGTCCAAATGTTTCTCGGTTTCAGTCGCCAGCATTTCCAAAAGCCGACGGAACATCATGTGGCGGTCCAGCCAAAAGCGGACGAGTCCTTCAAAGCCTGGATGTTCTTCCCAGCCTTCGCGGGGATACTCTTTAAGCAGCACTGAAAGCGCGTCCGGGAGGCCATCGCGTTGACCGAGTTGGGTCGAAAAATTATCCATCTCAACTTTCTTTTCAACACGTAAAGGAAGCCACACTTGCTTGACACTATTTAGGAGTAAGGGTTTCGAGCCGAGCGATCCTTGGACAGGGACTGCTGATCCCTACGGACCAGGAGCTCAATGGCGTCGGCAAGATGTTCCTTGTCGATATGGTGATCTCCCCGCGTCACCCTGATACGGTGAGCTTCGATCATCACGTCGGCGTGTCGGCAGCCTTCGGGCGGCTCAAAACGATAGGAAGCCAATTCGATCCGAAGGCCGAGAGGATCGCGGAAGTAGATTGAATCCATAAACCCACGATCAACAGGGCCGGAATGCGCGACGCCCCGTGCGTCAAGTCTCGACTGAACTTGCCAGAACGTCGCCTGGCTCACGTTCAACGCAAGATGGTGAAGCGATCCGGTGTCCTCGGGAACAGCGGTCGGGTCAGGCTTGCGGTCCTCATTTGTGAAGATCGTGATTAAACGACCGTCACCGGGATCGAAGTAAATGTGCCCTTCGTTCGGATTGTCGAGGTTCGGCTGATCGAAGACGAACGGCATGCCCAACACGCCTTCCCAAAAGTCGATGGAGGATTGCCGGTCTGCTCCAATAATCGTTATGTGGTGGACGCCCTGCGTCTGGATTTTCCGCAGGTCGTTACTCTTTTCCATTTCGTTTGCTCCACTATTTTGGCTTCATTCCGTTTCTGACCAATCGACCAGCTTTGACTTGTAATCCGTTCTAGGCAGTGTGCCGAAAGGAACCAAAGTAATGTCGGTTGTCACCAGCAGTTCGTCACGCAGGCGCTTACGAATGAGACTGGATAGCCCAACGTCGGCTTCTTGGTCTTTTGCCAACTCGACGACGATTGGTAATGGCGGCGCTAGCTTAACTGATTTAGTCTTTGGCCTGATCGAGATTGCTCCGCTGACCTCAGCCCCGATTTTTCCGACGACGTCTCGCACAGCGGAAGGAAATACGTTGACGCCGCGTACAATCAAAAGATCATCGGTCCGACCGATGCAACGCACGCGCGGGGTATCTCGGCCGCATGGGCAAGCTCCAGTGCTTAGACGTACCCTGTCACGTGAGCGGAAGCGAAGAAGAGGTGCAGCTTGGTGCATAAGGTGGGTGTAGACCAACTCGCCCTCTGAACCGTCTTCGATGGGGATGTTGGCGCCGGTTTCAGGGTCAATAAGTTCGAAGTGAACAAAACCTGCGCCGGAGAAGTGCATTCCGTTCTGATGCGTGCACTCCCCCCAAAGTGACACAGATATGTCGCCGATTCCCATTGCTTCAGTCACCCGCGCACCCCAAGCCTTTTCAATGCGTTGCCGCATTGAAGGTTCGCCACCGCCGGGCTCTCCGGCGACGAGAATCTTATTCACCGAGGACGCAGCCGTGTCGACTCCACGCTCGAACGCCCATTCCGAAAGGTACTGCGCATAAGACGGCGTACAGCCGAGAACGGTAGGCTTTAGGAGTTGAATAGCAGTCATCAACCGCTCGGTATTTCCAGCACCAACTGGAATGTGACAGACCCCGAGTTTAGCAAAAGCGTCTAGCGTCACTCCCGCAACGAAAGGCCCGGCATTATACGTCGTTACCATACGTTCGCCCTTGGCCAATCCGCTGGCGCCATAAGATCGAGTTGAAATTTCAACCCAATTAGCCAAATCATCAGCAGTAAGCGGGATGTAACTGGGTGTTCCTGTAGTCCCGCTGGTCGAGTACACCCGAACGATTTCCGTCATGGAGGCCGCAAGATGACGCCCAATGGGGTGATCTTCGTCTCGCGACGCACGTAGCTCGTCTTTTTCAGTGAACGGCAACTTCGAAACGTCGTCGAGCCCCCCGGCTTCTTCGGCCGAGGCTATTCCCGCGGCGGCGAGCTTTGTCTGGTAGAACTCGGAGTGTTCCCAGAGATACGCAAGCTGCTTCCGGTATGCCGCATCATTCACAGCGGCGAGTTCGTTCCAAGGCAAGTCAGACAGTTTTTGCTGGCCCATTTCACGACCTGGTTGGTTTGAAGTTGACGCCCATCTCCGCGTGGTGCGCCAACGTAAATCCGATAGGCGTTTCACTCTCCTCAGCGAGGTGAGCTAGCAGACTTGCCGTGCGTGCCAGAATGGGGACCGCTTTAAGCACTGAAGGCGGAAAGTCCAAATCGAGGAGTACTGCGGGAATCGCGAACGAGACGTTCATCGGTAAGGGCTTCGGCCAAAGGCGAGACACAGAACCTTCTATCTCACGGGCGAGCTGTGTGTAGGTGCCCATGACCTTCCGTTTTTCGGCAAGGTTAAGAATGCGTTGCGCGCGAGGGTCTATTGGCTTGTGAAGGGGGTGTCCGAAGCCTGGAATGCGCCTGCCATCATCGCGCATCTCGACAATGATGTCGTCCAGCGCTTCGCCATTTTTCGCGATCCGGGTGTGTGTTTCCTGAAGAAAGCGTCCTGCTACTTCGGTCGTTCCGAGAATAACCTTGCCGCAGCCCAACAGTCCAGCGGCTACTGCTCCTTGAAGGAAATCGGGGTCAGCTGCGTAAGTCATCCTGGCAGCTTGGTTGGTTGGAACCAGCCCATGCTCAGCAATCGAAACCAGCAAAACGTCAAGAAAGTAGGCCTGATCCGGTGTTGGTTTGCGCCCAGTCGTCAACAAATAAAAGTACTCGGTAAAAGTTACGTTGCCCATCAATTCGTGTGCTAGGTCATGGTTTCTCACCGTGATGGTGTCGTGAGTTGCTGTCGAAATGGATGTTATTGCCTTCCCGGCTTTCCCAATCTGCATCGGAAATCTCCCTTTTCATCGCAACTTACCACAGATCAATTAGCTGAACGGGGCGCAATAATCCGCCCCGCTATTGCTTCAGTCGCAACCTTTAGTCTACAGCAACGTCTGATAGGTGTGCGGCACATAGCGGAAGCCGTCGCCACGCGTTTCAACATAGCCGACAGCGGGAAACGGCATGTGATAGCCAATGAAGGGCATCCGTTCGGTGGCAAGCATGCCCAAGACTTTTCGGCGAGTTGCAGCCGCCGCTGCCTTGTCACGGTCAAAACGAACTTCCCAGTCAGGATAAGCAAGCGACCAGACATAATGGTTGGTCGTGTCCGCCGTAATTACGACCTGCTTACCACCGCTTTCCAGCATGTAGATCATATGACCAGGTGAATGACCGAAGGCTGCCATACCAGTGATACCGGAAACCACTGTGTCGCCATCTCCAATAAAAGTCATCTTGTCAGCAAGCGGACGAACTTTTGCATCGAATGCTTCGTTTCCAGCGTCGGCGGTCGTGTCGTACTCGAGCTGCCCTGTGACATAGCTGGCATTTGCAAAGGTTGGGGCGCCATCCTCGCCCGTCAAACCACCAATGTGATCGCCGTGCATGTGCGTGATTACGACCATGTCGATGTCATTGGGCGTCAGGCCTGCCGCTTCAAGAGCTGCTGTTGTGCCTGCTGCATTAAGGCCAGCGTCAAACAAAACGACCTGTTCGCCAGTGTTCACAACGGTCGGCGTGAAAAAGAAATGGGTTTTGTCGGCTGGAATGAAGTTCTCTTCTGAAACAGCCTTGAACTCGTCAGGAGATACATTCATCCCAAATGTCTTTTGGGGTTCTTCGACTGTACGAGTTCCAACGAGAAGCGTCGACACTTCAAAATTACCGAGATTGAACGAATACTTACTTGCGTTCGGAGTCATTGCTCCGTTCGCTCCGGCAAGTGCTGCACTCGGCCGAACGGTTGCCCCTGCAGCCAGTGGCAAAGCAGCGCCGGCAGCAAGGATTGTCCGTCGGGATAGTTTTGCGGTGGTGCTCATCGGGATGTCTCCAAAAAGTTTATTGATTGAGAACTAGATCACTGCAGTGTTCGGTCTAGACGCGCACCAATGATGTGCGAGCATGCACAGTTCCCTGAAGCGGTAAGAGCAACTGTCAACTTCGTCTTTGTTGCATTATTTTATTAGTTGAGAGATTTGTTTGCGTGACTATGCACGAAGCATTAATTGGTGTGCCTCGGCACGTTACTGCCTGTCGAAAAAAAAGATAGAATTACCGTTTTGGGTCAAAAAACTTACCTCGAATGGCCTTGATTTTGGGTGGTCGGTTTCCTCTTCGGACCCGAAATAAATGAATTAGAAAATGGTTGAACAATCTCAAGTGACCACGGGTGGACGTAAGCTTTGCTTCAACCGCTTGAATTACGGCTGTATCATAATGCTGCCAAGAACTTCGACACCATTTGCTGTGGATCGAATTATGAGAACCTCGCCGGATCGCGTGGTCTGTCCCGTGAGGGCGGAAATGTTCACCTGATGGGTGACAAGCATCAAACGACCCGAGGTTTCAGCGATCAGGTTGCGTGTCTGGGTTGTCTGGCTGTCCCGTGTCGAATAATCGCCGAAGAATGAGTTGAGGGGTGGAGCTTCACTGACGCGTCCCACATTGAGGAGCTCAGCCGTTTCGAGAGTTCGGCACCACTGACTGCTTAGCACTGCGTCGAAATTAATGCCCCGCTCCTGCAATGCAGCGCCGATGGCTCGTGCTTGCTCCCGACCACGCTCGTCTAAGTTCCTCTGTGTCGCGCAATCACCAATTTCGAAGTTTGCCGGGTCACCCGTGCCAGGAGCAAGCGCATGACGCATAATCGCGATTGCACCAGGCTCGGAGAAACTGTCCCAGTCATTCGAGTGCGCGATCCCGGGAACAAAGAGAAGTAGAACTGCAATCCAACGCATGAACCAGAGGTAAAGCAGAGTTGTTGAAGGTCGAGGCCTCGCGGGTTCGACGGTTCGGATTCTTTCGTTGCCACCCACCAAGTGGGTGGAATTTAAGTTGCTAGGACAAAAAAACCTTATCAAGCGTTAAGCGGTTTCAAAGCTGTAGAGATACGCTACCCTTTCTGTATGCGCATCCTGTCCGTACTATTCATCCTGTTTGGTTTGCCTGTTCTCTCCGAAGAGGTGGAACTGGAACTCGTTTTGTTGGCAGATGCGTCTGGTTCAATAACCGAGGCGGAAATCGAGTTTCAGCGCCAAGGATACGCTAACGCAATCACCGATCCTCGCGTGCTTGCTGCAATACAGGAGACAGCTTATGGCGCCATAGCGGTGACCTATGTTGAGTGGGCTGCGAATACCGCAATTGTTGTCGATTGGACCAAAATCGATGGAGCAAAAAGCGCACAGGTATTTGCAGAAGCATTGATAGGCCCGCCTCGGCAAGCCTATGGGCGAAATGCAATTGGGGCAGCCTTGCTCGACGCCAAGAGGCTCATAGAGCAGAACGAATTTGAAGGTTGGCGAAAAGTTATAGATTTCTCGGGTGACAGCCCGAACAGTTTTTCAGGACCCGCGATATCAACCGCACGAGAGGAAGTGGTTGCGTCTGGCATAACGATCAACGGGCTTCCAATCCTTTGCCGGTTCTGCGACACGCCGGGCCGTTATCCGGATCTCGCCGAAATCTACGAGCAGCAGATAATCGGTGGTATCGGCGCCTTTGTCGTAACTGCGGCGAATGAAGACGATCTTGCAGAAGCAATCCGTCGAAAATTGATCCTCGAAATCTCAGGTTTGGAACCGCCGGCAAACTTAGCGTCCAATTGAGTTCTGCCACCGGAGCAGACCTTGAAGCGCGTAAAATCGTCGACTGATAATCTCCCGAGCATCTTTTGCCAAATTGACCGGAACAATAGGGATCTGTTGGACGTTATTGATGCCGTTACTGTTGAAATATCGGCCTCCAAAGCACCCATCGCCGGCATTTCGTTGAGCCGGTGAATTTATGCTCCTATGGTATTTGGCGTGAGTGAAAGCGCACGATTTTTCATCTTGTCTGGCCGCGTGGGATCCCCATACCCACGCGGTCAATTCGTTAAACGTCAGTTTAGTCCGCAACCCGGTCATAGCCGTATTTTCTACCAGTGTCTGCTCTATATCAAAGCAGCCGTTGACGCTCCGACCAGTTAATAGGTCCAGAGCCTAGCCTGCGTTTGATCCACTTAGCCAATAACCCCGTAAAACCCTTACCCCATTTAGTCTGGGCAGTCCCATGGTCAGACTAAATCCCCGCGTTGCCTATCATCCCAGATTAAGGTGACGCGGGGAACTTTGATCCAAACCGCGATCCGCGCCGTACTTAAAGCACCCCGAAACTAACGCCCGCGATGTTCAATTGGTTTCCCTCCGAACAATGCGGGTTTTTTCGGGATGGGGGGTAACGAGTGCCAGCCCCGCCTCTGAGCGGGGGATTTTTCCCTTGGTGCAGAAAACCATATCATAATTAAAAATACTTTTTCGAAGGAATCGACTTGATGCTGAGTTTGCGCGCCGTAATTGAAGTGTCTAGCCCCCGTGTTCTGGGCCATTTCGGACTAGAGTTTCGGGGACTGGTGGGCGCATGTTGAGGGCCTGATGCGGTCGGGTGTGGTTGTATTGCCTGAGCCAGCAATTGATCACGATCTGTGCCTGCTTGGTCGTTGTGAACCATTCGGAATTGAGAACCTCGC